>JAYGEH010000005.1:0-6062 GCA_046582475.1 Rhodospirillales bacterium
ACCACGATCTCGCCAGGCGAACAAGCAGCAAAAGGAACTGGATAGGCTGCGCAGAGAAATTGCCCGATTGAAAAAAGAGAGAAAAGCCAAGCCCAAAAAGGTTGCCAAGAAGCCCAAGCCATCGCCCAAGACAGGCAACGCAGGATCAGGCTTCTTTATCTCCAAGGCAGGTCACGTCATCACCAACCAGCACGTTGTTGGCAGATGCAAAAGGGTAACGGTGGGAGATAACGCTCGGAAACAGGTCACAGCAGATATTCTTGAAACCGATAGAAGTAACGACCTGGCTCTCTTCAAAATATCTTCAACGAAGATGGCGTCTGCCGAAACCAAGTCCCTTATTCGGAAACTGGGTATCAAAATCGTTCCCCTCGCTTCTGAAGGCCTTATGCGTTTCGAGGACGTGGAACTTGGTGAGGATTTATTGGTTGCAGGCTATTCTTACGGCGAAATGTTCAGCAGCACCATCAAGGTCACCAAGGGTATCGTCAGCGCCATGCGTGGCCTGGGTAATGATTCACGTCAGTTCCAGATGGATGCGGCGGTCCAACCGGGAAGCAGTGGCGGCCAAATCTATGATGGCAACGGGAACATCGTCGGCGCCCAACTGAATAAACTCAAGTTTGCAAAGATGACTGGCTCAATGCCAGAGAACGTAAACTTCGGCATCAAGGCATCCACGGTAAGGCAGTTTCTCTCCTCCACTGGACTTACTACCAAGTGGTCCAGACGCTCTAAGCCCATGACCTCCAAAGAGCTTGCCAAGATTGCCAAGAGCCAGACCGTGATGGTCATGGGCCACAGGTGAGGAGATGAAGGAAAAGGAGACCGAGACCATCAAGGCGGGGAATCCCAAAGACATTATCAAGAGCCGCTACGACGCATGCGCCGAGCAGGGCAGTGGCGAGGGAGCGGTTTGCTGCGCTGGCGACACCCCCGCCAGCCCGAGCTTTGCCGCCGAGCACGGACTTTACAGCCGGGAAGAGCTTTCCCTGGTCCCAAAGATCGCCTTTGCCCTCTCCCGAGGGTGCGGTAACCCGGCGGGGTTCGCCGATCTCCAGCCGGGCGAGGTAGTGGTGGACTTTGGGTGCGGCGCAGGCATCGACGTCGTCCTCGCCGCCCACAAGGTCGGACCTGTCGGAAAAGTGGTGGGCGTGGATATGACCCCTCACATGATCGAGCGCGCAAAGCAGTCGGTGGCCGAGGCACATGTGGCCGAGACCACCGAGTTTCTTCTCGCCGACCTGGAGCGGGTTGAGCTTCCCGACGGCTTCGCCGACGTGGTGATCTCCAACTGCGTCATTAACCTGTGCCCCGACAAGGAGGCCGTGTACCGCGAGGCCTTTCGCGTCCTAAAGCCCGGCGGGCGCTTGGCAATTTCCGATATTGTCTATGGTGGGGAGATCGATCCCCAGGTTCGCGAGCGCTTCCAAGCGAGTTGGGCGGGATGTGTAGGCGGCGCGATCGAAGAGGATCGGTATTTTCAGATCCTTCAAGACGTGGGCTTCGGACAGGTCGAGATCGTGGCGCGTCATCCGCTCCAGCCGAAGGAACTGGAGGAAATGGCGTGCTGTCCGGGCCCGGAATTTACTCCGGCCCCGGCGAAGGACGACATCGCTTCGGTTGAAGGGAAGGTCGTCAGCATCAAGTTTCGGGCCGGAAACCCGAGAACCCATTGGCTCCGGGTTCTGGTCGAGGGCGAAGCCGGTCTTGGAACTGGCGGAAGTATCCTTGCCTCTACCTCCGGCGCATCCGAGGCCTTTACACTTTATAAAGTGCATAGAAGGCCCTCACATCAGTTGGGGTAAAATCGTTGATATTTGCGGAAAGTATACAAGAAGACCAACGATCAACACTTCGCAGGCCAAGAACCATGCGACACCGCGAAAAATTACGCCCAGGGGGATGGTGTCGCCGACAACGCTTTTCACGATATAAACGGTGAATCCCACTGGCGGAGTCATGAGACCAATTTCAAGAAATTTTATGACCAGAACGCCGAGCCAGATCAGATCGAGGTTAAGCGCATCAAACATCGGCAGGAAGAGCGGTAATGTCAGCAACATGAGACCGAGCGGGTCAAGAAACATGCCCAGCAGCACATAGATCACCGACATGGCAAGGATTAACAGTATCGGGTCAAGGGCCCATTCACCGATCATCTCTCCCATGAAAAACGGCAGTCCTGCTAAAGCGAGGAACCGAGTGAGCATGACCGCGCCGACGGCGATAAAAAAGATCTTAGCCGTATTGATCAGGGCTTCGGTGACGCTGTCTTTGAAAAGCGTCCAGGTCAGCCGCTTTTGAGTCCAGGCCAACACAAAGGACAAAAATGCGCCAAACGCACCTGCCTCCGTTGGTGTGACAATGCCGGCATAAATACCCCCGATGATCCCGATTATCAGGGCGAACAGGGGCCAAACCTCCCGCGACGCCAGCAGCTTTTCCGTGAGCGTGTATTCTTCAGAAATGCTAGGGGCCAGCTCGGGCCGAATTTTGCAGCGGATAATGATCATCGATGCATAGACAACTGCCGTCAGAATTCCGGGCAGGATGCCCGCGATCAAAAGCTTGGAAATGGAAGTCTCGGAAAAGATACCAAAGAGCACCATGAGTATGCTGGGTGGAATGAGGGAGCCCAATGTGCCGGCTGCGGCAACGACGCCTGCCGCCATTCCTTTGTCATAGCCCTGCTTGACCATTTCCGGGATGGCGATGCGACCCATCGCGGCAGCCGTGGCAAGACTCGACCCCGAAGCGGCAGAAAAGCCGGCGCAGGTGAAGTTACTGGCGACCGCCAGGCCACCCGGCAACCGACCCAGCCACAACCGAGCGGATTTAAACAAGGCGGAGCTTATGCCCGAGTGATGGGCGACCGCCCCCATCAGCAGAAACATCGGAATAGCCGACAGATTCCAACTGGCGGCAAATTCGAAAATTGTGGTTTTCACCATACCGGCGCCAACTTCCGGGCCGCGCAGGAACATGATGCCGAGAATGGAGACACCCCCCAACGCAACTCCAATGGGAATGCGAATGGAGATCAGGAACAGAACCATTCCGAGGCCGAGGAATCCGATCTGTAATCCGCTCATACCAACATTCCTTTAAAACTTTGAAATTTGAGAAGGCGTCAATTCAAACACCGGGAGGCGCCTGTCGATCATCTTCACCGTCACCTCTACTCCAGCGAATGACCTGGGCGATCACAATGAGCCCCATTGCCGTCAATCCAATCGGCAATAGCCAACGGCTCGGCCAAACCGCCACTAGGTCCACGGACGTTTCCCAAGCCTCTCCATCCAGTGTCCGAAGGACCGCTTCATCGACGGTGACAAAGATCAAAAAGAAAAGATAAAATACGGTCACTACCCCGGAAATGGCCGTCAACAATCTGAGCGGACGGCCCGACATTTTGCTGGTAAAGAGTTCAACAATGAGATGACCTTCGCTAAAGGTGACATAGGCGAGGGGCAAAAATACCGAGGCGACCATGTAATAGGCCGCAACGATTTCTGTCGTGCCGTCAATGGGATCGTTGAGCGTATGTTTTAAAACCACATCGGCGACGATGTGAAGCATCATCATGACCATGGCAATGCCGCCGATGATCATTAATATGCGCCCCAGGGCTTCAGGGTATTTTCCAGCCTTCAGAGAATTCATCGATTGTGCGTCCCCCCTATCCATTTCGACGCTTGCTAATTCCCATAGCGAAAACACCTAACATCTGCTGCAGCTTAAGCCAACGTTAATAAGAGGTTGGACTCTGGGTTTTCTTTTTGGCATCATACATTTGTGGTTGTTGAACCATCCACGCCGTGACTTAGGCGGCAAATTTACCAAGAATCGTTGATCAATAATCTGGGGAGATAAATCATGAAAGCTTGGAAAAATTGTCTGATTGTGGCCGCCGGCGGGCTTCTGCTGTCGACACTTACCGTTTCTGCGGGGGAATTCATCTATGGATCCTGGAATGGTCCAAAAAACGTCGTCCTCGTTGAAGGGGTCGTACCGTATCTCAAAGCCATCGAAAAAGAGACCAACGGTTCGATGAAATGGAAATTGATCGCCGGCGCTCAGCTCTTCGGCGGGCGGGCGGCTTTGTCTGGCATCGGCAATCGTGTTGCAGATGCGGGCGGGCCGGTGATCCCGGCGTTTACCCGCAAAGCCCTGCGGTCCGCCAATGTCGTCTATGACCTAGTGAATGCATCAGAAAGCCCGGTTGCTATGGCGGGGGCGGTAGCGGAAACCTATCACTTGAATTGCCCCGAATGTAAAGCCGACTTTGCAAAGAACAATACGGTCTTTATCGCCAACTACGCGGCAACCGCCTTTAATCTGCTATGTCGTGAGCCCGTCAAATCAGCAGCTGACGTGAAAGGCCTCAGAATTCGGGTGGTAGGTGCCCTCGGCCGCTATATTAAGAGCTTGGGCGCAGTGCCAGTCGGTGGACCACCTTCCAAAGCGGTACAGGCCATGCAACGCGGCAATCTGGACTGCATCGCCGGTCCGTCGAGCTGGATACAGTCTTTCGGTATGTGGGACATCGTCAAGCACGTCTTGGATGCGCCCCTGGCCATTCAACCGACACCCTCTGCCATGGTGATCAATCGCGCTGTCTGGGACGGACTTAAACGTTCTGAAAAAATGGCCATTCTCAAACACGCGCCGCGGCTGATCGCCAACACCACCATCAAGGGATACATGGCGGAAGACAAGATGGTCAGAAGCAAGGCACCGAAAAGAGGCATCACATTCGTGAAGGCCGGTGACGACATTTTGTCTTCGCTGGATGTGCACAAGGCTAAGGAGCCCGCCATCATCGCTAAGATCGCCGCGAAGGAAGGCGTCAAAGATCCCAATTCGATCATTCAGGCGCATTTGAAAAATGTTGCGAAGTGGGACAAAATTCACGCCCGCATCGGCAACGATGTCGATAAATTCGCCCAAGCACTGTGGGACGAAGTTTATAGCAAACTTGATCCCGATAAAATTTAGCCGATCCCAAAGGATCTACATTTGGAATAATGCGGCGGTCTCCGGACCGCCGCATTTATTTCAGAATATTGTCTCTTTTGGGTCCAGGCTGTGTAAAAACGTTTTGTTTTCCTGATGTCTGATAGAATCCGTCCATGACATTAGCGGGCCATGACATTAGCGGGGTTTTGCGATGAAGCGTTTTATTAAAGGTGCGGACCGGGGCCAGAGCACATTATTTCCGGATCAACTCGAAGATTGGGTAAGCAGAAGACAACCCGGTTCGCGTCGTTGATGTGTTTGTCGATGAACTTGATCTCGGCGGGCTGGGTTTTGGCGGTGTCGTGCCGGAGGCGGCCGGCAGGCCGGGTTACCATCCATCGGTTTTGCTGAAGTGGAGTGCTCCCCTGAAAGTGGTCCAGGTTTATTAAGAGGATTGGCGCATTCTTGACCTCTTGGAAGGAGGATAGAATGAGCCGCAAATGTTATACCCCTGAACAGATTATCGGGATGCTTCGCGAGGCCTAGGTGTCTCAGAGTTACTATCGATGGCGCAAAGAATATGCGGTCTGAAGATCGATCAGGCGAAACGGCTGAAGGATTTGGAGAAGGAGAACGGCCGATTACGCAGGGCGGTTTCCGATCTGACCCTGGACAAGCCGATCCTGAAAGAGGCGCTTGAGGGAAACTGGTAAGCTCCGCCCGCCGCCGGCAGTGTGTGGATCATCTTCAAGCCAAGTTGGGTACGGGCCGTGATAAGGCGTTGGATGGCCATAGTGTGGACGCACCCGACACGGCAGCGGCAGATGCCGTGGCAAAAACAATTTTCAGAAAATCGCCGCGACTTAGTTCGATAGACATAGCCAATCCCTCCTACGGATTAACCGAGGAGGGCTGACGCTCGATATTGCCTTTCGGCCACATCTCCCTTTCGGGAAAACCACCTTGCACGAGCTGCAGGTTGGCGAGGGCGTCAGCCCTACTCTTGATGTACTTCCATCATAATCTGTGGACTGTGGGCAAGCAAGCAGCTACAGCCGAATGTAGAATGGTCCCGCGAATGGGCGTTAGAGGCGGCGGGC
>JAYGEH010000007.1:0-1671 GCA_046582475.1 Rhodospirillales bacterium
TGGCAGCTGCGCGCCAACAATGGCGCAAGGATCAGCCGGCGCTTGACCCCAAAAGGCTGATCTTCATCGACGAAACCTGGGCCAAGACCAACATGGCGCGCAGCCACGGCCGCTGCCGGCGCGGCATGCGCCTGACCGGCCACGGGCACTGGAAGACAACCACGTTCGTCGCCGGCCTGCGCCATGACGGTATCACCGCACCGTTCGTGATCGACGCACCCATGAACGGCGTCATCTTCCACACCTATGTGGAGCGGGTGCTCGTTCCGGCGTTTCCTAGGATGTGGATACAGACCATGGACGTGGTGTCTCAGTTCGTCTCGGGCGACCAAGAATATTTTCACTGTCTCGCTCGCGGATAAAATTAATACGAAATACAATGTCATCATCGGAGCACCGTCTCAGCCTCATCCACCGGTTCTTTTCCGGGTAGCACTCGTAATGCCGGCCTGGCGGGATGTATTCAGGGGGTTGCCGGAGGTCATCGAAGGCTCCAACTGGCAAATTAAATTGGAAGCCGAAATGGAGGCCGCTGGTTTCATAGACATCAGGCGAACCCAACTCACGAAATACGGCGCCGCCATCGTCGTGGCCCGAAAACCGGCTAAAATTAAGGGGGATCCGGACGGGCAAAGACGCCCAGACAATGTTTCCCAAAATTTACTAGCAAGCAGTGCACCCAAGGACATCAATCACATGAATCGGGTTGTCCTCGCTAACCCAATCCTCAAATCGTTTCGGGAATAGTGTGCTGATGCACGTAGGGTCGGTGATGGGGGCCAGGGACTACGAAGCCGAATCTGGATCGGCAAGGAAAGCTTCCAAACACCTCATTCCGGCGTTTTTGAGGTCTGCCAAAGCAGTCCGCGTGGAGGCGGTGGCTTGTTTAACTGCTTCTTTTGACGCGGGATCGTCCGAAATAAAACGCTCAACACTCTGCGTCAGTTGGTCAATGGTTTTCTCTAACGCCACCCGTGCAATTTCCACGGACCACAACATGTCCTTCGATAGCTCAATGGGCTCTTCAAGAGTTTCGATGGTAGCCTCCTGACCAAGGAATATCGCTTGTTGGCTTTGTATTGTCGCCTCTTGATCTCGAATCGTTACCTTCAGACCACGGTTTTCTCTCCGATATGCCCGCGTGGAAATAAACCAAACGAGAATACCGACCGCCATAGCGGCAAAAATCGAAGTGGCGTAACTGACGTCACGATGCTCGACGAGTATCTGAAAGATTTCTTTATAGTCCATGGCATACTCCCGTCTAGATAATGCCATAAACGTGCTGTGGTAGTCCCAGGTAAATAGGGATTTGGTGAGGAACGGAGTGGTTGATTTCGGAATAGGCAATGTCCGCTTATATGAGGCAATCTTTGTCAAGGTGGTTTCAATAGGTATCGCATAGTTGTCATTTCCGATGTTTGAGCCGTTGGGTTTTGTGCGGGTCTTGCGATGAGTTCTATGTTCCGAGCGAATGATCGCATCAACTTATATCCGGCAGCTCCGATCCGGCTTGCCACAATGCTGCATACATGGACCATCACAAACGGGGGATGGGACTAATCTTTCGGACGGCAGTTTCGCCAAGCCGACATGCGGTCACACATCCAACTCGCCAATAGGGATCAAGCCTGTTGGAACTCTTTGCTGAGGATAGCGCCTCTAGTACCC
>JAYGEH010000015.1:0-8100 GCA_046582475.1 Rhodospirillales bacterium
CCCAAGCTGCGCCGCCGCTACATGTATGGATCGTGCCATTTGCTCCTCACCGCGCCCGTTCGGTGCGCAACAGGTAATAGGAGCTGACGATAATAATGGCGGCGCCGCCATAACTCCAGGCGGATGGAACCTCGGCGAACCAGATCAGGCCGATGGCGAAGGCGAACACGATGCGCAAATAATCGAAGGGCAGCACGAAGCTGGTCTCGCCGAGGCCGATGCCGTGGGTGAACAAGGTCTGGCCGAAGACGCCGAGGCCGCCCATGAGAACCAAGATGGCGAATTCGTCAAGGCTCGGCGTCTGCCAGAATATCAGCGCCGGGATGGCGGCGAGGGCGGTGGAGGTGGCGGTGAAATAGAAGATGATCACCAGCGTATGTTCGGTGCGGCTCAACACCTTGACCACCAGCACCACGATGGTCGCCGTTATGGCGCCGCCGATGGCCGCGAAATACCAAACGCTGAAGCCGTCGCCGAACGGCCGCGTGATGATGAGGATGCCGAGAAAGCCGATGATCGCGGCGCCGGCCCGGCGCCTGCCGACCACCTCGCCCAGGAACAAACCGGCCAGCAGCACCGTGAACAAAGGCCTGGAAAACTGGATAGTGATGGCGTCGGCGATGACGATATTGACGACCGAAAAGAACATCGCCAGGTTGCCGAGAAAGCCGACCGAGCCGCGCAGGAGATGCAGCTTGATCCTGCCGGTTTTGAGATTTTTAAATCCGAACCGCCAGAGCACCGGCAACAGGAACAGGAAGCCGGCCAGGAAGCGCACGAACACCATCATCGGCACGGGCAGGGAATCGCCCAGATATTTGGCCAGGGACGCCATCACGGTCAGCAAAAAAGCGCCCGCTATGATGTAGAGGGCGCCCCGGAAATTGGCATTCGCCGCGGCGGCCGGCGGCGTCGAATCATCGGACATGGGATCAACTCAAATGCGGCGAGACCAATGGTTATCCCATGGCTAGAGGAATGCAACCGTTTCGGTGAATTGCTTTTACGCCGCTTCGGCTTCGATAACCTGGCCGTTGATGGTCAGCCCGCCGCCGCCGGCGCCGATATGCACGGTTTCGCCCTCGCCGATGGAGCCGTCCAGCAGCATGGTGGCCAGGGGGTTTTCCAGGTTGCGCTGGATCGCCCGTTTCAAGGGCCGCGCCCCATAGACCTGGTCGTAGCCGGCATCGGCCAGCCAGGCGCGCGCCAACCCGTCCAGCTCAAGGGTGATATTGCGCTCGCCTAAGCGGCCAATGAGGCGCGCCAGCTGGATATCGACGATGCTGTCCATATGGTCCCGGAACAAGCGGTGAAAAAGGATAATCTCGTCCAGCCGGTTGATGAATTCGGGCCTGAAAGCGGTGCGCACCACTTCCATCACCTCGACCTGGACTTCGGTGGAATCGTGGCCTTCCGGTTGACCGGCCAGGATATCGCCGCCCAGGTTGGATGTGAGGATGATCAGCGTGTTGCGGAAATCCACCGTGCGTCCCTGGCCGTCGGTGAGGCGGCCGTCGTCCAGAACCTGGAGTAGCACGTTGAACACGTCGGGATGGGCTTTCTCCACCTCGTCGAACAAGATCACCTGATAGGGCCGGCGGCGGACCGCTTCGGTGAGGGCGCCGCCTTCGTCATAGCCCACATAGCCGGGCGGCGCGCCGATCAGCCGGGCGACCGAATGTTTTTCCATATATTCGGACATATCGATGCGCTGCATGGCGGCCTCGTCGTCGAACAGGAATTCCGCCAGGGCCTTGGTCAGTTCGGTCTTACCGACGCCGGTGGGGCCGATGAACAGAAACGATCCCAAGGGCCGCGCCTCGTCCTGCAGCCCGGCGCGAGCGCGGCGGACGGCGTTGGCGACGGCGGCCAGGGCCTCGGCCTGGCCGACCACCCTTTTGGCCAGCCCGGCTTCCATATGGACCAGCCGGTCGCGCTCGCCTTCCAGCATCTTGTCCACCGGAATGCCGGTCCATCGGGATACGATGGCGGCGATATGCTCGTCGGTGACCGCTTCCTGGACCATGTCCCGGTGTTCGGTTTCGTCCGCCGCGGCCAGCTTTTCCTCGAGACCGGGGATCAGGCTGTATTGCAATTCGCCCGCCTGTTCCAGCTTGCCGTCGCGCAAGGCTTTTTCCAGCTCGATGCGCGCCTGGTCGAGATGCTCCTTGATCTTATGGGTTTCGGCAATTTCGTCTTTTTCCGAATTCCATTGGCGCGTGAGGCGGTCGCTTTCCTCTTCCAGTTCGGCCAGCTCGCCCTCCAGCTTGCTAAGGCGGTCTTCCGACGCCTGATCGCTTTCCTTCTTCAGGGCCTCGCGTTCGATCTTCAACTGGATGATGCGGCGGTCCAGCTCGTCGATATCCTCGGGCTTGGAATCCACCTCCATGCGGAGGCGCGAGGCGGCTTCGTCCATCAGATCGATGGCCTTGTCGGGCAGGAAGCGGTCGGTGATGTAGCGGTGCGACAATGTCGCCGCCGATACCAGGGCGCCATCGGTGATGCGCACGCCGTGGTGCAGATCGTACTTCTCCTTGACGCCGCGCAGGATCGATATGGTGTCTTCGACGGTCGGCTCGGAGACGAACACCGGCTGAAAGCGCCGTGCCAGGGCGGCGTCTTTTTCCACATGCTTGCGGTATTCGTTGAGGGTGGTGGCGCCGACGCAATGGAGATCGCCCTTGGCCAAGGCCGGTTTCAACAGGTTCGATGCGTCCAGGGCGCCTTCCGCCGCGCCGGCGCCGACCAGGGTGTGCATTTCGTCGATGAACAAAATGACCTCGCCGTCCGAGGCGACCACTTCCGAGAGCACCGCTTTCAGGCGCTCCTCGAACTCGCCCCTGAATTTGGCGCCGGCCAACAGCGCGCCGAGATCGAGCACCAGCAGGCGCTTGCGGGCCAGGGCTTCGGGCACATCGCCATTGACAATGCGCTGGGCCAGCCCCTCGACGATGGCGGTTTTGCCGACGCCGGGTTCGCCGATCAGGACTGGATTGTTTTTGGTGCGCCGGGAAAGCACCTGGATGGTGCGCCGGATTTCCTCGTCGCGGCCGATCACCGGGTCGAGCAGGCTTTCGCGCGCCGCCTCGGTCAGATCGCGGGCGAACTTGTTGAGCGCATCGTAGCCGTTTTCCGCCGTGGCGGTGTCGGCGGTGCGCCCCGCCCGCACCTCTTCGATGGCCCGGTTGAGCTTCTGCGGCGTGACGCCGGCCTTGGCCAGGATTTCGTGGGCCTGGCTCGCCGGCGCCAGCGCCAGCGCCAACAGAAGACGTTCCACGGTGACATAGCTGTCGCCGGCTTTTGTCGCGATTTCGTCGGCGCATTTGAGGACGCCGGTCAATTCCGAGGCGATATAGACCTGACCGGCGCCGGACCCTTCGACCTTGGGCAGGCGCGCCAGGGCACCGGTAACCTGGGCGAGGCAGGCCTTGGCATCGGCGCCGGACGCGCTCAGCAATCCCGCCGCCAGCCCGTCGCCGTCGTCGAGCAGGACTTTCAGCAAATGCTCCGGCATTAGCTGCTGGTGATTGCTGTTCGACGCCAGGGAATGGGCGGACTGAATAATTTCGCGGGCGCGCTCGGTATATTTCTCCAGATCCATGATCTTCCTTTTATGGTGACGGCACGGCGCGGCCCGGATCATGAGGGCGCGCGCAATCCCTCAAAATTGAGGATCGTTGATCACGGTTTAGTTATATGGCGCGTTTGAAAGCGACCGCAAGCCGTAGAATGCTATTCAACAGCACTTGGCTGGGAAATTATGGCCTGCGCAAACGGTGCGTAATCGGGTGTACAGGCCACTTAGGCAACGGCGCTGTCGCGGGGGCCGTCGTCATCACTGGATGTGGCATCGTTTTCGCCATCGGAGGCGGCTGCCTCGGCAACGGCGGCGGCACCGGTTCTCTCGACGGTCGCTTCGGCCGGATCGGGTGCCTGTTCGGGTGCTTGTTCGGGTGCTTGTTCGGGTGTCTGCTCGGGTGCCTGCCCGGCTTCGGGCGACGGCTGATTTGCTTCCTCGGGCACCGCTTCACCGCTTTGCGCCGGTATCTCGACGCTGGGTTGCTCGGCTCCGGCCAAATCCGACCCCAGCGGCGGCTGCCCGTGGCCGCGCCGGCCGCGTCCGTCATTGCGCCCGCCATCACGATTACCATCCCGGCCGTCGCCGGATTCCTGGGCGCCGAGGATGCGGTAATAATGTTCCGCGTGCTGAAAGTAATTTTCCGATGCTATGCGGTCGTCAACAGTCATAGCATCCCGCGCCAGGGTCAGATATTTTTCATAAACCTGCTGGGCGCTGCCGCGGACCCTCACCTCGGGTCCGTTGCTGTCGAAGTTGCTGTTTTTAGGCTGGTGTTTACCAACGCCACGGCCTCGCGACCGCCGCGAATTCGACCTTTGCTTCATGATAACCTTAACATCGTTATTTTAAATGGTTCTGTTCCCGCCGGATATTCGCTAACCCAGGGTGCCTATTCCGGCACTGTTTCCTCGGTTTCCATCGGCTTTGAGAATCGGGTCTTTTTCCGCCAAGCGGTGCGCGACATATCCAGTCCCGCTTAACCCCCAGACTTTGAAGGTAATTATCCCGGTGAAATTTTCAAACCTTATTTTTGCCCATCGGTCATGTTTCTTTGAGTGTTGCAATTATGCAACGATCGATTCCAGCCAGGTCCTGAAGCGGTTTCTGAAGCCTAAGTCCTTGCGCCGCAAGTATTTTCGTGACCGGGACAGCCTGGCCGGCGCCAATCTCGAGGATGGCGATGCCCCCGGGTGCCAGCAGGCCGCCCAGGCGGCCGGCGATCTGGCGATAGGCATCGAGGCCATCGGCGCCGCCTTTAAGGGCAAGCGCTGGCTCGAAGGCGCGCACGCTGGGCGCCAGATCGGCCCATTCACCAGCCGAGATATAGGGCGGATTTGATACGACAATATGGAAGCCGCCGTTTGCGCCGCCGCTTTTGCCGCCCCATTGGCTATTACCGGCCAGGCAATCGCTCCAGTTTGCGGTGACGAAGCGCGCCCGCTCCGCCAGGCCCAGCCGGGCGGCGTTTTGGCTGGCCAGGGCGGCGGCTTCGCCATTGATATCGACGCCAACGCCGGTGGCCCCTGGGAATTCGCTCAGCAGGGCCAGCAGCAGGCAGCCGGTGCCGGTGCCGAGATCGAGGATGCGGGGGCGCGCCGGCAATTGATCCCGCCGTGCCAGGGCGGCTTCGATCAGGGTTTCGCTATCGGGGCGCGGAATCAAGGTTTGCGCCGTGACTTGAAAGCTGAGGCTCCAAAACTCGCGGCTTCCGGTGAGGTAGGCCAACGGCTCGCCCCGTGTGCGGCGCCGGGCCAACCCGGCAACGGCGGCGGCGGCGGCGGTATCGACGGCACGTTCCGGCCCGGTCAAGACGGCCATGCGCCCGAGCCCGGTTACGTGTTCAATGAGGACACCGGTTTCCAGCCGCGCCGCGCCGATCCCGGCGGCGGTCAGGGTGTCGGCCGTGCGGCCCATGAGGTTGCCCAAATTCATGGCCGTTACAGGGCCAAATCGGCCAACCGGGTGGCCTGGTCGTCGGTGATCAGGGAATCCACAACCTCGTCCAATTCGCCGTCCATGAATTTGTCCAGCTTATAAAGGGTCAGGTTGATGCGGTGGTCGGTCACCCGCCCTTGCGGAAAGTTATAGGTGCGGATGCGTTCCGAGCGGTCGCCCGAGCCCACCTGGCTTTTACGATCGGCGGCGCGTTCCTTGTCTTTGCGCTGGCGCTCCGCATCGTAGAGCCGGGTGCGCAGGATTTTCATCGCCTTGGCGCGGTTCTTATGCTGAGACTTATCGTCCTGGCACTGGACCACGATGTTGGTGGGCAGGTGGGTTATGCGCACCGCGCTATCGGTCTTGTTGACATGCTGGCCGCCGGCGCCCTGGGCACGGTAGGTGTCGATGCGCAAATCGCCGGTATCGATCTCGATATCCACTTCCTCGGCCTCGGGCAGCACCGCGACGGTCGCCGCCGAGGTATGCACGCGGCCCTGGCTTTCGGTTTCCGGCACCCTTTGCACCCGGTGCACGCCGGATTCGAATTTCAAGTGCCGAAACACATTGCGGCCGCTGATTTCCATGACCGCTTCCTTGACGCCGCCGATGCCGGTATCGGAAAGACTGATCAGTTCCGACGACCAGCCATGGCGTTCGGCGAAGCGCTGATACATGCGAAAGAGATCGGCGGCGAACAGAGCCGCTTCGTCGCCGCCGGTGCCGGCGCGCACTTCCAAGATGGCGTTCTTTTCGTCGGCCTCGTCCTTGGGCAGCAGAAGGATCTGAATATCGCGTATCAGATCGGGCAGCCGGGCGCTCAATTCGCGCGCCTCTTCTTCGGCCATTTGTTTGACATCGTCATCGGAAGCGGCGGCGTCGATGATCGAGCCTAAGTCTTCAAGCTCGGTGATATGGGCGCGGTAATCGTTCACCGCCGCCACGACGTCCGCCAATCCCGATAACTCCTTCGCCATGCGGGCATAGTCGGCGCCGTCCAGGCCGGTGCCGGTGGCAAGCGTATCGCGCAGCTCGTCATGGCGCTGGATGACCTTGTCCAAGGTTTCGGCGAGCTTGCCGGTCAGCATATCGGTATTCCTGTCGGATGCCATGTCGTTCTGATCCCGAATGCCGCGGTTAGCGGTTTCGTTTGCCGCGGAAAAACCGGTCGATCAACAGCCGCGTCGCCTTGTCGGCATCGCCGGCGGCCTCTTCCAGAACGTTGCGGCGCATCAATTCCAAATTGTCGGTTTCGCCGTTGCCGGTCTCGCCCGGCCCAGCATCGCTGCCGCCGGGCGCAGCCATATATCGGGCGGCGGCGTCGGCAACCAGATCGCGGGCGCTCTGGGCATCGGCTTCCCGCGACGAGCGGCCATCGCGGGTGACCCGTTCGAGATCGTCCAGGGTGTATAGAAAGGCGTCTTCGAGGGCTTCCACCGATTGATCGATATCGCCGGGAACACCGGTATCGATCAGGAATTGGGGCCGCCGCCGGCGCGCGCGAAGCGCGGCGCGGACGATTTCCTGGTCCAGAGTGAAGCGCCTG
Source organism: Rhodospirillales bacterium (assembly GCA_046582475.1). Taxonomy (GTDB): domain Bacteria; phylum Pseudomonadota; class Alphaproteobacteria; order Rhodospirillales; family UBA2165. The sequence continues at coordinate 7,062 of JAYGEH010000015.1, forward strand.
GTGTTCACCGAGGTGATAACAATGTCGGCTTCTTGGAGCCTTTCGGAGAGGCCGGCGAAGGATACCGCGTGGCAATTCAATTGCTGGGCCATGGCCTCGGCCCGGGTTTCCAGGGAATGGGTGACGTTGAGATGGCTAAGCCCGGCGCTGAGGAAGCTCGATCCCAAAAGCTCGCCCATTTCACCGGCGCCGATCAAAAGCCCCCGGCAACGGGTCAGATCGCCGTGAATGTCGCGCGCCACATCGACGGCGGCGGCGGATATGGACACCGGGCGCTTGCCGAGACCGGTCTCTTTGTAGACCTCGGCCGATGTGCGGATGGCGGCGGCCATCATTGGCCCAAGTACCGGTCCGGCGGCCTTTTCCCGGATCGCGGCGGCGTAGGCATCCTCGACCTGACCCAGAAAACGGGTATCGCCGATGACCAGGCATTCGAGGCCGGCGGCAACGGCGAAGGCGTGTTTCACCGCTTCGGCGCCAGACAGCAGGTAGCTCTGGTTTTCGATATCGGAACGGCTGACCCGGGCATTGGCGGCGAGCAATTTTCGAATTTCCTCTCCAGTGCCGGCGGGATCATCGCTGACGGCGTAAATTTCCGACCGGTCGATGGTCGAAAGGACCAGCGCCTCGGGCAATCCGGCCCGCGCCAATTGGACATAAAAGGCCGGAAGTTCGCCGGCGTCCAGATACAGCCGGTCGCGCAATATCATCGTCGAGGAGCGATGGTCGGCGCCGACCACCATCAGGTTCCGGGCCGGCAGTTGTTTCTGGGTTTCGGCTGGGGCCATGCTCAAGCTCCCGATTGGCTCAAATGTTCGGCGATCTTGTCCAAGGATACCTCGGATTGCACTCCGGAATCCATATCCCGGACGGTGGCCGCGCTGCGCGCCAGTTCATCATCGCCGAGCAGCACCGCCCAGCGCGCCTGGAGTTTGCCGGCGCGCTTCATGCGTTTGCCCACATTGCCGGAATAGCCAAGATCGACGGCAACGCCGGAGCGGCGCAGCTCCTGGGTCAGATCGAGGGCCGCCGCTTCCGC
>JAYGEH010000102.1:0-19108 GCA_046582475.1 Rhodospirillales bacterium
CATTTGGGAAACCCACCTGGCCGAAGAATTGTGGAAAACCGACGTGGAATTGACGGTCGTTCTGGATCAACAGTCCATGACACTCGGCGACATTTTCGAACTCAAGGTCGGATCGCAAATCCCCTTGAACGCGACCAAGGATTCATTCGTTGAAATAAAGTGCGGCGACGTTGCTATGTTCCGCGGCCATATGGGGCGCAAGGGCGATAACATGGCGGTGCGCATAGTCGAATGTATTACCAGGGAGAAATCGCAAATTTGACCTTCGCTCTCGATATATTTCTCATTGTACTTCTGGTTCTTGCGATCGGGTATGGATTTGTGCTCAACCGCAGAATCGTCGCCCTCAGGCGCGATCAGAAAGATTTGGATAAACTCGCGGCCAGTTTCAATGCGGCCACGGTGCGCGCCGAGGCCGGCGTTGCCCAATTACGCAGCGCAACCGAAAATTCGGTGCGCTCCTTGCAGCAATCGATCAATAAGGCCGAGACAATTATCGGTGATCTGGATTATCTGTTGGAGCGCGGCGAACGGACGGCAGACCGGCTGGAAGGCGCTGTGCGCAGCGGCGAAGGTTTGGTGCCGGGCGAACGCGGACGCCGCCCGGAAGGATCGGATGGCTCGGACTTGGCGGAAAATAACCTTGAAGAGCGTGAACTGTTGAAGGCGTTAAGAGCCGTTCGTTGAAATATACCCGGTGATAAACAAAAATTTGTGTGGTGATTATGGGAAAAATATTTGCGCATGTCAGGGTGTTGCCGGTCACAATATTCGTGGCCGCGTTGATGCTGACGGTGAAGGTCAGCGGGATTTCCGACAGCTTCGACGGAAACACACCTGCGTTGCAGATGGCACAGCTTAAGGCGCAGCAGCCGCCGGAGACGCCGCCCGAGGATGCGCCGCCCAAACCCGAAGACGCCGAACCGAAGTCCGGTCAGGATGATAAGCAAGCGGACGCCGATGCCGCCGATTTGCCGGACAGAAACGATCCCAATGCGCCGGGAAATGATCCCACGCTGCTGACTCAGAACGAGATTGATTTGTTGCAGAAGCTGGCTGAACGGCGCGAAGAGCTGGAGAAAAGTGTCCAAGAAATGTCAATTCGGGAAGGAATCTTGAACGCCGCGGAACTGCGGATCGACCGGAAAATCCAGGAACTGCGGGGCCTTCAAGCCGCCATCGATAACCTCATAAAGAAGCACGACGACCAGGAAGAAACAAAGATTCGCAGTCTGGTAAAAATTTACGAAAATATGAAACCGAAGGATGCGGCCCGGATATTTGAGGAGTTGGATATGGATACGCTGCTTCTCGTCGCCGAACGCATGAAGGAACGCAAACTTGCTCCGGTCATGGCGCAAATGAAATCAACCAAAGCCAAGGACGTGACGATCAGACTCAGCACCTTGCGCTCATTGCCTCTACCGGGGGCGGAACTCGGAGGCACCGGAGGCTAACAGCCAAAAAAAATGTCACCGGACCGTCGAAAAATAGGTTGTAATCTTAGGGCTACAATAACTATCTACAGTGAAAGGGTAAAACGTAACCCATTCTTGATCTAGGCAGATAGCTATAAGGAACGGAGAGACAAATGGCTGTTGACAACAATATGCGGGTCCTGATCGTGGACGATTACAAGACCATGCTCAGGATCATGCGCAATCTCTTGAAGCAGCTTAGTTTCGAAAATGTCGAGGAGGCTATAGATGGCACCGCGGCGCTGGAGAAATTGCGTGCATTCAATGGTGAATTTGGACTGGTCATTTCCGATTGGAACATGGAACCCATGACCGGGATCCAGCTTTTACGTGAATTGCGTGGTGATGACGAATTGAAACAAATTCCTTTCGTCATGGTAACGGCCGAAAGTAAGTCGGAAAACGTGATTGCCGCCAAGGAAGCAGGCGTTTCCAATTACATTGTGAAGCCGTTCAATGCCGAAACGCTGAAGTCTAAAATGGAAAACGTGTTGGGCGAGTTTTAAAAAATTCGTCTGGGCGAGTTCTAGAAAAGTAATATGGTAAGCCGGAAAACCCATAAAAATCTGATCGCCCGCTTGGAAATTCTTCAAGCCGAACGGGGCGGCGGTTTCAATATCGATGCCGTCGCGCATATCGTCGCGGAGGCGATAGACTCGGCCCTGAAGCGCACCTCCGATACGCAATTCGGTCTGCGCATCGAATTGGAGCAGGTCGCCCAAATCATTCGCTCTGCCAAGTCGGAAATCGCAAAATTAAAGCCCGAAGACGTCAAATCGGAATTTTTGCCGGCTGCGTCCGACGAATTGGATGCGATCATCGTGGCGACCGAAGTGGCGACCGACGAGATTATGTCCGCGACCGAGCAAATCGACGCTATTGGCGAGGATTTGGGCGGCGATACCGAAGACAAATTGGCCGCTTTGACGGTTCAAATCTTTACCGCCTGCGGCTTCCAGGATATCACCGGACAACGCATTACAAAGGTCGTTGGGGCGCTAAAAAGTATCGAATTTCGCGTTGATGAGCTTATCTCCGCGCTCGAATCCAGCAACCATAAGGGACACAAATCCAAGGCGCGGAAAAAGACGCTGAAAAAAGCGGTGGTGAATGAGGCGGATCATACCGACGAGGAGCTGCTTGAGGGCCCACAGCATAAAGACAAGGCCATTAAGCAGGAGGACATCGACGCATTGCTGGCTAATTTTGATTAATTGCCATGGCCCTGACGGACAATAGCAGGCAGCAAACAGGCGTCCATAACCGGTCCACCACGATCCAATTTCTAAGCTTGTACCTGTTGGTATTGGCTTTTTTTATTCTTCTGGTGTCCATGTCCACTCCTGAAAACATCAAGTCGAAGGCGGTAATGGACAGCCTCAACTCTACGTTCGCCTCGGTTCGCCAGCCGCGCACCGAATTGACCGTCTTCACGTCCCGGGCCGGCCGCTTCATCGGGGCTGATGAGTTCCAGGACCGGATCGACGGCTTGTTTGCGGCGGCCCTCGGCGTGAAAAAAGTTGAGATCGTGGCGCCGGGCAGGAGCATGCGGGTGGTCATGGAGGCCGACGCGTTGTTTCACTCCGGCGCCATAGAGATTCGCGAAGCCCAAATTGCCATGATTGACCGGATCATCGCATCCTTGAATGGACGCCCGCCCGGTCTCAGATTTGATATGGAATTTATAATCGGGAGTGCGGTGACCGCGGCCGGCGAATTACCAGCCGGGCAAACGTTGCCAATGGCGCGGGCGGGATCGTTTGTTCGGGAAATGCTGGCCCGCGGTGCTCCTCCCGACGCCATTTCGATCGGCCTCCAGGGCGGCGGCGGCAAAATTACCATGTGGTTTTATGTCCGCGCCACCGATGAAGTGGATTTGTTTTACAAAACACTGGCCGGAACCTTGACCAAACCGGTGGACGGTCAATCCGATTTCGCACCGTTAGAGGTAAATTCCAATGGCCAATGATCCCCGGATTTCCGTCTCGCAGCCGAGCGCGATCTGGTTATTGACGTTCACCGATCTGGTGGCCTTACTGCTGACATTTTTCGTCATGCTGTTCGCCATGTCGAATGTCAAAATCGACCGCTGGAAAGAGATGATCGATACCTTGTCCCAGTCGCTGAATCCGGCCAGGAGCGAACCCACCAAAGTGCCCAGCGCCCAATACAACATCTCCTCGGTGTCCCGCAAAAGGGCGATCAATCTTGATTATTTGACTGCGGTGCTCAATCAAAAGATCGAGCGTAGCGAAGTTTTGAAAAACAGTCTGATCGTGACCCTGGAAGACCGGCTCATTATCTCGCTTCCGGGCGCCAGATTGTTTGCGCCGGAAAGCGCTGTGTTTAACCAAAACGCTGGCGCGGCGTTATTCGATCTTGGCGGCGTTCTCCGCCATATCGACAATCAAATTGGCGTTAACGGCTATTCAGAGGAAGCAAATGTCGGCGAAACCATCTATAAATCCGATTGGGAGCTGTCCCTGGCACGCGCTGTTGCTGTTGCCAATGAGCTGAAGCGGGCCGGATACAGCGATCAAATTGTCACCTTTGGGTTCGGAAATTCCCACTCATCGAAATTGAGTGGCCTGGCCGAGGATCATGGCCGATTGTTGTCTCGCCGCGTCGATATCGTGATATTGGCGGTCGGCGGGGAAAATTGACGAGTTTTTTAGATTTGAAATCCATCGCAACAATATTTGTGTCAGCCGTCCTGATACTGATAACCGTGGCCGCCAATGCTGACCCGGTATCGGTCCGCGTATCCAAGGGCGATGGCTATGGCCGTATCGCCTTCACCTGGCCGGCGCCGGTGCCGTTTACGGCGAGCATTTCGAACCGCCAGCTTGTGGTGCGGTTCGGCCGGCCCGTGGAATCCAACTTTGCCGGAATCCCGGGCGGCATCTCACAATATATCGGCAGACCCAGTTTGCAAAACGGCGGGCGCACGGTGGTGTTCCCGCTACGCGGCAACTATGACCTCAATTATAATCAGCGTGGCCGGACAGTAACCGTCGACGTGGTCGATCTGGACCCGCCGCCACGAACAGCAGTGGCTCGGGCCGCTCCGGCGGCTTCTGCTCCGGCGCGCATCGCCCGGGCCCCACAGCGCCAACAACGCCTCGTTGGCGCGGCGGCACCGGCGGGCGCGGAAACCGTCGCCGTGCGTGTCGGCACCCATCCCGACTATCAGCGTCTGGTGTTCGATTGGAACAGGGCGGTCGGATACAGGCTTGACCGGCGCGGCAATCGCGCCGATTTGACTTTCGCGCGCCCGGCGCAAATTGATTTAGGCCGGGTAACGCGCGGAACTCTGGCCAATATTCCCGCCGCCCGGGCGCGCGCAGGCGCCGGTGAAACGGTTGTCACTCTTAACGTTCCGAGCTCATCCAGGATCAGGCATTTCAAGAGCGGCACCAAAGTGGTGGTCGATGTTTATAATCCCACCGGCGCCAATGACGCCCGCGCCGCCGCCACCCAGCCGGCGTCCGAATCCACCACCTCCGCGTCGCTGCCCGCGCCAGCAAAACCAGCCGCGAAGCCCGCTGCAAAATCGCCGACCAAGGCCGTGCGGGCGGAGCCGTTGCAAGCACCCGACGCAAAATCGGCCTTCGTCGCATCAACCGCATCTGGCACCCAGGCGAAACCGCCGGTCGCACTTTCACCGCCGGGCGCCGCCGCCAAACCGGCTTCGGGAAAACCGGCACCATCGCCGGCCTCGAAACCCGCCCCATCCACAGCCACCGCCGCCGCGCCTGCCGCTGCGGTTGCCGCCGCCGCCACGCCCACCGCAGGCACCGCCGCAAGTCTACGATTTGACTGGACCGAACCGGTTGGATCGGCGGTCTTCCGGCGGGCAGGAAGCCTTTGGATCGTGTTCGACAAGGCAAAGAAAATCGACACGGCCAAAGTCAAAAGTGATTTGAAGAATATCGCCCGGTCGGTGACACAAATACCATCGCCCGGTGGGACGTTCCTGCGCCTGATAACCGCCGAAGGCTTCAATCCGAGTATCCGCCGTGATGGATTCGCCTGGATCTACGATTTCAAGCGTCAGGGGCTGAGCCCGAAAACACCGGTTGAGCCGAAATCACAGCCGAACTCGGCGGCCGGCCCACGTATGCTTATTAATATCGCGCAGGCCGGCGACGCCTTGCCGATCCGCGATGCGGTGGTCGGTGACAATTTGGTGGTGATTCCGTTTATACCTCTGTCCCATGGCATTGCCCGCCAATACTCCTTGCCTCAATTCCGGATTCTGCCGAGCGCCCAGGGCATGGTTGTGAAGCCGTACATCGATAATCTTAGAGTTCAGTCCATGCCCCAGGGGATTTCCCTCTCGAGTACCGGGCGGCTGGTATTGTCTTCCCTGACACCGAAGGCCGAGGTTAACGCGAAGCTCGGCGGCGGCTTTAAAAAACTGTCGCGCGTATTGGAAGCCGGCACATGGCGCATCGCCCGCCGGGTTAAAGGCGTCGGTGATTTTAATAAAAAGCGCGCCGAGCTTTTCGAAAAAATCATCAGTTCCAAAAGAAAGGACCGGCAAAAGAGACGCCTCGCCCTGGCCCAGTTCCTGGCGGCGAACCATTATGGCTACGAGGCCATCGGCATTTTGCGCACCATGGCGGGCGATGAGCCGGCACTGGAAAGCAATCCCAAATTTCGCCTGTTGCGCGGCATAACGAATTATCTGATCGACCGGATCGACGAAGCCGAGAAGGATTTCAGCCAGTCAGGCCTCGATGGTACCGACGAAGGGGAATTCTGGCGGGCGGTCGTGATGGCGAGCAAGGGCAAAAGTATCGAGGCGGCCGGGATGCTCAAAAAAACCGGCTCGGTCTTTAAGGTTTATCCAAGGTACATCAAGATGCGTGTCGGCATGGTTGTTTCCAACGCCGCCGTCAGCGCCGGTGATGTGAAATTCGCGGCCGAATATCTGGGTGTGCTGGCCGAGGAAAAACCGACAGGAACAGAGATAGATCAACTGGCCCTGATCGAGGGCCGGGTCAATCAGATTTCCGGTAATTTCGATGCGGCGGTTTCCGCGTGGGAAGGAGTCGAAAACGGCGAACACCGCCCCAGCATTGCGCGCGCCATATTGCTGCGCACCGATTTGCTTCTCGGCCGCAAGAAAATCGAAGCCGATGAAGCCGCCGAGGAATTGGAGAAGCTGCGCTTTTCCTGGCGCGGCGGCGATTTTGAATATGATCTCCTGCGCAAACTTGGAACGCTGTATATCAAAAGCGGCGATTACCGCAACGGGCTAAGAACGCTGCGCCAAGCGGTCACGTATTTCAAGGACAAGCCAACGACTGGAAATGTGACCAAGGAAATGGCCAAAGCATTTGTCGATCTTTACTTGAACGACAAAGCCGATTCCATGCAGCCGGTGCGGGCCATCGCGTTGTTCGAGGAGTTCAAGGAACTGACCCCATCGGGCACCGACGGCGAAGAGATGATCCGCAAGTTGGCCGACCGTCTGGCCGCCGTGGATCTGCTCGGACCGGCCGCAACACTTTTGGAAGAACAGATTAAATCCAGGCTCAAGGGCGTTGACCGGGCACGGGTCGGAGCGCGCCTTGCGGCGATTTATCTGTTGAACAAGCAGCCCAATTTGGCGCGCGAGGCATTGCAGAAATCGGCGTCCAGCGGACTGCGGCCGGAGGTTTCGGCCCAGCGCCGCCTGCTTTCGGCGCGCGCCCTGATGGAAATGAACCAATCGCCCAGCGCCATCGCGCTCCTGGAAGACGATGACAGCCGCGAAGCCGATTTGTTGCGCTCGGAAATATTCTGGAAGGATACCGATTGGGCGAACGCGACCAAACCGTTGCAAAGGCTGGTGCGTTCCATGGGTGCCGGGCCCGGCGATCCGTTGGAAGAAACCCAGGCGCAAACGGTATTAAATCTCGCCGTTGCCTTGGCCTTGAGCGGCAATGAGCGGGGCATTGGGCGCCTCCGCAAGGATTATGGCGTGAGCATGGACGCGACCGAATTCAAAGATGCTTTTCGCCTGATCGCCAGCTCCAATACCGTCGGATTGCTGGATTACCGGACGGTGGCCAGCAAGGTGGCGACCGTGAACAACTTCAAATCATTCATGAGCGCCTATCGCGAGCGCCTGAAGGCTGGAAAACTTTCCTCGCTCAACTGATCACAATCCGCTAGAGCGGTTCCGGACAGATATGAATCAATTTGATGGGAACAAATCGGTTTTCCGGGTAGGCGCGGTGCGTAGCGCGATGCGGATCCATCGGGCAAGCGCCGCAACGCCGCCTTAGGAGCCGATTTGACCCACCAGAGGCCGGGTGCTTTTGACCCGTGGACGTCGTCGCACGCCTTTGCCGATGCAATGCATCGACATGCGGTGCGCTCCTCGCCACGGGGCAAAATCATCCCGGTCAAATGGTTCATATCTTTCCGGAACCGCTCTAGCCGCCGCATTGGCGGACGGGCGATAAGCGCGGCCGCCAGCGGCTGCCGAATTTGCTTGCTTTAAATTGCCAGCAGATTAAAACGCCGTCTCCCGGAAATGGCTGGAAATTGGGGAAACGGGGGTGGCGATGAAATCAAATATCAGCGAATATCAGCGCCCGGAACCGGCGCCGGTTAATGATTATTTCGTGCGCCGGGACGGCCTGGAATTTGCCGGCACCCATTTGCTGATCGATTTGTGGGGCGCCGGCAATCTGACCGACAAAATTGCCATCGAGGCAGCGTTGAGAGAAGCCGCCGAAACCGCCGGAGCCACGGTTCTGGCGGCGCATTTGCAGCGCTTTGCCGAAAACGGCGGTATATCCGGCGTATTGGTTCTCGCCGAATCCCATATGGGCATCCATACCTGGCCAGAGCGGGGGTTTGCCGCCATCGATATCTTCATGTGCGGCGGGTGCGATCCCTATTCCGCGGTTCCGGTCCTGGAACGCGCCTTCAGACCTGAGGCGATGCATGTGAACGAGCAACGAAGAGGCCTCGTCCCTTGACCTGGTTCGATGAGGTCCTCTATTCCGAATGGGACCACCGGGGGTACATGCAGAGATTTCAAATCTCGCGAATTCTGCACCAAACCGATAGCAGCCGGCAAAATCTGATCGTATTTGAGACGCCCATGTTCGGGCGCGTGCTCGCCATCGACGGCATCATTCAGACTACCGAGCAAGATGAATTCATCTACCACGAAATGCTTACCCATGTTCCGCTGTTTGCCCATGGCAACCCGCGCCGGGTCTTGATCATCGGCGGCGGCGACGGCGGCGCGCTGCGCGAAGTTCTTCGTCACCGGACCGTCGGATTAGCGCGCCTGGTGGAAATCGACCAAGGCGTCATCGACATATCGCGGCAATTTCTGCCAAGCCTCAGCCAGGGCGCGTTCGACGAACCAAGGGCCGATCTGGTGATCGCCGACGGCCGCGACTATGTCAAAGGCTGCGATGAGAATTTTGATGTCATCCTGATCGATTCCACCGATCCCGTCGGTCCCGGCGAAGTCCTGTTCACCGAAGACTTCTATCAAGATTGCCGCGGGATTCTGGCCGATGGCGGCGTCCTCGTCGCCCAGTGCGGTGTTCCGTTTTCACAACCCGGTGAGCTGGTGAGCAGCCAGCAACGGCTACGCGGGCCGTTCGCCGATGTCGCCGCTTATCTGGCCGCCATTCCCTCCTATGTGGGCGGCGCCATGGCCTTCGCCTGGGCTTCGGACGGTCCGGCGCCAAGATTGGTGGATGCGGACGTGCTCGGACGCCGCTTCGAGGATGCGGCCATAGAGACCCGGTATTATTCGCCAATGGTGCACCAGGCGGCGTTCGCCCTGCCGCCCTATATTCAGGCCTTGATGGCCTGATCGGTCAGGGAACGGCTATGGACCGGGGGGAATGCCGGTATCGAAACTTTGCACCAGGCTGCCGACGATTAGGAACCAGCCATCGACCAGCACGAAAAATATCACCTTGAACGGCAGCGCAATGATGATCGGCGGCAGCATCATCATGCCCATCGACATCAACACCGATGCGACCACCATGTCGATCACCAGGAACGGGATAAAAACCAGGAAGCCGATCTCGAATGCGCGGCGAAGCTCAGAGACCATGAATGCCGGGATCAAGGCCCGCAGCGGCACGTCCGCCGGTGAAGCCACCGGCGGCAATTTGGCGGCGTCCATGAACAGCTTGAGGTCCGATTCGCGCACTTGCCTGAGCATAAAATCCTGGATCGGTCTGGCGCTCTTCTCGAACGCCTCTTTTTCGTCGATACGGCCTTCGATGAACGGCTGAACGCCCTCATCCCATGATTTTTCCATGGTCGGCATCATGACGAATATGGTCATGAACAGCGCCAGGCTGACGATCACCTGATTGGGCGGCGTTTGCTGGGTGCCCATGGCGGTTCGAAGAAACGACAGCACAATGACGATGCGGGTAAAGCTGGTCACCATGACCAGCACCGAAGGCGCGATGGAAAGCACCGTGAACAACAGGAAAAACTGGACTATGCGGCCGGTCGCCGTCGGTCCGTCGCCAAGATCGAAGGAAAAGGATTGCGCCGCCGCCGGCGCGGCGAGGCTAAGCGCCAGCCCGAGCGACAAAAGGCCGAAAATAATGCGGGTCGAGTGCAAGCAGAGGGGTTTCAACCGGCCGCCTCCCGGCGCGTGCCGATGGCATGGAGTATGGCCTGCGGCGAAGACGGCGCCTGGCCGGCAATGTCGCCGGTGCCGATAATCTGCTCGCCCGACTGGCCCAGCAGCAAAAGATGTTCGGTATCATCCACGCGCACGATCACGACCCGCCGCTTGGCGTCCAAAGCCATGGTTTCGACGATCGAAAGACGCTTCGAGGTACCCCGTTTCACCGGCCCCCGGTTGCCAAGTCCGAAATGCTTGGCGGCGAGGGTGAGCCCCCAAATCAGCCCGAGCACAAAGATCAGGGCCATCAGAAATTTCATATAGTCGACACCCGCGAAGTCCATGATTTTCTATCCTTCGGAATAGGGGTTGGCGGCCAAGCCCGCGGCGCCGGAGACCGCCCGGTAATTGGACTGGATTTCCAGAGCCAGGCTATCCAGGTCGGTGATGATGTTTTCCATGACGTCGATGGTTGCCGCGGCCGCGCCGGCCCGGCCGGCATCGGTATGGTCTGAAACCGTCTTGTGAAGCGCAGCGATTTTGGCTTCGATCAAGCCAAGAGTCACTGGTACGCGGTTTTTAATTGGCGCCCGCGAAGCATCGATCAAAGATTGGATGACCGCGGCCTTCTCGATAAGCTCGGCATCATTCATTGGCTCTCTCCTTGTCTCCCGGCCTTGTCGTCTCCTGAGGCGCGCGGGCCGGCTCCCGGCTCATCATCGGGCGGTAAGATTTCGCCGGCGTTGGCCTTGTAGACATAGCTTAGGATTTCCGCGACGGTGGCGAAGGCTTCGATCGGGATTTCGCATTCCACTTCGATCGCCGACAACACTTCGATCAGATCCGCGTCCTCGCGCACCTTGATGTCGTTGGCCCAGGCGATCTGCAGAATTTGCTCGGCCACGCTGCCCCTGCCGCTGGCGACAACGCGCGGCAGATTGCCGGCAAGGCTGGCGTCTTTGATGGCGACAGCCTTAGCCGCGCTCCTATCCATGCTATGGATATTATCGCCGAATGGGGTGTCCGAAACCGTGCCGCCGGCAACCAAATCGATGCTACCGCCACGGTCTCGAACCGCTTGATCGGGGTCCGCCACCGCACTCACCACAATAGTTTTATTGTTACCCAGGAGTGTGCGTTAACAGGTTTAAGAACCGGTTAACCGGTCCGGTATTGCCGGCGTCGGTTTTACTTTCTCCGAAACCCCTAGTGGCCGGTGCGCGATTTGATATCGGCCTCGCTGACGTCGCCCATATAGACATACCCGGTTGCTTCCACGTTGCCGGCGTCGATATAGATGCCGACAACTTCCAGCGCATCGCTTGCACTCAGATTGTAAAGCCAGTGTTCGGTGCCTTTCGGGATGTAGTGAAAGTGACCGCCCCGAACTTCGGCGCGGTCGGCGCCGGCACCGGCCAGGCCGTGGCCGGAGATGACGTAATAGATCTCGTCACAATTTTCGTGCCGGTGTTTTTTGTGCACCGCGCCGGGCAGAAAGCGCGCCCGGAACAGGGTCGATGAATAGCCATTATGGCTGCCGATGGGCATGCGGAAATCGCTGATCAGCCAGCCATCGCCCGCCGCCATGTGGGCCGGGTCAACGTCGTCCAGATGCACCAATAAGCCGTTGTTCAATGGGCCTCGCGGCGAATCCAGGTCGGCATCGGTCACGTCGCCTCTGAATTCGTAGCCAGTGGCGTCCACATCGGCGGCCCCCAAATAAAATCCGACCACCAGACATTCCTCTTCCTCGGAATTGTTGAAGAAGAAATGCTCGCACCCCTTGGGCGCTACGCGGCAATGGCCGGGCCTGACATCCGCGGTATCGCCATCGATACCGGTTACGCCGCGCCCCTTAAGATAAATCGTAACTTCGTCGCAATTGTTATGGACGTGTCGAGCGTGTTTCGATCCGGGCCGGAATATGGAATGGAAGGCCGCCGTTCCCGAGCCGTCGGCGCCGCTGATGGGTACCCGGAATTCGGAAATGGCCCAGCCATCCGCCGCCGCCTGCGCGCGAGGCTTGATATCGTCGATATGGATCAGCGGGTATTGCAGCGTCATGGACCGGGGGCCCTTTTAAGCGCCGGGCTCTGCCGCGGCGGCGTCCAGCGCGGCCAGGGTCCGGGCACGAATTTCGGCGGCCTTCTCAAGGCTGGCATCGATGGCGATGGCGCGGTCCGCCGCATCCAGGGCTTCTTGCGGCTGCTCCAATTGCAGCAGCACGTTGGCGAGGGCGGTGTGGGCCAGGGCGTTTTCCGGGGTCTGGCGGACCCCCTCGCGGGCTTCGGTCTCCGCCTCTTTCACGCGGTCCGTTTGGATGAGAACCGAAACCAGGTTGACGCGGGCTTCGGCGAATTCGGGATTGATTTCGGTCGCCTGGCGAAAATGGGCGATGGCTTCCTCAAAGTCGCGCTTGCGCTCATGGGCGACGCCCAGATGAAAGCGCGCCAGGACACTGCGCGGCCCCTCTTTGAGAAGCCGCTCATAGCGGGGGATGGCGGCATCGATATCGCCCGATTCGAGGAGCGCGTTGGCCAGATTGATCTGAAAATCCGGATCGCCCGGCTGCAGGTCGAGTGCGCGGCGAAAATTTTCAAGGGCCCGGTCAAAGGCGCCACGTTTTGCCATGATAACGCCCATATCGCCATAGGCGCGGGCGTTTCGTGAATCGATCCTGATGATCGCTTTAAGATGGTTTTCCGCTAGAACCGTGTCGCCGCTTTCCGCATAAGCATGGGCCAGGTTGGTGTGCGCCAGCAAATGGTCCGGCTCGGCCTCCAGCGTTTCTTTGAGCAACCCCAAGCCCTCTTCCAGCCGGCCTACCTGCAACAACGCGGTACCCAGGTTGCAGCGATATTCCTGGTTACCGCCTTCGAGGTCCACCGCCTTGGCCAATAGATCGACCGCCAACTCATTATTGCCGCCCTGCATATAGAGGGTGCCAAGCAGATAGTGCGCGGCGGCATTTTCCGGCTCGTTGGTGACCACCACCTTATAGACGTCGTGGGCCTCCTTCAGGCGCCCGGCGCGATGGTGCTCGTGGCCTTCTTCGAGCGTTGCAGAAGCGCTGTCGTCCATGGCCAGTCTTTTCCTGAATGAATCCCGCGCCGATCAAGCACTGCGCGATTTGCGCCCGCGCACCGCATAGCGGGACCAGGTGAAGCCCGGCGTCGACGCATGGCCCGGCGCCACCAGGGCGTCAACGAAGGTTTCGTCTTCTTCTGTGAAACTGTGTTTCAAGGCGCCGAGATAATCTTTCCATTGGGCGAGGGTTCTTGGGCCGGCCACCACGCCGGTAATAAGCTGGTTGTTCAAGACCCAGCGAATGGCGAAATCGCCGGGCGTCATGCCCCGTTTGGCCACATGCTTTTTAATCTTGTCCACCGCCTGGAAGGTTTCTTTGCGCATATCGCGGCCCAGGATGCTGGCGTCGCCGCGCCCGGCGCGGCTGTTGGCGGGCGGCTTGCCGGTTTGCGTGTACTTACCCGTTAGTACGCCGCGCGCCAGGGGCGAGTAGGGGAATACGCCGACACCATAATATTCGCAGGCCGGCAGGAGATCGTTTTCCGGCGCCCGCATGACCAGATTGTAGTGGGGTTGGCTGATGATCGGGCGCGGCGTTCCCAACTGATCGCAAAGGTGCGCCATTTCACCCACCTGCCAGCCGAGGTGATTGGAGAAGCCCCAGCTATGGGCCTTGCCGGCGGCGATGATATCGCCAATCGCGGCGATGCTTTCTTCCAGCGGCGTATCCCAATCCACGTGGTGCATGTAGTATATATCCGCATAGTCGGTGCCGAGGCGCTTGAGGCTGTTGTCGATGGCTTCCATCATCCATTTTCTGGAAAGGCCGCGTTTGCGCTGGGGCGTGCCGTCCTGCTGGCCGACCTTGGTCGCCAATACCCAGTCGGCGCGGTCTTTGCGGATCAATTTGCCGGTAATTTTTTCCGATTCGCCATTCACATAGGCATCCGCCGTGTCGATAAAGTTGACGCCCGCATCCTTGGCCGAATTGATCATTTTACGGGCCACCGCTTCCGAAGTGGTGGCGCCGAAATTCATCGTCCCCAGACACATTTCGGAAACGCGCAGACCACTGTTGCCGATATAACGGTATTCCATGATGGGGGTCCTCCGGTTGGCGGGATATCGGTTGACTTTCAATCGGTCCTGTATCCGCCATGGCGGGTGTCAGGTCAAGCGGGCGTCCCGGACACCATATTCGCAAATCCGATATTCATCGGATCCGGGCGCGCGCGCAATAAGACTGCCGGCAATCGAAACATCGGGGTCATGCCTAAACAAGATATCCACCAATATTATGCTCTTTAGTTGAATAATTTAATTAATTTCGTGCGACATATTTGGCCAAAACGACCATACCGTTTCATTACTATTCCTACCGGTTCATAACGTTTCCTAACGCTTTTTGCGCAGCCGTTGGCGTGCGCGAACGGCGCTTACCTTTTACAATGCCAAAAGGCTCACATAGTTATTTAGCTCGTCGGACCGTCCGCGCAAGGGGTGAAGGCGCGATCTCCTTGGGGCAGCGAATCGCTTCGCAAAATTAATGAGATTGGTTGGAATTGACGCTTGAGGCGGCCCTGCGCGCTGGATTTTGCGAATCCG
Organism: Rhodospirillales bacterium; assembly: GCA_046582475.1. Classification (GTDB taxonomy): domain Bacteria; phylum Pseudomonadota; class Alphaproteobacteria; order Rhodospirillales; family UBA2165. The sequence continues at coordinate 14,728 of JAYGEH010000102.1, forward strand.
AATTATCCTGCCACCCACCATATATTGGCGCGAATAGGGGATGATCCCCCAGATTTGGTGACATCCCGGCACATCTAGCCTCACCGGGCAAAGGGCCCGCTGCGTTAACGCTGCGTTAACTTTCTTCGATCATACCGGAATGGTCTTGAAGCCGTCCGCGGACGTGATGCCGTCCCTATAAAAATTGGCATCCGCTCCGAGACGAGGACCGCCGGCCGGAAATTTTCCGAGACCGGGCGACGCAGGAACGGCACTTCTAAATGGGCGTGAGTGTTTGTTACGGAATTTTTACCCCATTCGATGGGTAAGGGAGTCGCAAATGCTTGCATCAGGGAATTGGACCCATTCGCTGCGCGTCGCTTTGATCGCCGGCGGGGTAATGCAATTCCTGGCCGCGCCCGCGGGCGGCGCCGAGACGCGGCATTCGCCGAACCTGACCAAAAGCATATTCAATCAGCAGAAGATCGATGCCGCCTACGCCGCCGGCTGCCCAACGTTGCCGCGCGTGGCCTGGTGGAATACCAGCCACTGGAAAATCGTCAAATTCATCGATGAACGCTACAACGGCGCCTGGGATTCCTATATCGAGCGTTGGGTCAACTACCAACGCAAAATGCAGCGTATTCTCGACGAAGACGGCACCGCCGTGGTGCGCTCGCGCGGGCTGCATTTGAAGGGTCCGGTCCTGGCCGCCCACATTTCCGATATCGAACGCCGCATCCGGGTTACCGAATGCCTGAAGACCAGGTTCGGTGGCCGTCTAGCGGCCGCATCGGCTGCCCCGGGTGCCGCAACCGCCACCGGCGGCGCCGGCGGCGACGATTTGGGCCAGCGCCCAAAAGCGCATACCCTCATATCCGTCCGTTCCGCGGCCAAGATCTACAATCGCCGCGTCATCGTCTCGGCGATCGAAGATGCTATGCTGAACGTGGAAATCGTCGCCCGCTGCGACAAGCGGACACCGGTATTCCAGGTCACCAATCTGGGCGATAAATGGCCGCGCACCGGCACCATCGGCATCTACCGCAAGGACGGCAGAACCAAACTGAGCGAACGGCGCGTGCGCCTCGCCAATTCGCAGCAAATGACATTCATGGCCCGCCAGGTCGGCAAATCGGCCGCCGGCGAGGTTGGATTGTGGCTTAATCCGGCCTGGTCAAAGCGCGGATTTGCCTATGATTCAAAGATAAACTGCAGCACATCCTGAGTTCACCGGGATGGGAGGAAACGCCCCCGCGAGTGCCTGCCCGCGGGGGCGTTGCTCGTCCGGGCGGGATCTAAGGCGCCTGATTGTTGAAAATTTCGCCGCCAAATGTATCATTGCTGGCACAAAGGTTCGAATTCCTGTCAGGTGAGGCGATGCAAATGAAATTAATCCACCCGCTCAACAAATTTGAAAATCCGCATCACGCGTTCCATTTGGCGTCGATTGCCGGTGTTGCAATCCTCCTGGCGACGCATCCTGCCGGTGCGTTGCAGCCGATTAGCACCGGTTCCGGGTTCGCCATTTCTCCCGACGGGTACATCATCACCAATAATCATGTTGTGACCATGGATGTTAAATACCGACAAGGGCGGGTCGTTGGCGAGAGAGTGTGCCGGGGTGTTACCGTTAAAGGCGCTGGTCATAATGGCCGCGTCAGGATCGTTGCGCGTGATAGAAAAATGGATCTTGCCGTCGTCAAGCTCGGCTCGAATACCAATAGGCCAGCGGCGCGCTCTAGGCCCAGGCGCAGCTCCCGCCGGGTCGATGAATATGAAGCCCGGGATCAAGAGTTCTCGCGCCGTATCGAAGAGGCAGACCGGACACAGCGCGAACCGTCGAGCAACCTGTTCGAGAGCGGCAATGCCCGGTCCCGCGATTTGTTTGAAAGTACGCCCGTTCGCAACTTCGGGGGCGCGCCCGCCGATGACGGCTTTAATTCGGCGGCAAATGATTCCGGCCAGTCGAGAAATTTTGTTTCTTTAAACCTGGCCCGCTTGGAACCGGGGATGAAAACCAATGTGATAGGGTTTCCTGCAGGCGAACGCTATTCCTCGCAACTGAAAATCAATACTGGCGTCATCGTTGCGACGGTAGGGTTGGGCAACAACACGTCCGCATTTCAGACCGATGCCGCTATCAACAAAGGCAATAGTGGTGGGCCGGTTATAGACCAAGCGGGAAATTTAATCGGTGTCGCCGTCAGGAAAATTATTAAAAAGGGGGTCGAGGGATTTAATTTCGCGATTAAATCGGAGGCCGTGGCCCGGTTCCTTGAAACGCACAATATCGGTTTTCAGCGCGTTGGGCATGGGGCGCCAAGACATAGCGTCAACTTGTACCGGGATGCAAAACAGTACACCGTGCTGGTGACCTGCCTTAACTAGATGACACAGGTCACCAGGCAGACGACTTCGCCATCGACAATGTAACAACCGATAGCCGCCGCCATGCCCGCATCCGATACCCTGACCAAACCCCTCGCCGAAATCGCCGGCGCCTTGCGCGACGGCTCGGTCAGTGCCGTTGATCTCGCCGAGGCCGCCATCGCCCGCCACGACACCGTCGGCGAGACCTTCAATGCGTACCTCACATGGGATGCGGACGTGCCGCGCAAGATGGCCGCCGCCGCCGATGCCGCCCTCAATGCCGGATCTGATCTCGGGCCGCTGCAGGGCCTGCCCATCTCGATCAAGGATTTGTACGGCATCAAGGGGTTTCCCACCTATGCCGGATCGGGCAAAAAATTGCCGGAAAAATGGGAAGCCGAAGGCCCGGTGGTGCAAGCCATCAAGGCGCAGCTTGGCGTCATCACCGGCAAGACCCACACCGTGGAATTCGCCGCCGGCGGGCTCGGCACCAACATCCATTGGGGGGCGCCCAGAAATCCGTGGGACGCCGATGTGGCGCGCTCGCCGGGCGGCTCGTCCGCCGGCGCCGGGGTCAGCCTCTGGGAAGGCTCGGCCCTCGCCGCCTTCGGCTCCGATACCATGGGCTCGGTGCGTATCCCGGCCACCGCCACCGGTACCGTCGGCCTCAAGATGAGCGCCCACCGCTGGTCGAACGCCGGCATCGTGCCATTGCGCGCCTCGCAAGATACGCCCGGGCCGCTAACCCGCACCGCCGCCGATGCGGCGTATGTATTCGCCGCCCTCGATCCCGCCCACCGGGCCGATCCGGCCGTGTTCATGGCAGGCCTGGACGGCGCCGAAATTGCCGGCCTCACCATCGGCATCGCCGACGCCAGTTTCTGGGATGGCTGCGATGCCGGTATCGCCGAAGCGGTCCAGGGTGCCATTGCCGAGTTGGAAAAAGCCGGCGCCCGCATCGTCGAAGCGCCGTCGCCGGAAACCGCCGAGTTATTAGAGGCGGTTATGTCCGGCGCCATCCCCAATATCGAATTGCTGGTGTTCCTGGAAGAAGAACTTCCGGGATGGCTGGAACAGTGCGATCCGGCCTTGCAGGCAAGGTTGGAGCCGTCGCGGGACCTGGCGGCGGTCGATCTGATCAACCGGCAACGCTGGCTGGAAGACGTGGTAGCACGCGGTCAGGCGGCTTTTCCGGCGGTGGATGTCTTGGTGGCGCCGACCCTTTGCGTGACGCCGCCGATCATCGATCCGCCGCCGCCGGCAACCAATGCGCCGCCGATTATCCTGGCCCGCAATACCTGCCCGGCGAATTTCTTCGTTCAGTGCGCGATTTCGCTGCCCGTGGGGCTGGATGGTGAGAACATGCCAGTGGGCCTTCAATTCACCGCGCCGGGCGGCGACGAGGAACGGCTGCTGCGCGCCGCCGTTGCCGCCGAGCGGGTGCTGGGCACCTGCGCCGAGCGCTTGGGCACTCCGCCCATGCTGCGCTGAGGCGAGGCTGGACCAACGCCGCCGTCTCAAATTTTGACCGAATGGGTCTCGCTGGGGCTGATCAATTGGGTTGACGATTCAAGCTCGGCCAATATCGCCTCGCCCGCCGCGTGCTTGGCGTCGATGGCATCTTCGTCCTGGTCGGGATCGTGATGGAAAATATAAAGAGATTTGACCTCTGCTTCGTGGGCCAATTTTACCACCTGGCTGATGCAGGAATGGCCCCAGCCGATCTTGCTTTGATATTCCGCATCGGTGTAGGTGGCGTCGGTAATCAGGGCATCGGTGCCGGCAATAAACTCGGTCAGGCGTTTGACGTAATGAGGGTTATGGCTGGCATCGTCGGGCAGGAATAATTCGTTGTCGGTGACGTAACAAAACGAACGGCCGCCATAATCGATCCGGTATCCAAGACAGTTGCCGGGATGGCTGAGCAACAGGGTTTTGACCGAAATGCCGTCAATTTCGTAGGAACCTTCATTGAGATCGCGGAAGTAAACGCGCGAGCCAAACTCCTTCATGGTGATCGGAAAATAGA
>JAYGEH010000243.1:0-5752 GCA_046582475.1 Rhodospirillales bacterium
CCCGCCGGAGGAGGATACGCAGCGGCGGTATAAACAACAGAAAGCCAACTCCATCGGTCACGAAACCGGGGGTCAGCAGCATGGCGCCGGCAAACAAAAGGCAGAGCCCGTCAAAAACCTGGGTCAAGGGCATTTCGCCCCGCGCCATGGCTTCCTGGGCCCGGTACATGACCGCCAAGCCTTGCGCGCGCAGCAACGCCGCACCGATGGCGGCGGTGACAAATATGACCGTGATCGTCGGCCAAAGGCCGATCAGGCCGCCAACCTCTATAAAGACGCCAATCTCAACAATGGGAACGGCGAGAAGTAAAATAAATATGATATAGCCCAATTTTTATGCCTTAATAGGGAATACGTGCATCGGCTTTCTTGTCTATCGCAGCCGTTCTACCTATTTAGTACGATAAGGTCCCGATTGCACGTATTCGTGTACGGACTGGACCTCAAGGCGGCGAACGGCTAAGCTAATCGGGCTGAGCGATCAATGCGGCAGAATTTGGCCTCGGCGACATTTCTTATTTGAGCCGGGTTTTATGATCGGGAACGGTGAAGGCAATGGATGAAGGTTTTCAATTTATCGATATCGTCCTGTTCGCGATGATCGCTGCTTTTTTGATTCTCCGGCTGCGTAACGTGCTGGGCCGACATAAAGATCATGGCCGGCCGCAAAATGATCCATTCTCGCCGGATTCCCATGCCTCAGACCCGAAAGTCCAAGATCCGAAAGCCCAAGACCCGAATGCCCCGAATGACGACAATGTCGTGCAATTGCCCGATCATAGCAATGGGGAGCAACAAGGCGATGATAGCCAGCCCGTCGAAGAGCCGGCCCAAACCTCGCCCCTCGATGCCGGGTTTGCGCAAATCAAGGCCATGGATGGCTCGTTCGATGCACCGGAATTCATTGCCGGCGCGCGCGGCGCCTTTGAAATGATTGTCGAAGCCTTCGCCAAGGGCGACCGGGACTCCCTACAGGCGCTCGTGAACGCGGAGGTGTATAGCAACTTCGTCACCGCCATCGCCGCCCGCGAGGCAAATAACGAAACCCTTGAGAACACTTTGATCCGGCTGGTTTCCAACGAACCGATCGAGGCTTATGTGGAGAACACCACCGGCCTCATTACGGTGAAGATCATATCCGAGCAAGTCAATGTAACGCGCAGCGCGGACGGCGAGGTTGTTGATGGAAATGCCAACCAAATTTCCGAAATTACGGATATCTGGACTTTTGCTCGCGATCTCTCCTCGCGCAATCCAAACTGGGAACTGGTCGCCACCCGTAGCCTCGACTAACTCTTGGTACCGATTCAAGATTAAAGGTTTGCCGCCGGCCGATAGGGTAATTCCAGCGGTGGGCCGCGCCCGCCTATCGGCCGCCGTTTTGGCCGCCGCTTTGGCCGCCTGCGCGGCCGAGCCGGAACAAAAACCATCGGTGTTCGGTTCCCTGTCCCTGGCGCCGGTCGCATTTCGCAACCTGCCGGGCTGGCAATTGGATGATCACCGCGCCGCGCTGATCACCTTTGTCACCACCTGCCGGCGTTTTGACCGGCTGAAAGCGGTGCAACCTTTGCCGCCGGCCAGCTATGCGGGCCTGGCCTCCGATTGGCAATCGGTCTGCGCCGTCGCCCGCGGCGCAGTCCAATCGGGAACCTCGGCAAAACAGTTCTTCGAGGACTGGTTTCAACCGTTCGCCGCCGCCGATAAAAACCAGACCACCGGTCTGATCACCGGCTATTTCGAACCGCAGCTGAACGGCTCCAAAAAACGCAGCGCCCGTTACAACGTGCCGCTCTATGGCCGGCCCAGGGACCTGATCAGCGTCGATCTCGGCCAGTTCGATACCCGCCTGGCCGGGCGCCGCATAGCGGGTCAGGTGCGCGGCAATAATTTCATACCCTATGCGGACCGGTCCGAGATCGAGCGCGGGGTGTTGACCGGAAAGGGTCTGGAAATGGTCTGGGTCGACAATGCCATCGACGCATTTTTCCTACATATCCAGGGTTCGGGCCGCATATTGCTGGATAGCGGTGAAACCATGCGGGTCGGCTTCGACGGCAAGAACGGGCGCCCCTACCGCGCCATCGGCCGCGATCTGGTGGCCATGGGCGCGATTCCGCAAAAGGACATCTCGCTGCAGTCGATCCGCAAATGGCTGACCGACAATCCGGGGCGGGCGCGGGCGCTGATGAACCGCAATCCGTCCTATGTGTTTTTCAAGCGCATCGTCGGCCCCGGTCCCATCGGCGCCGCTGGCATGCCGCTGACCCCGGGGCGCAGCTTCGCGGTCGATCTCAAATATATACCGATGGGCGCGCCGATCTGGCTGGCAACCACCAATCCCTTGAACCCGCTTCTGCCTCTGGCCCGGCTGGTGGTTGCCCAGGATACCGGCTCCGCGATCACCGGCCCGGTGCGCGGCGATCTGTTTTGGGGCTATGGGCGCTATGCCAGGGAAGCCGCCGGGCGGATGAAAAATCCGGGCCGGTTGTATCTGTTGCTGCCGAAATCGGCGGCACGGAGGACTTTACTTCATTCCGGTTAATCGGCACTCTCGGCACATGGCCGAATCCCTGCATAATACCAGCGGCGGTGCACCCCCACGGGTGGCACTGTTCGTCACCTGTATCGTCGATCTGATCCGCCCCGGCGTCGGGTTTGCCGCCGTCAAGCTGCTCGAGGACGCCAGCTGCCGGGTCTCCGTGCCGGCGGCGCAAACCTGTTGCGGCCAGCCCGCCTACAACGCCGGGATGCGCCAAAATGCGCGCGCCATCGCCGAACAGGTGATAACAGCCTTTGCCGGTTTCGATTATGTGGTAGCGCCGTCCGGCTCCTGCGCGGCGATGATCAAGGTTCATTATCCCCAATTGCTGGGCGGCGATGGGGCCCGTGATCTTGCGGCGCGAACCCATGAGCTGATCGAATTTCTGGTCGATGTGCGCGGCGTGCAAGATGTCTCTGCGCGTCTTGATGGGGCGGCGGCCTATCACGATTCCTGCTCGGGCCTGCGCGAGCTCGGCATCAAGGATCAGCCGCGCGCCCTGTTGGCCACGGTCGACGGCCTCAGCCAAAGTGATTACCAAGGCGCCGAAACCTGTTGCGGGTTCGGCGGCCTGTTTTGCGTCAAATATCCGGACATCGCCAATAAAATGGCCGATGACCGGCTGCGGGACATCGAAAATTCCGGGGCCGATTATCTCTTGGGCGGCGATCTCGGCTGCCTCTGCCATCTTGCCGGCAAGCTGCGCCGCGCCGGCTCGAATGTGCGTGTGCGCCACGTGGCCGAGGTGCTGGCCGGCATGATCGATGGCCCGGCACTCTGCGCAGGACCAGGCGAGGTGGAGGGACCCTCGTGACCCTCCTGGCCCGAAATTTTCCCGCCAACGCACGTGCCGCCTTGGGCGATACCCAGCTACAGGAAGCGTTGCAACGCCTGCGCGGCGGTTTTGTCGAGGGACGCCGCCGGGTGGTTGCAAAGCTGCCGGAATTCGATGCGCTCCGGGACCGGGCCGCCGAAATCCGCAGCCACACCATTGCCCATCTGGATCAGTATCTCGTCCAATTTGAAGAACGCGCCAGGTTAGCCGGCGGCCAGGTGCACTGGTGCCGGGATGCCGATGACGCCCGCGCCACGATTCTCGAGATTTGCCAGGCGGCGGGGGCGCGCCTGGTCACCAAGGGCAAATCCATGATCGGCGAGGAGATCGCGCTCAACAATTATCTGGAGGCGAACGGCATCGAGCCGGTGGAAACCGATCTCGGCGAATATATCATCCAGCTGCGCCGCGAAATGCCCAGCCACATCATCGCGCCGGCGACCCATCTCTCCAAGGAACAGGTGGCCGACAGTTTTCGCCGCCATCACCGGAACCTGGATCCGGCGCGCCCCCTGGATGAGCCGGCGGCGCTTTTGGCCGAGGCGCGAACGCTTTTGAGGCAAAAGTTTTTGGCCGCCGATGTGGGCATCACCGGCGCCAATTTCCTGATCGCCGAGACCGGCACCAGCGTCATCGTCACCAACGAAGGCAACGGCGATCTCTCACAAATTTTGCCGCGCGTGCATATCGTTATCGCCAGTTTGGAAAAAGTGGTGCCCAGCCTGGATGACGCCGCGACGCTGCTGCGCGTATTGGCCAGAAGCGCCACCGGCCAGGAGATTTCCGCCTACACCACCTTTTCCACCGGGCCCAAGCGCGGCGCCGATATGGACGGGCCGGACGCCTATCACGTGATCCTTTTGGACAATGGCCGCACCGGTATTCTGGCCGGCGAAAATTCGGAGATTCTGGGCTGTATCCGGTGCGGCGCCTGCCTCAACCATTGCCCGGTCTATGGCGCCATCGGCGGCCATGCCTATGGCAGCGTCTATCCCGGGCCGATGGGATCGGTTCTGACCCCGGCCCTCACTGGATTGTCGGGCGCCCATCATCTGCCGCAAGCCTCGAGCCTTTGCGGTATGTGCGAAGAGGTCTGCCCGGTGCGCCTGCCGCTGCCCAAGATGCTGCGCAATCTCAGGTTTGAAGCGGCGGAAACCGGCGCCCCCGGCGGTTTGGCACGAATTCTGGTCAGGCTCTGGGCCTTCGCCGCGCGCCGCCCCTGGCTGTATCGTTTCGGAACCGGAATGGCTCTGGCCTGGCTGGCGGCACTGGGCCGTAAAAAAGGCTATTTGCGTTCCCTGCCCGGGCTCGGCGCCTGGACCCGGAGCCGCGATTTCCCGGCGCCCGAAGGCCGCAGCTTCATGCACCAATGGAAAACAGGACGGCGGTCATGAGCGATTTATCCAGCCGCGCCCATATCCTGGACGGTATCGGTGCCGCCCTAGAGGCGCGCGGCTCCAGCCCCGGCGAGCGCCAAGCGGGCGTGGCCAGCCGCCTGGCCGCGCCGCCGCCGCCAATTATCCTAGACCGGGCGCCGGCGGACAGGGCTGGCCGCGCCGAATATTTTTGCGCGCGCGCGGAAGAAACCTCGGCCACCACGGATCGCATTGATGCCTTCCAGGATTTGCCGGGCGCCATCGCCGCCTACCTTGGGCGTCGCAATAGGACCGGCCCCATCAAGGCGCAGCCGCGCGCGCCCTTCACCGATTTGAACTGGGCGCCCCTGGAGGTTGCCTTCGGGCCTGGCGAAGATGGCGATGGCATCGGTTTGGTGTTGGCCGACGGCGCCGCCGCCGAGACCGGCACGCTGTTTCTGATGTCCGGCCGGTCGGCGCCGACGGCCCTCAATTTCCTGCCCGAAACCCTGATCGCCGTGTTGCCGCTTGCCGACCTCGCCGGCGATTACGAAGGCGCCTGGGCCCTCTTGCGGGACACCAGCGGCAACCAATTTCCGCCGCGCACGGTCAACTGGATAACCGGGCCGTCGCGCAGCGCCGATATCGAACAACGGGTGCTCATGGGCGTCCATGGGCCGCGCGATTTGCACATTATCCTGGTGGATGGCGATGACGGGAGCTAAGAAATCGCGGCCCGATCAGGATGACGCGGCGCTGCTGGAATTGGCTTTCCAGGATGTGACACCCATGGACGGCAAGAAAATCGGCAAGATCCCGAAAGCGCCGCCGAAGCCTAAAGCCAAAATCTCCAAGCCGGTCCGAAGGGCGCCGCCGGTGCGCGGCGAAAAAACGAAGCCGAAACCCCAGCCCGATCTGGACCACGGCACGGCGCCCGGGCTCGACAGGCGGACGGCGCAGCGCCTGAAGCGCGGCCGCCTGGACGTGGAGGCGCGCCTCCATCTGCATGGCCATACCCAGGCC
>JAYGEH010000269.1:0-4582 GCA_046582475.1 Rhodospirillales bacterium
TAGCCATCGGCGGCGAAGCCGTCGGCGAGGGCGCGGATATGCTGGTTGACGCCGAAAATTTCCTGAATGACGACGATGGCGCCTTTGGGCGCGCCGTCCGGATCGGCCCGGTAGGCGCTGAAGGCGTGGCCGTCGCTGGCGGTCAGTTCGATGCTCTGTCCCATGGATAAATCCTCGCTGATTTTAATTTAATGTTGCGAAGAGAATGGATCGGCAGGAGGGCTAAGTCAATCGAAGGGGTATCCCATGGAAAAGATGCAATGGGTTGTTATTTTACCATTATACCGACCGACAAATTCCCCTATAACTGCCAAACGAAACCTTGCCCGAGGGGGCTGGAAACAGGGATGCGGGAACAAAGATCATCGCTCTATCGGGCCGCGCTGCTGGTATTATTGGCGGTGATCATGGCCGGTTGCCAATCGGTCGCCTTCTACCGTTCCGATACTCTGGGAGCCGGAACCGGCACGCGCAACGTGATACTGATGCCGCCCGATGTTGAGTTGAGCCTGATAAACCTCGGCGGCACACCGGAGCCGAAAGCCGATTGGACGGCCAAGGCGCGGGTGTTTCTGCAAATGTCCCTGCGCGATAAACTGGCCACCCAGAATTTGCACTTGAAATTCGGCACGCCGATCGAGTCTTTGGCCCCATTCGGGGCCGAGATGCAGCTCCTCAAACTGCACGGCGCGGTTGGCGAGGCGATCATGGCCCATCAGTTCGAAGGGCCGGGCGCGCTGCCCGCCAAGGATGGCGTTTTCGATTGGTCCCTGGGTCCGTCGGTGCATTTGTTGCGCGACAAATACCGGGCGGACTATGGCCTCTTTGTTCACTTGCGCGACAGTTACGCCAGCCCCGGGCGCGCCGCCGCCATCGCCGTCGGCGCGCTTCTGCTCGGCGTCGCCCGCGAGGGCGGCAGCCAGGTGGGGTTTGCATCGCTGGTCGATCTCAATACCGGCGATATTGTATGGATCAACCGGCTGCGCCGGAATTCCGGCGATATGCGCGACGCCGAGGGGGCCACTGAGACCATCGAACAACTGCTCAGTAATTTCCCAAAATGATGAAATTCTCCGTAGCAAAATTTGCCGCCATCCTTGGATTGGGTTTGTTGTCCGCCTGTGTCACATCGATGGACGCAACCGGGCCCGCCAGCCAAGGCAAGATTACAGAATTCGATCTCAAGGCCGATGTGCTCGACGAGACGTCTCTGGTGCCCGGCAAAAGACCGCCCATCGCTTCCCTCGAAGGCTCACTGTGGGCGGCAATGGACAAGGCGGAAAACGCTACCAAGACATCGGGAAACCGGATAATCGATCCGGCCCTCAACACGTATGTCAGTGGCATTGTCTGCAAGTTGGCCGGGAATTTCTGCCCCCATATCCGCACCTATATCATGCGCGTGCCCGCGTTTAACGCCTACATGGCGCCCAACGGCGTCATGCAGATATGGACTGGATTGCTCCTCAGGGTCCGGGACGAGGCCCAGTTGGCTTCCGTGCTCGGCCACGAAATCGGCCATTTTCTCCTGCGCCATTCCCGCGCCCGCATGCAGCAGCAAATCGATCAATCGAACGCCTTGCTGTTCCTCAAAATGGCGGTGGCGGTGGCTGGCATTCCCGCCGATCATACGGTGACCGATTTGCTTGCCCTGGGTGTCTTGCGCGCCTATGGGCGCGAACATGAGCGGGAATCGGACTTGGTCGGCCTCCGCCTCCTGGTCAAGAACGGCTATGATCCGTGGGCGGCGCAGAATATCTGGATCCAACTCAGGCGTGAAAACAAGCCCGACAAGGGCGCCGCGCCCCGGTCCTATTTCCTGGCCACCCATCCCTCGCCCACGGAGCGCATCGACAATTTGGGCGCCATGGCCCGCTATGCGGAAAAGCATATCAGGCGCAAGGACCGGGGTCTCCGGCGCTACGAGAAGGCGGTTTTCCCGTTGCGCATGATGTTGCTTCAGGACGAAATGAACCTAAGGCAATTTGACCGGTCGCAGAAACTGCTGACCATGCTGATCCGGGGCGGGCGCCATGTGGGGCAATTGCATTTTTTCCGGGGCGAAACCTACCGTTTGCGCGGCGGCGACGGGGATCTGGAAAAGGCCATGCAATCCTACCGCATCGCCGTCGAGCGCCAAGCCGCGCCGGCCATCGCCTACCGGTCCATGGGACGGGTGCTCGACAAGCTCGGCAAAAAGGCCGAGGCAAGAAATGCCTATCGCACCTATCTTGAAATAAGCCCGGATGCCGAGGACCGCAAGATCATCGAATTTATGCTGGATGGGTTGTCATGAGTAGTTATTGGCGGAATTTGGCATGGCCGTTAATTGCTTTGCTGGCTCTCGGCGCCTGCGCCCAATACAGCCTGATATCCGTAGAGCGGATCGAAATCGCCGGCGCATATTCGGTATCGCCGTCGATAAAATGGAACAGTAAACGGGGCCGGGATTATGAGCTATGGACCGTCGATGGTCCGAAATTGCAGGACCTGACCTTTTACGGCGGTTTTGAAGATGATGACATCCTGTTTGCGCCCACCGCCAAGCAGGACGAAAAGAAAATCCCCGGATATAAGGAAAACTTCTCCCTACTGGACGTCGAGGAATGGATCGAAGCCAGCTACGCCCAGGCCGAGTTCGGCAATATGGTGACGAGCGATTTCCGGCCCTTTAAGTTCGGCTCGAAAAAAGGCTTCCGCTTTGAATTCACCTTCGTGGCCGAAGATGGTTTGCGCAACAAGGGATTTGTCGTCGGCGCCAAGATCGACGCGGAATTGCACTTGATCGTCTTCACCGCCCCGGAGCTATACTATTTCGAGAAGTTCGCGCCCGAAGCCGAACGCATCATCCGCTCGATCCGCATCGCGGGCGACGGTAAAGCCGCCTGATTCGGACGGAAGGAATATGCCAGACGGCCTGTAAGCCGGGTTCTGTCCCCGCCGCCCAAGCCGGCGGCGATAGATGGCCATTCATCTGGGACGCCCGTTACCGGACGCCTCGCGCGACCTACCCGGACGACGGCGCGAAAACACGCATGGCGGCCATCGCCCGAAGGCAATGCCGTCCGGCCGTCCCTATTCGGTCTTGCTCCCGGCGGGGTTTACCATGCCGCCCCCGTTGCCGGGGGCGCGGTGCGCTCTTACCGCACCCTTTCACCCTTGCCCGCGCCGGCCCGAGAGCCGGGGCGTCGGCGGTTTGCTTTCTGTGGCACTTTCCCTGGGGTTGCCCCCGCCGGGCGTTACCCGGCACCGTGTTTCCGTGGAGCCCGGACTTTCCTCCCCCGGAGCCGAAACCCCGAAGGCAGCCATCCGGCCGTCTGGCGAGGCGGAGCATAGTTCGAAATGGGGCGATAGGAAAGGCGCGCCGGACCGGTTCGTCAATCCAAGCTCTTGCACACCCGGTTGCGCCCGGTTTCCTTGGCGCGGTAGAGGCGCTTGTCGGCGGCTTCGACCAAATCTTTAAGGCCGGTGACACCGGTATCTTCGGTGCAGGCGGCGCCGATGCTTATTGTCACATGGGGCGCCGCTTGGGCGGCCGCGTGGGCGATCTTTAAGCCTTCGATGCCGGCGCAGATTTTTTCGGCCAGCATTTCGGCGGCATCCAGCGGTGTATCGGGCAGGATCGCCGCAAATTCCTCGCCGCCATAGCGGGCCACCAGATCGGACGGGCGCCGGGAATGGCCCTTGATTTCGGTGGCGACGGATTTCAGGCAATCATCGCCGCTCTGGTGGCCATAGCTGTCGTTGTAGGTTTTAAAGTCGTCGATATCGAGCATCAGCAGGCTGACCGGATAATCACTGCGGGCGCCGCGCCGGAATTCCTTATCCAGATAATCGTCGAAACGGCGGCGGTTGGCGATGCCGGTCAGACCGTCGATCATCGACATATTGGCCAGTTGATCCCGGTTTTTTTTGAGCAACAGGTGATTATGGATGCGCACCTTGACGATCTGCGGAATGATCGGCTTGGAAATATAGTCGATGGCGCCCAGTTCGAGGCCCATGAACTCATCCTCGGTCTCGGTCTTCGCGGTCAGGAAGACCACCGGAATATCCGCGGTTTCGGTGTTTGCTTTCAGCATTTTCAGGGTTTCATAGCCGTCCATGTCGGGCATGCGCACATCCAGGAGGATCAAATCCGGCGCGCCGGCCACGGCCGCGGCGATGCCATCGGGGCCGTTGAGCGTACTGGTAATCCGCGCCTCGCGATCGAATATGGTTTCCAGAATCTCGGCCACCACCGGATCGTCGTCGATGATCAAAACGGACTGTAAATCGGGCATTCAGTATTTCCCGCCGAACTGGACAATAATGGGCGCGCCCAAAGATAGCAGATATCACGGGCTGGTAAATTACGTGATTACCGTTAGCGATCAGGCGGGCGCGGCGCCGTCGCCGTCGCCGAGGGCGCGCTGCATCATCACCGAATCGACCCAGCGGCCATGCTTGAAGCCGGTGGAGCCTAGCACGCCGGCATGTTCGAACCCCAATCTGAGATGCAGGTTGATGGACTGATCGTTGGCCGCATCGCCGATCACTGCGATCATTTGGCGGTAGCCGAGCCCGGTGCAGAGATCGATCA
>JAYGEH010000289.1:0-31344 GCA_046582475.1 Rhodospirillales bacterium
GCCGAAATGCAGGTTGATCGCTCGCTATTGATCAAACGTCTGGAACAGGCCAACCGGGCAAAGACCGAATTCCTTTCCTCCATGAGCCATGAGTTGCGCACGCCGCTCAACTCGATCCTCGGGTTCGGTCAACTTCTTTCCGACGGCACGGTCGAGGTCCCCCCGGAAAAGCAGGCCAGCTTTGCCGGCCAGATCGTCAAAAGCGGCCAGCATCTCTTGGATCTTATCGAGCGCGTTTTGGAACTTTCCAAGGCCGAAACCGGCAAACTTCAACTCGACTTGGAACCGGTTTCAATCAAGGAAATTATCGGCGATTGCGTCGATATGATGAGCGCCGAGGCAAAAGAGAGAAAGGTCGAGCTGTTCAACGAGATCGGCGCGACCGAGCTGCCGATGGCCTTTGCCGACCCGGCACGAACACGCCAAGTACTGCTCAACCTCATTTCCAATGGGATCAAGTATAACCGCGATGGCGGCATCGTCACCCTTTCTGCCGAGGCCGGCGAAGATAAGGCCATACGCATTGTTGTGCGCGATACGGGATCAGGAATTCCGGCGGCGAAATGGGATCAGCTGTTCGAGCCTTTCAATCGCCTCGGCCGGGAATCCGGGCCGATCAAGGGAACCGGTATCGGGCTGACAATTTCGAAACAAATCGTCGAACAAATGCACGGCAGAATTGGATTTGAAAGCTCCGAAGGCCAGGGATCGGAGTTTTGGATCGAACTTCCATGCGCGGCGGATACCGATTGAAAACCCGCCGCCGGGCATTGATTCGAAGGCCTGGGTTCATGTCTTTAAATACCCGAAGAAAAACGCTACAACCCCTCCCATGTCCATCATAAGCGATAGTCAGGCGCTCGCCGATTTCTGCGGCCGCATTTCCCACAACAAATTCATCACCGTCGATACCGAGTTTATGCGGGAGAACACGTTTTGGCCGCAGCTCTGTGTCGTGCAACTGGGCGGCGAGGAGGAAGCTCAGGCCATCGACGCCTTGGCCGAGGACCTCGATCTTTCGCCGCTAATGGCGTTGATGGGCGATGAAAAAATCCTCAAAGTCTTCCACGCGGCGCGCCAGGATCTGGAAATATTCTTCCACCTTAACGGAACCTTGCCGGCGCCGCTGTTCGACACCCAAGTGGCGGCCATGGTCTGCGGCTTCGGAGATTCGGCCGGCTACGAAACATTGGTCCGCAAATTGGTCGGCGCCCGCGTCGACAAGTCCTCGCGTTTCACCGATTGGGCGCGGCGTCCATTGACGGAAAAACAAATCGATTACGCCCTGTCCGACGTGACCCACTTGCGCACGGTCTATGAAAAATTAAACGACATGCTCGGCCAGAACGGGCGCCGCGATTGGCTGGACGAGGAAATCGCCATTCTGACTAGTCCCAGCACCTATGATCAGCCGCCGGAAGAGGCCTGGAAACGCCTCAAAAGCCGCTCCCCGGCGCCCCGGTTTCTGGCCATATTGCGCGAAGTTGCCGCTTGGCGCGACCGCGAAGCGAAAACGCGGGATCTGCCCCGCAACCGTGTCCTCCGCGATGAGGCGTTGCTTGAAATCGCCCATCACGCACCGGCGAGCGTGGAACAATTGGCGCGCACCAGGGGGCTTGGAAAGCGGATGGCGGAAGGCCGGGCTGGCGAAGCCCTGCTGGCGGCGGTTGCCGCCGGTCAGGCGGTGCCCGAAGACGACTGCCCGACGCAGCCCAGGAAACGCCAGTTGCCGCGCGGCATCGGCCCGATCACCGATCTATTAAAAGTCGTCCTTAAGATGAAGAGCGAGCAGAACAATGTGGCGCAGAAACTGATCGCCACCACCGACCAACTGGAAGTGATCGCCGCCTTTGGCGAAGATGCCGACGTGCCGGCCCTCAGTGGTTGGCGCCGCCAGATATTTGGCGACGACGCCTTGCAGTTGATGCGCGGTAATCTTGCGCTGGTGGCCAATGGCCAGGAATTGGAACTGGTGGAGTTTATCGACGATTAGATGACGCAGGCCACCAGAGTATTACCGGGCGTAACACCAGGATTGTCAGACGGTATCGGGTTTGGATTTTAAAATATCCGACAATTGCCCCAGCACCCTTTGCGCCGCGCTTCCGGCAAAACTATCGACGGCGGCGTCGAGACGCAGGTCCAACTCACCGTTGGTATGGATCAATTCCGATTGCGGCAGCAAACCCGGAATGCCGCCCGAAAATACATGCGCCAGCCGAAGCGCCACACCCACCACGGTCGCCTGATGCTGTTCTTCGACACTAATCAGCGGCAGCACGCGCTTGACGTCATATTGGGTCGTCCGTCCGTTGTAGCGAACGAGAATCGCCAGCGCCAGCATCACCCGTTCCCGGTGCGTGAGTCCGGCGATGGGAAAGCGAAGAACCCGGATAAAGGCGTGTAACGCACGGTAGTCGGGGTGCTCGGTCCAACCGATATCGCTCAGCAGCGAAGCCGCCCGGAAAATTCGGAGATCGGCGGGATCGAACCCGGAAATCAATGGTGCGATCCATTGAAATATTTCGTCTCCATGCACCGCGAAGCGGCCGCTGCGGCGGGCGAATCCCTCGCACGCCGCGATCAGCGGATCCTGGCTTTTCAGCTCACCATGGAGGGTTTCGAAGAAAAGCCCTTCGCGCAATCCGTAACCGCAGATAATCAGGGATTTCGGCTTCACCTCTTTTAACAATCGGTCGAGCGCCAGGGCGGCAAACGGCAACGTATCGGCCCGGCGCTTGGCGACACCCGCCATTTTTTCCAACGACGCCGGGCTGAGACCGGCAAGGATTCTGCACAGATCGCGCGCGTCCGCGGCCGCGATCGTCAGATTGTCCAGAACATGGAGCGGATAGTCGATCTGTTCGATGTAAATCCTGGCGATTGCCCGCAAGGCGCCACCAACCGCATAGAGATTGCGCCCGCGCCTGTCACCTAGCCAAGGGACCGAGCCCAGCAACCCGTCGGCCATTTTTTTGGCCCTTTTGGTGTCATTATTGGAATCTTCGGAAAGCCGCAAATGGCCGATCGGGAGCGTCGCGCTATCGCCAAACCGACCCGATTGCAGGTCCACCAAATCCAGGCTGCCGCCGCCAAGATCACCGAGGACGCCATCGGCATCGGGGGTGCCGCCCAAAATGCCGGCAGCGCTGAGGCGGGCTTCTTCGGCGCCGCTCAGCACATCGACCGGAAACTGGAAGCGGGCCTCGACCTCTTCGGTAAAGGCTTGCCCATCGGAGGCTTCACGAACCGCGGCGGTGGCCACCATTTTAAAACGCTCAACCGGGATTTCGCGTGCGATGCCGGTAAATCTTGCCAGTGCCCGGAATGCCAACTCGACGCCTTCGGGATTAAGCTTTCCGGTTTGCCCAATTCCGTGCCCCAATCGACAGGTCACGCGCTCGTTGAATATGGGTACCGGAAGCCTGGCGGGCGCATCAAAGACCACAAGCCGTACCGTGTTCGAGCCAATATCGACAATTCCGATGCGGCCACCGGGTTCGGCATTCACGGCCGCCTCATCTGATGCGCCGCTAAACAGTTGCGTTATTTCGGCTGCCATCGCTACGCGTTAACTTCTGTCGGAAACAAGGCGCGGCGTAGCCGGCCGATGGTGTTCCAGCGCGCTGCCGCGCCCCGACAGGCTCGGGTTGGTCATGAAATATTCGTGCGCGTTGAAATCACCATCGTCCGCGTCGGGTCGCGAATAGGTGCCGTCAGCATGCATAATCCAACTCCGTCGCCCGTCCAAAAGAACGGCTCCCATAACTTGTTCAAGAACTTGTTGATGAACCGTCGGATTTTCAATGGGCACCATGACCTCGACCCGCCAATTCAGATTTCGCGGCATCCAATCTGCGGAGGAAATAAAGACCTTGGCCGAGGAAGACGGCAATTGGTAGCCGTTGCCGAACACGACGATCCGCGAATGTTCCAAAAACCGTCCGACGATGCTCTTAACCCGGATATTTTCCGAGAGACCCGGAACGCCTGGGCGCAAACAACATATTCCGCGTATGATCAACTCGATCTGCACGCCGGCGCCCGATGCCCGATAGAGGGAGTCGATGATGCCCGGATCAACAAGAGCATTCATTTTCACCCAGATCGTTGCCGGGCGGCCGGCATTTGCATGGCCCACTTCGGCATCGATCAATTCCATCAATGTTTCGCGCAGGGTCAAAGGAGAGACCGACAGCTTCTCCAATTTCCTGGGTTCGGTGTATCCGGTCATGAAATTGAATATCTGCGCCGCATCATGACACAGCTTTGGATCACAAGTGAAAAAGGAAAGATCGGTGTATATTTCGGCCGTAACCGGATGATAATTGCCGGTGCCGAAATGCGCGTAGGAGCGCAGCCGGTCTGCTTCGCAGCGAACCACCAGACTGATCTTTGCGTGCGTCTTCTTGTCCAGAAACCCAAAGACTACGTTGGCGCCGGCGCGCTCCAGATCGCGCGCCCATCGGATATTGGCTTCCTCGTCAAAGCGCGCCTTCAACTCGACCATGGCGGTAACGGATTTTCCCGCTTCGGCGGCTTCGATCAAAGCGGCGACGGTGGGCGAATCGTTGCTGGTTCGGTAAAGGGTCTGTTTGACCGCGACCACATCGGGATCCCGCGCCGCCTGGCGAATGAACTGCACCACCACGTCGAAACTTTCGTAAGGGTGGTGAACGATAAAATCTTTTTGCCGGATGGCCTCAAAGCAATCGCCGCCAAGCTCGCGCACGCGTTCGGGAAAGCGCGCATTAAATGGTTCAAACAGGAGATCGGGGCGGTCAAGCTTGCACAGTTCCTGGGTATCGGCGAGGCCGATGATTTCGCTTCTGCGAACCACCGCATCGTAGGAAACCTGCGTCCCTTCGGCGATCATATCGTACAGGGCCTCGGAAAAATCCGCGTCAACGGCGAGCCGAATGACCGAGCCGTGGATACGGCGCTTCAACGCCGATTGATAGGTCCGCATCAAATCTTCGGCTTCTTCGTCCAGTTCGACTTCGCTATCGCGGATGATACGGAAACAAGCGCTTTCCTCGACATCAAAATCCGGAAACAGGTCGGAAAGAAACAAATTTATGACATCTTCCAGCAGAACCAGCCGGATCGTATCTCCACCCCGGATTTGGACGAAGCGATCCATCATATTGGGAAGGGGAATCAAAGCCTTCAGGAATTGACCGTCCTTTTTGCTGCGCAACTGCAACGCCATGGAGAAACCCAGATTAGGGATGAAGGGAAATGGATGTGCCAGATCGACCGCGACCGGCGTCAAAAGCGAAAAAACCTGTTCATCAAAATAGGCCTTTAGCTTTTCCTTTTCAGCCGGCCCTACCGCATCCTTGGACAACACATGAATACCAGCGCCGCGCAGCTCCAATTTCAGCGTGCGCCAAATTGCCTGCTGGTCGTCCATCAATTTGGTCGCGCGTTCGCGGACGCTCTGCAATTGGTCATACGGCGCCATTCCATCCGGACTGATTCCGGTGAACCCGGCATCGACCTGGCCTTTCATCCCGGCGATGCGTACCATATAAAATTCATCCAGGTTGGACGCGGAAATGGACAGAAAGCGGACCCGCTCCAGAAGCGGGTAATCCGTGTTACCAGCCTCCTTGAGAACCCGCGCGTTAAATTCCAACCACGACAATTCACGGTTCAGAAAACGTTCCTTGGCATCGATGCCGATTGGAAGCACGCCGGTATTCGCATTTAGGGTCACACAATTTCCGATCATCCGTTGCCAGCGGCGCGAAGTATCCGGCCGGCAAAATGGATAAAATTACCAAACAACCCGGGATTTCCATATGTTACCACGATTTTCCCGCAAACGGAAATTCCACCATTGAATCAGGCACCTGCGTCAATTTTTTATCTGTTCGGCGCGCCCTTCAGCGCAAGGACCGCGCGCGCATGGTGGCGGCTCGGGACGCCGGGGATCAAATAAATTCCGCTGTAAAATGCCATTTGGGAACCATTCGCCCGCAATAAATGCAACTCTTGAACTACGCTTAGAGAGTGATTAGCTTTAATGTTAATAGTGGAACCGGTAATCCTTTGAAATATCGTGGTTCGGGCGTTAGGAGCTTATCCGATCAGGCTTGACCAAATGCGGGGAATTCCGGTCACGGCCAGTGTTGGCCGCCACAATGGCCGCGTCGAAGGATATCTCATTTCCCATGCCGTCCACGAACAAAAAATCTAATGAATCCCTCGAATTGAGCGAATCGTTTAACAATTCGGCGAGTGCCCTCGCGCTGTGGAGCAATGACGGCCGCCTCGTGCAATTCAATAAGCATTTCCGGGAGTTGTTCCGGGATAGAAAATTTAACGTCGCGGCCGGTAGCAAATTGTCGGAAGCCGACGCCGCGTTGAAATCCCGGGTCATTTCTTATCCCGGCAAAAGCCAAGGCAGCCTGCTTCTTCCGGACCGGCGCAAGTCAGGCAAGCCAAATTCCCTCGACATCCAATTGGATGACGGTAGCTGGTGGATCGTTACCTCGCGCAAGACCGCCGGCGGTCAGGTGATGAACTCGATGTTCGACGTGACAGGTATCAAGCAAAATGAGCTTGAAGCCCAGCGTTTGGCCCAGCGCAACGCGCAAATGGCTGTCGCCATTTCGGCCATGGATTCGGGCGTCGTGATTACCAATCCAAATATGCCGGACAACCCGATCGTGTTCGTCAATCCAGCCTTCGTTCCGCCGCCGAATATCAGCCGCGACGGCCTGCTCGGGAAACCGTTTCAAATTCTATTTCAAAGCCGCGAAGATCGTAGCGCGCTCAAACAACTGCTCAAGGATGTCAAACGCCAAAAATTGGCCCGCGCCGTCTTGCCCCGTTTTGCCAATGGCGGCAGCCCGATCTGGCACGAACTGCGCCTCAATCCGGTGCTCGGCGATAATGGACGCGTGAACTATTACCTCGGCATTCAAACCGATGTAACCGTCTCCAAGCAATCTGAGCTTGAATTACAGGACAGGATGAGCCAGCAATCGGCGATTGCCGAATTGGGCCACCGGGCGCTGGCCGGCGCGGGCCTGGAAGAGTTGTTCGAGGACGCCGTGCGCATGGTCGCGGCCGCGTGGAACGCCAAGCATGTCAGTATCGAAGAGCTGTCCGGCAACGGCAACAATCTTCGCCTCATTGCCGGTACCGGATGGAACAAACGCCACCTGGGAAAATTTGAAACCCGGATCAAGCGCACTTCGATATTATCGCGGGTGCTGACCTCGGGTAATACGGAAACGATCCGGCGCAGTGTCAGCGAGGCAAGCCGCAACAAGGGGCTCACCGGCACCCAAAAATTACGCCAGTCGGTCGCTACCGCCATCAGCGGACGGGAAATGCCACACGGTATTCTTGCCGTGCATGGGGATATCGGGTTGAAGCATGGCCCCGACGACATCAATTTCCTGGAATCCATGGCCTACGTATTGGGCGTCGCGGTCGAACGCACCCTGTCGGAGGAAGCCATCCGAGAAAGCGAATACCGGTTTGAGTTGGCGGTGAAGGGCTCCAACGATGGTATTTGGGACTGGGATATCAAGCGCGACCGCACCTATATTTCGGCGCGATGGAAAACGATGATCGGCTTCGACGAAAATTCACGATTCGATGACATCGACGCTTGGATTGATAATATCCATTCCGAAGACCAGGAGATTTTCCGGTCGGCTCTCGAATCCCACCTTACCGGCGATTCCCCTTATTTTATTTGCGAGCACCGGATGCTGCACCATGATGGCACCTATCGGTGGATGCTGGCGCGTGGGCTCGCCGTGCGCGACGCGGCCGGCAAAGCGACACGAATTGCCGGATCGCTCAGCGACATCAACGAGAATAAACACACCGAACATCAGTTGCTCAAAGATGCGCTTCACGATTCGCTCACCGGATTGCCCAACCGGGCGCTGTTCACCGACCGGTTGACCCAAGCCATTTCACGGACAATGCGCAATTCGGATTTCCTGTTTGCCGTCATGTTCCTGGATTTTGACCGCTTCAAGATGGTCAATGACAGCCTTGGCCATTCCTACGGCGACCAGATGCTGATCGAAATCAGCTATCGCTTGCGCGACTGCGTCCGCGAGATCGACACGGTTGCCCGTCTCGGCGGGGATGAATTCGCCGTACTTCTCGAAGATATCGATGCCGAGGATGAAGCCGAAGATGTGGCCCGCCGTATCAATAAGCTTTTGGGCGGCCCGTTCCGGCTGGCGGATAAGGATATTGTATCCAATGCCAGCATCGGCATCGCCTTCTCCTCGCTCGGCTATAGCCACCCCGAGGAAATGATCCGCGATGCGGATATCGCCATGTACCAGGCGAAATCGCAAGGACGGGCGCGCCATATCGTGTTTGATAAGGGCATGCATGTGCTCGCCGTAACCCAGCTTGAAATCGAGACCGATCTTAGGAGAGCCATCGAGGAAGACGAATTTCTTCTCTATTATCAGCCGGTTATGAATGCAGAAAGCGAAAAATTATCGGGTTTCGAGGCGCTGATAAGATGGCAGCATCCGCGCCGGGGCATTGTGCCACCGGGTGATTTTATTGCCATCGCCGAGGAAACCAGACTGATCATTCCGATTGGCCGGTGGGTCATTCGCGAAGCCTGCAAACAGGCGCGCATCTGGCAGCGCGCGTTTCCGAAGCTGGAGTTAAATATCAGCGTCAACATCGCCCCGCAACAATTCACCGATCCGAATTTGATCGACGATATCCGGGACGTGCTGGAAAAAACCAAGCTTCCCGGCCAAAGGCTGAAGGTCGAAATCACCGAAAGCGCGATTATGGAAAATCCTCACGAAGTGGCCCAACGGCTGAACCGAATACGCGAAATGGGCGTCCAACTTCACGTGGATGACTTCGGTACCGGCTATTCCTCGCTCAGCCACCTGCATCGTTTTCCCATCGATGCGCTCAAGGTGGACCGCTCGTTCGTCATATCCATGGGCGAATCGGATGAGAATATGGAGATCGTCCGCACCATTATCGCGCTCGCCCACAATCTCAAATTGAAGACCGTCGCCGAAGGTGTCGAAACCCGCGGCGCGCTGGAGCAGTTGAAGAAGCTCGGTTGCGACTTTGCGCAGGGCTATTTCTTCTCGCGACCCATGGAAGTGAGCGAGGCAACCAAATTTATTTCCGAAAACACCTAAATTCCAACATCAATATCCGACGCCAATTTTATTTCGGTAATACCGGTATTCCATTGTATGTATGAGAATTGCCTTAAGCGGTGAACCAGGGGAACGATCGGTGACACAATTCGGCAAATTATCGCCTTGGATTTGGTGCTTTATCTGGCTCGTGCTGGTGACCGGCGGGCTGCTATTGCGGCCGCTGTTGCCCATCGACGAAACCCGCTATGTCAGCGTCGCCTGGGAAATGTGGCTGAACGGGAATTATCTGGTCCCCCACCTCAACGATGCGGCTTACAGCCATAAACCACCGCTTTTGTTCTGGCTGATCAATGGCGGGTGGGCGGTATTCGGCATCAACGATTGGACACCGCGTTTGATCGCGCCGTTGTTTGGCCTCGGCTCTCTATTTCTGACATCGCATTTGGCGAAACGGTTTTGGCCGGCGAGCCAGACCTATCTTCTGGCGCCGCTTCTCCTGCTGGGCTGCTTCTATTGGGGCCTTTATACGACGCTGACCATGTTCGATCTTATGATCGCGTTCTGGGCACTCACCGGCATCCATGGCCTGATTGACGCCTGGCAGGGCAGGGCCTTGCGCGGCTGGACCCTGTTCGGCATCGCCATCGGATTGGGAATTTTGAGCAAAGGTCCGGTCATATTACTCTTTCTCATTCCGGCGGCGCTGTTGGCGCCTTATTGGGCGGTTGGCGGGCCTAAGCTGCGGCTTGGGTTTTGGTATCTGGGATCGGCCCTCGGCGTTATTTTGGGCGCCGCCATCGCCCTCGGTTGGGCGCTGCCGGCGGGCATGGCCGGCGGCGAGGAGTACCGGAACGCCATTTTCTGGGGCCAATCAGCCGGCCGGCTGGTCAGTTCCTTTGCCCATCAGCAGCCCATCTGGTGGTACCTGGCGATCTTGCCGGGATTGTTGCTGCCGTGGATTGTCTGGCCCAGCCTTTTGCAGGCCGTCTGGCGGTCGGCGCGGGGCGCGCTTCGAACAACCGGTGCAAACGGCGGCCCGCCCGACGCCGGTTTGCGCCTGGCCGCGGTGTGGAGCCTAGTTGCGCTCGTTCTGTTGTCCGTTATCAGCGGCAAACGGCCGCACTATCTGTTGCCGGTGTTCCCGGCCATCGCCATCGCCGGGGCGGCGCTGGCCGCCCGCCTCAACGAGGGCGATCTGATCGGGCGCCGCCTCGACATGGCGCCGGCGGCGGCGATCGCCGGGCTGCTTGGCCTTGTGGTATTGGCGGCGCCTCAAATCGGCGCCGGGCTGGGATTGGATGCGCTCACCGACACGGTACCGGTCCTCTGGGCGCTTCCTTTATTGGCCGCCGCCGCGTTGCTGATGATCGTGCCGCCCGCCGCCGCCCACGCCCGTATCCTGGCCATCGGCGGGCTCAGCGCCATCCTTCTGGTCTCCCTCCAGGGAATTGCCCAACCCAGGCTCGATCAGGCTTACGATCTTGCGCCGCTGGCCAAACGCCTGTCCGAAGCCCAGAGCCGGGGCTACACCATCGCAAATTACGGGAAGTATCACGGCCAGTTTAATTTCCTTGGCCGCCTCACCAAACCGCTGGTCGAAACCGGCGACGGCGAGATCATGCAATTTTTGAAAGACAATCCGAATGCGAAGATCGTTTCCTACCACGACCGCATCAAAAAGGGCCCGGCGCCAGATTATGTTCAAATATTCCGCAACCGGCTGATCGCTGTGTGGGACGGCCGCGCGGTCTTGATCGATCCCGATGTGGCCAAACGAAACTCGCCGCCTTAAAAGCGTTTTCCAGCACCTACAATTCCGCCAGAATTCCGCGCACGAAGGGCAAGGTGATTTTCCGGCGGCGCGCCAGGGCGGTCCGGTCGATACGCGCGACCAGATCCTGCGCCGTATCCAGGGACCGCTCGATTCGCGGCACCATGAAATCGATCACCGCCGCGTCGATGGATAATTGCCGGTCCGAAAACAGTTTGACCAGCACGCCCTTGATCACCGTGTCGTCGGGCTGGCCGATGGCGCAGGCGGGCGCGCCGAGCAACCGCGATGACAAATCACGCAAGGATGGGTTCCAGATTTTGGGCGCCTGGGACGAAGTCAAAAGCAATTGCCCGCCCGCCGCCGCAACCGCGTTATAGATATGCAGGAGCGTTTCTTCGTCGAAATCCCTGTCGGCGTCGTCGGCCGTGTAGGCCCGGGCGCCGGCATCGATGCGCGCCAAGGCCGCTTCTTCACTTTTGGCGCCGTTCAGCGAAAGCGCGCCGGCGCGGCTTGAAAACACCTGGACCAGATGAGATTTGCCGCAGCCGGCAGGTCCGTAAATGATCAGCGCCGGCGCCGGCCAGTCGGGCCATCTGTCGAGCCAGGCAACCGCATCCCGGTTACAGCCCGACACCAGAAAATCCTCTCCCGACAGGGCCGGGCGATGGTCAAAGCTGAAAGTAAACTGATCGCGCCCGCTCACGAATGATCGCCGCGATCTTCGGCGCTATCGCCTGCCTGATTGCTAACCTGATCGCCGGTGCCGTTGTACAGCGCGCTTTCAAGATATTGATCGGTGGCAAAGCGGACCACGACGCCTATCGTCGCCGCCACCGGGATGCCCAGCAAGATACCGGTAAAGCCGAACAAGGCGCCGCCGACCATGAGCGCGAAGATGACCCAAACCGCGTGCAGCCGGACCTTATCGCCGACGAATTTCGGCGTGAGAAACATGGATTCCAATATTTGCCCCACCGCGAACACCGCCAATACCAAAACGACCGGCTGCCATTCGCCGAACTGAATCACGGCAATCGCAACGGCAACGGCCAAGCCGATCAGCATTCCGAAATAGGGAACGAACGACATCAAGCCGGCGGCGATTCCGATCAACAGACCAAAATTCAAGCCAACCAACGTCAATCCAGCGCCGTAGATGACGGCGAGGAACAACCCGACGATCACCTGACCGCGCACAAATCCGGCGATGACGGTGTCGATATCGGCGAAGATGGCGCGTATCGCCGGCGCCGAGCGCCTGGGCAGCCAGCTGTCGATCTTGGCGACGATATCGTCCCAATCCCGCAGCAGGTAGAAACTGACCACCGGCGTAATGACGACCAGGGAAATCGCGTTGAACAGCGCCAATCCGCCCTGCCAAATTCCACCCAGAACCCGGATCAACCATGCCGCCGCGGCGCTGCCGAAGGATTTTGAGGTGGCGCCGAAATCCTCCAGCGGTCGGCCGGGAAATTTTTCCTGGAGCGCCGCCCTGGCCGGTTCCAGCCACGCGGTGACGGCATCGATTATCGCCGGGGCCTTGGCGAACAGCCCGACGATCTGTTGTTGCAGCAGCGGCGCGATAACGATCACCAGCCCGATCATCATCGCAAAAAACAAGATGCACACCGCCAGCGTCGCGATCAGCCTGGAGGCGCCCTTTTTTTCAATCCAATCGACAACCGGGTCGAGGAAATAGGCGACCGCAAATCCGGCGATAAACGGAAACAGGACGCCGCTGACCAAAACCACCAGCGCAATTGCCCCGGCCAGAACCGCCGTCCAAATCCAAAATTGCCGGTCCCGGGTCACTCGCCAGGCTCCATCGCGGCCGCCCGGCGGCTCCAAATAATCACATAGGTCGTGCCCGACAAAATCGAGGTGACGGCAACCGCATAGGCGGCGATTTGAATGACCAATTCGGCTGCAATGGAGAATCCAGCCGCCCCCATCACAATCATGACCAGGAAAAACTGGAACGTGGTATTGACCTTGCTGATGGTGAGCGGGTGCATGGTCAGGTTTTGGAATAATATCTGGTAGACCGAGGCGCCGGCGACGATCAGGCCATCGCGAAATACCACCAGAATGACCAGCCAAACCTCGATATGTCCGGCGGCGCCGAGGGTGATGAAGACGCTGATCAACAAGGCCTTGTCGGCGATCGGGTCGAGAAAGGCGCCGATCTCGGAGCGAAGATCGAAACGTTTGGCGATATAACCGTCGAGGGCGTCGCTGAAGCCGGCGGCAACGAACACCCAAAACGCCGCCAGCATGGAGCCGTTCATAATCAGCCATACCGTAAACGGAATAGATATCATGCGCGCCAGACTGATGAGATTGGGAATATTCAGCTTCAACGATTTGTAATTCAATTTTGTACTCCGGTTCAAACCTAAGAAAGAGATGGCCCTATTTAATCAGGCTCAGGGTCCAGCTGCCTTCTTCCTCCACCAAACTGAGATCGGCCTGGGCGAGGGCCAGCTTCAACTGATTCGGATCGCCCAGGTAAAACAAATTAATACGCGCCTCATTGCGCGACAAAAGAATCAAATCAACGCGCTCGATCACGGCGACCTTTATTAACCGTCTTTGCGCCTCGACCCAATCGGAAAGTCCGGTAATCGGCAACGCGGTGGCCAAAACGGCGCTTTGGCCAAACTGCAAAAGATTGTCCAGCTTCCACTGATCTTCGATCAGCCCGACCGCCTCGGCCGCGCCGCGCGCCAACATGGCTTTGACGGTCTCGCCCTGGCCGGCCTCTACGCTTGTGTTGATGGATTGATGGCGCTCCGCCGAGCCATGGGTTTCGGCGCTGATCCTGATCGCCGGTACGCCGCGGCGCGTCGCCGTCAACCGGGCATGGGCCACGATCACCGCCGAGACGCCGTAGTTCTTGGCAATCGATGAAATCATGGGCGCGTCACCCCGCATCGCCAATTCACCACTGCCGAGCGCCCGGATATCGCTCAAATCACCGCGCGGCAGGCGCATCGGCACCAGGCCATCGGCAATTTCGGTGGTCGCGAAGGCGTCACGCCAGATATTGGAATCGTCCCAAAGGGACACCGCGCCGGCGGCTTCATATACCGGCAGAACCAAGACCGGCTTCGAGCGCGTTTCGGCGAAATCAACCGCCAAATCCCGCAAAAATTCCCGTACCGCCGTTGGCTTGAAGCGGAAGGTCAATTTCGCCAGATACCGGATTTGCGAATTTTTCTGATCGGCCACCTGAATATCCTGAACCAGGGCCGAAATGTCCTCGGCAGCGGCTTCGCCGGCACGTGCGTGATCGGCGCGCAACGTCAGGCGTTTGAATAACCGCTCGAAGGCCTTGCGCTCGCCGTTGGCCAGCGCCTTTTTGCGTGCCGCTTCAGCCGATTCGGCGACCTCGTCGACGGCGACGCCCGATATGGTGAACACGCTCAAGGATTGGGCGGCCGCCTGGCCACTGCCCAAGGCCAAGGCCAACAAAATCGGCGCCGCCGCCCAGACCCCCAAAAACCTTACATTACCGGTGAAATTGCAGGCGCGGATAAGGCGCGGCATCGCCCACGGGTTGGTTCTAATCTGCATGGCATCAATTCCGGGCATCAATTCTGGTCTTGGCTTCCGGGGTCCTGTAATTTAGCACGACGGTACACCGGTAAAAGGATTTCCGCCATCGCATCGAAAAACCAAACCAACGGATTGTCCTATCGCGGCGCCGGCGTCGATATCGACGCCGGCACACGTTTCGTCGACAATATCAAGCCATTGGCCGGCAGCACCGACCGGGCCGGCGTGGTTTCCGGCATCGGCGGCTTTGGCGGTCTGTTTGATACCAGGGCCGCCGGTTTCACCGATCCGATCCTGGTGGCCGCCACCGACGGCGTCGGCACCAAGTTGAAAATCGCATCCCAAGTCGGCCGCCATGACAGCATCGGCATCGATCTGGTTGCCATGTGTGTCAACGATCTGGTGGTGCAAGGCGCCGAGCCACTGTTCTTCCTCGACTATTTCGCCACCTCCAAGCTCGACCCGGAGGCCGATACCGATATCGTTGCCGGCATTGCCGAGGGCTGCCGCATGGCCGGATGCGCGCTGATCGGCGGCGAGACCGCGGAACTTCCCGGCCTATACGCGCCCGGCGAATACGACCTCGCCGGCTTTGCCGTCGGCGCCGCCGAACGCGGCACCCTGTTGCCGCGCGCCGATATCGCCGCTTCGGACGTGGTCCTCGGGCTGGCCTCGGACGGGGTTCATTGCAACGGCTATTCCCTGGTGCGCCGCGTGGTCGAACAGGCGGGCGCCCGCTACGACCATGCGGCGCCATTTGGCGGCGTTCGGACCTTGGGCGATGTCCTCCTCACGCCGACCCGCATCTACGTCAAAAGCTGCCTTGCGGCGATCGCCGAAGGCAACGTGAAAGCGCTCGCCCACATAACCGGCGGCGGGCTGGTGGAAAACCTGCCCCGGATTTTGCCCGATGGGCTCGGCATCGAATTGTACGCCAAGGCCTGGGACATACCGCCGGTCTTTCGCTGGATCAAAAGCACGGGCGGCGTCGCCGAGGCCGAAATGGTGCGCACCTTCAATTGCGGCATCGGCATGGCCGTCATCGCCGCGCCCGACCATGCCAGCGATGTGGCAAATTTACTGACCGAGACGGGCGAAAACGTTATTCCCATTGGCGAGGTTGTAGCCAAATCCGCCGATGCCGCCCGAGTGGTCATCCACGACCAGGCGGGCGTTTGGGAATGATGCGCGTCGGCGTCTTGATATCGGGGCGCGGCAGCAATCTGCAGTCGCTGATCGACGCCTGGCAGGGCGGCTCGCTGCCCATCGATATGGTCTCCGTCCTATCCAATGTGGCCGGCGTCCAAGGTCTCGAGCGGGCCCGAGCGGCGGGCATTCCGGCAAATGTCGTCGAGCATAATAATTTCGATGGGCGCGAGAGCTTCGAGGGCGCCCTCGATGAGGCGCTTTCTAAAGCCGGTGTGGATTTTCTATGCCTGGCTGGCTTTATGCGTCTATTGACCGACGGCTTCGTGAACCAATGGCAGGACCGGCTTATCAATATCCATCCTTCGCTGCTGCCCGCTTTCAAGGGCCTGGATACCCACGCGCGCGCCATCGAGGCCGGGGTCCGCTTCGCCGGATGCACCGTCCATTTCGTCCGCCCGGCCATGGATGACGGTCCGATCATCGTGCAGGCGGCGGTCCCCATTGTAAATGGCGACACACCGGCAAGCCTCGCCGAACGGGTTTTGTCCGAAGAGCATAAAATTTATCCGATTGCGCTGCGCCTGATCGCCGAGGGGCGCACCACCGTTACCGGCGGCAGGGTAATCATCGACGGCGCCGGTGCGGCGAAGGCGGCGGTGATAAATCCGCCCGGCTGACGATTAACCGACGATTTCCAGTTCGCTGAAGAAGAAGGCGATTTCGCGGGCCGCCGTATCCGGCGCGTCCGAGCCATGCACGGAATTGGCTTCGATGCTTTCCGCGAAATCCTTGCGGATGGTGCCGGCATCCGCATTGGCCGGATTGGTGGCGCCCATCACTTCGCGGTACTTGGCGATGGCGTCTTCGCCCTCCAGAATCTGGACGACAACCGGACCGGTAATCATGAAATTGCAAAGATCTTCAAAAAATGCACGCTCCTTATGCACATCGTAAAACGCCTCGGCCTGATCAAGGGTCAGGCGAACGCGTTTTTGTGCGACAATGGCGAGGTCCGCCTCCTCCAGCCTGGCATTGATTTGACCGGTCAAATTCCGGCGCGTGGCATCTGGCTTAATAATCGACAGCGTCCGTTCGATGGCCATGAAATCGCATTCCTCTTTCCCGAAATTTCCGTGTTACGGTTTAGGTTATTCGATACGTATGCGCCAGGGAGGCGCCATCGAAAACCGGCGCCTTAGTATACAACTCAGGTAGTGCTGGCAACCGATTCTTACAATTTAAGGCGCGCCTCGGGCAGCGTCAGTTCCGCTTTTAAACCACGGTCCGGCGGGCAAATGATCGACAGCCCGCCTTGATGCAATGCCATTATTCCGGCCGCGAGATTTATTCCGAGCCCGGCTCCCCGCCGGCCATGGGCCGCCGCTTCCGGAATGCGGCCGAAGGGTGCGAGCGCAATTTCCAGGTCCGGGCCGGTCATGCCGGGACCGGTATCTTCAACCACAAAAACAAACGCACCGGCGCCGTTTACGTGGCCCGAAACCGTCACCCGCCCGCCATCATTGGTATAGCTTAGCGCATTTTCCAAAATACAATCCAGCGCCTGGACCAACCGGCGCCGGTCAGCGGTGAACGCCGGTAAATCTGCATTCAATTTGAACCTCAGGGAAACGCTCCATTGTTCGGCGCGGCCGGACCAATTCTGATCCAGCTCCTCAAAGACCTGCTCGGCCGACAGGGCATCCTCGCTAAGGGTTCTGGCGTCGGCGTCGAGGGAAAGGATGGCCAGTATGGCGGTAAAAATTTTCTCCAGCCCTAGACCCGATTGATGGATGGCCGCCGCATATTCGTCATATTTTTCGTGTCCCAAGGGACCAAATATGGCTTCGTCCATGGATTCCGCGAATCCGAGTATGGCGGTCAGCGGCGAGCGCACGTCATGACGCGCACGGGCGTAGAATTCACCGTCAATAACCGGCGGCCCGACCTTGCGTGTAACCAATTTACCGGGCACCGGGGCCAATCCGATGCAACATGTTCCTGTCCCCCAAATTTCGGCACCAAATTTCCGGCGCGCATAGGAACCTAGTTTTATTGCCATTTGATCGGTCATGCCATAGACAATATTTGGCCGAACCCTTAACCAATGTTCCAAGCCGGGCAATATGGCTCAATTCCGGTAACCAGGAGGTTCTCACATGAGCGCACCCGATAGAATATCCGGCGTCCTGACGCCGGTTGTCACGCCGTTCGGGCAAGACCTGATGCCCGATGCCGATTGCCTGATCGCCCAGTGCCGGTGGCTGTTGGCGCAAGATGTGGGATTGGCGGTGTTCGGAACCAACAGTGAGGCAAATTCCCTTTCCACCGGGGAAAAATTGGATTTGATCGACCGCCTGGTTGCGGCCGGCATCGATGCCAATCGCATGATGCCGGGAACCGGCTGCTGCGCCATCACCGATACCGTACGCCTGACCGAGCATGCCGTGAAATTGGGCTGCGGCGGCGTCCTGATGCTGCCGCCGTTCTTTTACAAAGGCGTGAGCGACGACGGATTGTTCGCCGCTTTTTCCGAAGTGATCGAACGGGTTGGCGACGCGGCCTTGCGGATTTATCTTTATCACATTCCGCCGATGTCGCAGGTGCCCCTGTCGGTTGGCTTGATCGAGCGGCTGATAAAGGCCTATCCGGAAACCGTCGTCGGCGTCAAAGACTCGTCCGGCGATTGGTCGAATACCAAATCCATGCTCGACCAGGGCTGGGATGATTTTCGCATTTTCGTCGGCGCCGAATCGTTCCTGCTGGCCAATATGCAGAACGGCGGTTCTGGCTGCATTTCGGCGACCGCCAACGTCAATCCGGCGGCGATCCGGGACTTGTTCGAAAACTGGCAGAGCCCGGACGCGGAAGACAAGCAAGCCGCCTTGGACGCGGTCCGTGACCGCTTCATGAAGGTGCCGATGATCCCGGCGCTCAAGTCGGCGGTCGCGCATTATTCGGGCAATGCGGCCTGGTCCACGGTACGCCCGCCGCTGATGCCCCTCGACGATACCCAAATCGCAACGCTTTTCGGCGCCTTGGCGGAAATCGATTTCGTCATGGAAGGATTGCGCCAGGACGATCAACAAGCGGCCCTGGCCTGATCAGGTCTGCCCCCTGATTTATTCCGGGTAATGCCAGCCGCGCCAGGTAATTTTGAGGCGCGGATTGAGGCGCTTGGCATAAACGTCCAGGATTCGCCCCGCCACCACGCAAAGAATGGCCGTTGCCGCCACTTCGCGCAGGCCGCCAAAGGAGAACCAATAATCGTTGACGTAGGCGAGCAGCTCGATGCCATTCCAGACCTCGAGAAAAATCATGATCAGGAAGCCGACGAAGAATATGTACAGCCAAGTGGACAGTATATACAGCACCATGGCTGTTTTGGGTCTGCGTTTCGGTAATTCCATATTCCATTTGCCTCCGCAACTTCCGTTCGAATTCGGATCCGCCGGGCGGCAAACCTCGCAGTCGCGATAGCTGATTCATTCTATCCTTTTTCCCAATTAATTTAAACCGGGGGCACTCAAAAACGTCGAAATTGCTTGACTTTGTTCGAATTTTGTTCTACAATAATCCGCTTTATTTACATGGAAAAAATGCGGCTGCGGTGGTGTCACCGGGTGCGCCGGCGTGACCATTGAAGCCGGTATAAACCGGTAAGAAACGGTAGAAATGATGATGATCCGGTATGCTGGAAAACCCTCGGAAAATGTCTCCGAATGTTAACAAATGTGCATAAATGACAACAATGTTAATGTATTTCGGCGTGTTGCATGTCGCGTCACCGGCGCAGTGCGCGTGGGGATGGCATGGTCGGCCACGCGCAACTCAGTTTTGGCACTTCGGGGCATCGGTTGTTCACCATTGCTGCCCCGCGTGACGCAGGGCATGACGGTATCGAAGTGCGAGGGTTCGGCCAGCCGGGCGTCGCAATTGGCACCTCGGATTATTGGCGCCGCGGGCCGGGAAAGCAAAGTTGTCTGGTTGGCGTCATTCCTGGCAGAGATCTGGCGTGATAACCGGTGTCTTGTTTCGGAGCGCGCCGCTTCGTATACCGGGATCGAAAATTAAATCAGCCAAGTTGCGTAAAATCTTCAGGAGTTTCCATGCCCCACGTGCCGCCGCCAGGCGTATCGATCCACAATAAATCAAAAACCTTCAAGGGTTTCACGGTCTTTGCGCCGACCCGCTGCAAATTTGCCTACCTGATCAACATGGCCGGCGACGTGGTGCATTGCTGGGAAATAAACGAAGGCGCCATCAACCACGCCATACTCCTGGAAAACGGCAATTTGTTCATCGGCGAGCGCGGCCCCGAAGAGCCGCCGATCGTTGTCGCGCGCGGCGGGCGGCTTCGGGAATATGATTGGGACGGCAAAGTGGTCTGGGATTATGTCGACAATTATCACCACCACGATGCCCGCCGCCTGGCCAACGGCAATACCGCCTATCTCGCTTGGGTTGCGATGCCGAAGAAAATCCAACGGCGGGTCAAGGGCGGGCTCAAAGGCACCAGCGCTTCGGACGGAAATATCTATGGCGATGTGATCCGCGAAGTGAACCCAGCCGGCGAAATCGTTTGGGAATGGCGCTGCTGGGAACATATGCAGGTGGAAAAATATCCGATCACGGCCCAATATCCCCGCGACGAGTTTGGCCACGCCAATACGCTGGTGCCGCTGGCGGGCGGCGATTACCTGATCGGATTCCGGGTCATCAACACGGTCGCCATCGTCGATCGCAAGAGCAAAAAAATTAAATGGGAAATGCGCGACGATTCCTGGGGCGGCCAGCATGATCCCTACATCCTGCCCAACAAAAATCTGATGCTGTTCGCGAACGGCCAACTGACCTCGTCGGTGCATCCGTTTTCCCGTGTCCTCGAGATTAATATGCGCACCCGTAAGACCGTGTGGGAGTACCGCGATCACCAGGTTATGAATTTTTGGAGCGGCTTTATCTCGGGCGCCGAGCGCCTTCCCAACGGCAATACGCTGATCTGCGAGGGCGCCTACGGGCGCTTTTTCGAAATCACGCCCGCAGGCGAAACCGTATGGGAATACAACAATCCCTTCACCGGCCCCAGCCCGCTTTACGGCCATCAGCAAAATTGGGTTTTCCGGGCGCACCGGTATGCGGCAAACTCGCCGCAGATTAGACGGCGGGTTAAACAATAAGCGATTACCGATCCCAACGGAGGCGGCATGCCATGACCACCCAGGCAGAATCCAAAATCCTGACACGCACCGGACCGGGAACGGCGATGAGCGATCTGACGCGCCAATATTGGATCCCGACGGCCGCGTCGTCGGAAATCGAGGCCGACGGCGATCCGCTACGCTTGATGCTTTTGGGCGAAAAGCTGATCGCCTTCCGCGACACATCGGGGCGCGTCGGCATCATGGACCACCGCTGTCCGCACCGCTGTGCCTCGCTGTTTTTCGGGCGCAACGAAGAGAACGGCATCCGCTGCGTCTATCACGGCTGGAAGTACGATGTGGACGGCAACTGCCTGGACATGGCCAACGTGCCAACCCATCAGGACTTCAAACAAAAAAACAAAGCTAACGCCTACCGGACGAAGGAACGAAATGGGCTGATTTGGGTCTTCATGGGCGATCAGTCCAACATCCCGGCGCTGCCGGAAATCGAGCCGAACCTGCTGCCCGAGGCCGACGTGCGCATCATGTTCGTGCAGCGCGAATGCAACTATCTGCAAGCGCTGGAGGGCGATATCGACACCTCCCATTTCAGTTTCCTGCATGCCGGCGGCGTCAATCTGGAAGACATATCCCGGGACCAGATCGCGCATTTCAATTTGGTCGACCGCCAGCCCGAATATCAGGTCGCTAAAACCGATTGGGGAACCATGTATGGCGCCCACCGGCCGGCAGGACCCGGTCAGACCTATTGGCGCTTTGCCCAGTTTTTCTTCCCCTTCTGGACGATGCCGCCGGACGGCGACTTTGCCGACCACATTATCGCCCGGGCCTGGGTACCGATGGATGACACCCATACCATGTTCGTCCATATATCCTGGTTGGACAACAAGCCGGGCCTGCGCACCGACAAGGCCGGCGTTGCCTTGCCGGGAATGACCATAGGCATGGATAAATTGCCCAACACCACCGATTGGCTGGGGCGCTTCCGCACCGCCGGCAACGCCAGAAACGATTACAACATCGACCGCGCCGCACAGAGAAACGGAATGTTTACCGGCATCACCGGCATCCATTTGCAGGATCAGGCGATCACCGAAAGCATGGGCGCGATTACCGATCACGGCCATGAACATCTTACCCCCAGCGACGCGATGATCACCCGGACCCGCCGACGCCTGGTGGTTGCGGCCCGGGATTTCGCCAAGACCGGCGCGCCGCCGCCGGGCGTGGAAAACTCGGAAGTCTATCTGCAGGCCCGGGGCGGCGATTTCGTCGCGCCCGAGGCGGCCAAATGGCGCGATGCCTATGAGCGGCAGATGCAGGGATGCAAGAATCCGACGGGCCGGCTGCTGGCCGCCGAATAGCCAATTCCCGGCCCCGGCGAAGGCGCCCCGAACACCCCGCATGGGCCTTGGGACAACAGGCGTTGGGAACGGGATTGCAATCCAGCCTGGCCTCGAATTAATTAAGGTAAAATGCAAATTAGTGGGATATATCCCAACAAT
Source organism: Rhodospirillales bacterium (assembly GCA_046582475.1). Taxonomy (GTDB): domain Bacteria; phylum Pseudomonadota; class Alphaproteobacteria; order Rhodospirillales; family UBA2165. Next base: position 22,277 of record JAYGEH010000289.1, read on the forward strand.
ATTTTATTAGAAAAAATGGGAATATGTATTGCACGTGGCCCGTTCATGGCGTAAATGGCCGCGAAATCAGGAGTGACAGACGGTATGAACGCACAATCGGTACCCAGCGATCTGGAAATTGCGCGCGCCGCGACGCCGGCGCCGATTCAGGAAATCGCCGACAAGTTGGAGCTGGACCAGGCGGCCGTACTTCCCTACGGCCGCGCCAAGGCTAAAGTCGATCTCGAATATTTGGCGGGCCTGAACGGCCGGCCTGACGGCAAATTGGTCCTGGTCACCGGCATGACGCCGACGTCCGCGGGCGAAGGCAAGACCACCACCACCGTGGGTCTCGGCGATGCGCTCAATCGCATGGGCCGGAAAACGGCGATCTGCCTCCGCGAGCCCAGCCTTGGACCTTGCTTCGGGATGAAGGGCGGCGCCGCCGGCGGCGGCTACGCCCAGGTCATTCCGATGGAGGACATCAATCTCCATTTCACCGGCGATTTTCACGCCATCGGCTCGGCCCACAATCTGTTGTCGGCGATGCTCGACAACCATATCTATTGGGGTAACGCGCTGGGGATCGATTCGCGCCGGATCAGCTGGCGCCGGGTTGTCGATCTTAACGACCGCGCCTTGCGCACCATCACCGGCTCCCTCGGCGGCGTCGCCAACGGCTTTCCGCGCGAGGATCATTTCGACATCACCGTCGCTTCCGAGGTCATGGCTATTTTCTGCCTGGCGGACGATCTTGCCGATTTGGGGGCGCGTCTCGGCGACATCACGGTCGGCGAAACCCGCGACCGGCAACCGGTAACGGCGCGCCAGCTTGAGGCATCGGGCTCGATGACTGCGCTCTTGAAAGATGCGCTGATGCCGAACCTGGTGCAGACCCTCGAGGGCAATCCGGCCTTTGTCCATGGCGGGCCTTTCGCCAATATCGCGCATGGCTGTAATTCGGTGATCGCCACCCGCGCCGCCATGAAAACGGCGGATTACACGATCACCGAGGCCGGCTTCGGCTCCGATCTCGGCGCCGAAAAGTTTTTTGACATTAAATGCCGCAAAGCCGGATTGGTGCCCGATGCGGTGGTCCTGGTGGCTACCATCCGCGCCCTCAAGATGCACGGCGGCGTCGCCCGCGATAGTCTCGGCACCGAAGATCTCGGGGCCCTCGGCGATGGCCTGGCCAACCTGACCCGCCATATCGAGAACCTGGCGCAGTTCGGCATCCCGGTCACCGTCGCGCTCAACCGGTTTTCCAGCGATACCGACGCCGAGATTGCGCTGGTTTTGCAGACCGCCGCCGCGGGCGGCATCGATGCGGTGGCATGCACCCATTGGGCCGATGGCGGCGCCGGCGCCGAGGCTTTGGCCGCCCGCGTGGTCGACAATATCGAAATTCAGCCGGGTTCGTTTCAGTTCCTGTACGAAGACAAACTTCCGCTCTGGGACAAAATCGAGACCATTGCCCGGCGCATCTACCGGGCCGACGAGGTTACCGCCGTCGACCGGGTGCATCAGCAGATCAACGCCTATCAGGACGCCGGCTACGGCGCGCTTCCCATCTGCATGGCGAAAACGCCGCTCAGCCTGTCGGCCGATCCGAAACTGCTGGGCGCGCCGGATGGCCATGAAGTGCATATCCGCGAGGTGCGGCTCTCCGCCGGCGCCGGCTTCGTGGTGGCGATTTGCGGCGATATCATGACCATGCCGGGCCTGCCGCGGGTTCCGGCGGCGAACAATATCAGCGTCAACGACGCCGGCCAGATCGAGGGTCTGTTCTAAGGCCCGGTCCGGCCCGTTGTCCAATCTCTCCGCCGGCGCCAAGGAGTTGCGCCGCCACGCACCGGAATTCCTGGTAACGCTTCTCGTTGCGCTGGCCGGCGCCTTGATATTTGCTTGGGCGAGCATGCCGCTGCCCTGGATGCTCGGCCCCCTGTTCGCGACCACCATCGCGGTCCTCTCAGGCGTTAATATCTGGATGCCCGAATGGGCACGCTCGCTGATGATCGGCGTGCTCGGTGTGTTCTTCGGGACCACCATCTCGCCGGATTTTACCGAACAAATCCTTAAGTGGCTGCCCAGCATTTTGATGATCTTGGTCAACGTGATCCTCACCACGGTGATCGTGATGGCGTATTTTCGCGCCTTCGCCGGGCACGATCCGGTTACCGCCTATTTTTCGGCCAATCCCGGCGGCATGATTCCGATGGCCCTCATGGGCCGCCACTATGGCGGCGATGAGCGGCTGATTTCCATGATCCAATCGGTGCGCATGGTGTTGACCGTAATCACGTTCCCAATTGCCTTTCGCTTCCTGGCCGGCTACGAGGCCTCCGGCACGGTCGGCACCGGCGCCAGCCTCGCCGACATGGATCTCATCGACTTTCCCGTTATCCTGGCTCTCGCCATCGCTGGCTCGGTGGCGGCGCGGCGCCTCCGCGTACCGGTGCCGCTCTTGCTGGGGCCGATGATCCTGATCGGATTTTTGTCCGTCGCCGGGGTCGGGAATTGGCAGATTCCCGATGGCCTTGTCGCCTTTGCGCAGTTGATCATCGGCGCCCGCATCGGCGCCACATTCAAAAATCTCAAGATCAAAACCGTTGGCGTTCAGTTGGTGCACGCGGTCATCGCGGCCTTCGCGATGATGGGGCTGGCGGTATTTTTCGCCTGGCTCACGACTTTCTTCTCGGATATTCCGGCGTTGGCGCTTATTCTGGCCTTCGCTCCCGGCGGCTTCGCCGAAATGACCATCGTCGGATTTGGACTTGGGGCGGATATTGCATTTATCGTCAGTCATCAGCTAATTCGTTTTTTCTTTATCATCGCCCTGGTGCCGGTCGCCGTCAGGATCATGAAATTTCAGCCCGCCGGCCGTGACCAGGATTGCTAGCGCAAGACCGGGACCGCCATGAAATCCTTCAAAAACAATCTGGTCTGGATCCTCTTCATGGTTTTCATCATCGGCGCTCTGGTGATGCTGCTGACTACCGGCCCCGACCCGTTTGCGCCGCCGCCGCCGCAATATTCGGCAATCGTCGAGCCCACAGATTCGAGCACTGGGCCGGCCGCAACCGCCGCCGATCAGCCGAAGCCCGCGACCGGTCTCGCGGATGCCAACCGCTCGAACCAATTGCGCCGCCTGGCCCGGCTGCTCAGCAAACAGGGTGATCTGGACCGCGCCCTGGCGTTGCACCGCCAATCCCTGGCGCTGGAGACCAAGTTGGACAACCCGGCCGGCATCGCCATTCAGCACGACAACATCGCCGCCGTTTTGCTTATCAAGGGCGATGCCGCCAAGGCCTGCGCCGCCTGGACACTGGCCCTTGCCGCCCTCGGCCCGGCGCCGGCGGCTAGCGGCTTTTCGCTCAAGGGTCAGGGCACCGGCGAGCGCTTGCGGGTGCGCATCCGCAAAAGCCGCCAGGAAAACGCCTGCCTGCAATAATACCAGCCCGCCTAGCCGGTCTTCTCCTGCCACTTGCCAGCCTCGTTCTGCTGCCAGTAGGTGAGCGCGTGGCCGCTACCGGTGAGCGCCCGCCAGCGGCCCCGGGCGGCTTCCAAGGCGGCTTCATCGTTGCCGTCGAAGAGATCGAAGCCGCGTTCGAACTGCCCCAGATCGGCCACCTCGGCGCCGTCGGTCAGGAACACGTACTCGGCGCTGTTGGGATTCTCATCCCTTTCCGTCAGCCATATGGGCTGCGCCTCGGCCGATCCGTCGCGGGCGCTGCCGTGGGGCAGCCAGCCGTTCGGGTCTTGCGTCCATAGAAGCGCGTTCAAATCCTCGCAGCGCTCCTCCGAGCCGGTCAGCACCAGCCCGCGCTTGCCCGCAGCCAGCGTGCGCCGGAGCAGCGCCGGCAACACGGCCGCCAGGGGCGAACGCTGCAAATGATAGAACGCTATATCGGTCATCTGCGCCGGTTACTTCGCTTCGTAATGGTTGCTGACCAGCCGGTCCAGGAGGCGGACGCCGAACGCGGTGCCGCCCTTCGGCACCGTTGGCTTGTCGCTCTTCGACCAGGTGACTCCGGCGATGTCCATATGCACCCAGGGGGTATCGCCGACGAACCTTTTGAGGAACTGGGCGGCGGTGATCGATCCGGCGCCGCGGCCGCCGATATTTTTCATGTCGGCGGCGTCGGAATTGATCAACTTGTCGTAGGCGTCGCTTAACGGCAGCCGCCATACCAATTCGCCAACCGCGTCGCCGGCGGACTTAAGCCGCTCGCAGAGGCGGTCGTTGTTGGAAAACAGGCCGGCCTGCTCGTTACCGAGGGCGACGATAATGGCGCCGGTCAGGGTCGCCAGGTTGATCATGAATTTGGGCTTGAAGCGTTCCTTGCAGTACCAGAGCGCATCGGCCAGGACCAGCCGTCCCTCGGCATCGGTGTTCAAAACCTCGATGGTCTGGCCCGACATGGAGGTGACGATATCACCGGGGCGCTGGGCCTTGGAACCGGGCATGTTTTCCACCAGTCCGACGACGCCGACCACGTTCACCTTGGCCTTGCGCCCGGCCAGCACCTTCATCAATCCGATGACCACGCCGGAGCCGCCCATGTCCCATTTCATGTCTTCCATGCCCGCCGCCGGCTTGATCGAGATGCCGCCGGTGTCGAAGGTGACGCCCTTGCCGATGAAGGCGATGGGGGCGTCCGCCTTGGATTTACCCCCGCCGGCGCCGTTCCATTGCATGACCACCATCTTGGAATCCCGGTCGCTGCCCTGGCCGACGCCGAGAAGCGCGCCCATGCCCAGGCGGCGCATGGCGGCTTCGCCCAGCAATTCCACCTTGACGCCCAGCTTCTCCAGGGTTTTGGCCTGTTTGGCGAGGCTGTCGGGATAGATGATGTTGGCGGGCTCGGACACCAGATCGCGGGTGAAGAAGACGCCGTCGGCGATTTTGCCCAATTTCGCGAAGCGCCGCCTGGCATCGGTGAAACGCCCGCATTGAACGGTGAGCGCGGTAATCGACGGCTTGTCGGATTTCTTTTCCTTGGTTTTGTATTTGTCGAACCGGTAGGAGCGGAGGCGCGCGCCGAAGGCGATCTCGGCGGCCATCTCCGCCGCCGACATTTTGGCGTCCGAAACCGGGTCCACCGACACCGAGACCTTGCCGATTTTGACCCGCCGCGTGCCGGCATAGATGGTGCCGCCCAGCTTCTGCATTTCCAGATCGGTCACGTCGGCGGCCTTGCCGAGACCGACCACCATGATCCGTTCCAGTCTTGTGCCCGCCGGCGCGATGATGTTCAGGCTCTGGCCCTTATTGCCCTCGAAGCGGCTGGCGCGAATGGCGCGTTTGATGGCGCCGCCGGTTTTGGCGTCCAGCTTTGCGGCCGATGGCGTCAGCGCGCCCTTGGCAAGGGCGACGACGACGGCGGTTCCGGTTCCCGGCAAGACCGGCTTGGCAAAGGAAATTTTCATGAAAACCTCGTTCGTTTTTGGGTCCAGACAATCCTTGCAGAACTGTAACCGCGACGCGCCAAATTGAAAGCACTCGTTTGCATATTGGCTTATACCAAGGATCAGTGATCAGCCATTATCCGCCGCCTCTGCCCGGTAGCCGCCCACCAGCCAGATCAAACCGCCCGGCAAAGCCACGATGACATTGGCGAGGCCGAACAGCAGCGACAGCACGAAGGCATCGCCCTCGGGCACGCCGATAAATCCGAAGGCCGCGACCATGGCCGATTCCCGCAATCCCCAGCCGGCGATGGAGATCGGGATCGAGGCGATCAGCATGACCGGCGGCACCAGCACCATGCAATCGATGGGACTAACGCCGATGCCGAGGGCGAGGGCCAGGAAATAGACGATCAGCGAAATCAGGATCATGCCCAAGACGCCGAACCCGACCGCCGCCAAGGGGCGCGCCGGCGCCAGAAGCAGGCGCTTTGTAGCGCCGGCCAGGTTGGCGGCGCCCCGCACCACCGGCCAGCACCGGTGGCGTTCCGGAATGCGGTCCAGCAGCATCAAAAATACGATACCGGCAACGGCCACGGCGGCCAACGCCGGGAACACGAATTTTGCCGGGTTGTCGCCGATGCGGGCCAGAAGAAGCGGCTGCGCCGCAACCACCAGAACGATCAGCCCAAAGACATTGACCACCCGTTCCAGCATGACCCCGTTGACGGCGCCCTGCAGGGTGAGGCCGTGTTTGCGCGCCAGGATCATGCGCACCGCATCGCCGCCCACCGACGACGGCAGGGTCTGATTGAAAAAGACGCCGACATAGAGAATTTGAAAGCTCCGCCAAAGCGGCAGCACGGCGTCGATGGCGCGCATCACGGTGCGCCAGCGCGCCGTGTTGTTGGCCAGCAGCAGCATAAACACGCCCGCCGCCGCCAACAAATACCCGATATCCAAATCCTTCAGCCTGGCCGCCGACGCGCCGATATCGAAATTGGCGGCGATGACCCACAACAGGCCGCCCGAAACGGCCAGCTTCGCCGCCAAAGTTATCCATCGGTTTTTCATGGCAACGGTTCAGTCCCTAACCGCTGCGCAGCGGCTGCTCGACCGTTTAGCATATTGGCACCGCTGGTAAAGGGTCGATGATGCGACATTTATTTTGCGAAAATCCTGTAGGGTTTTACCGGGATTTACCGGGATTTGTAGGAGTAGAAATCACCTTTGGTAGAGATTTTGAACTTACGAGACGCTGAGACAGCTGAGGATTATTGGACGCAAAACCCACGATTCGTTCGCCACCGGCCGCCGCGTCAATCGAGACGAATTTCCGGTATCCGGACGCCGCCACGACAACCCGTTATTGTAGCACATAACTGGAACATATACAAATTTTTTGATGGCCGGAAGGCACTCGTAAATTGTCCAAATGTGCTTACATCACCTCGATCTTATCACTCTTGGCGGCAAAATCATGGATGGCATCGATCAGTTTCTCTTTGTGCTCATCCTGGGCCATGGTGAACAACAGGATGTTGGGAACGGACCGGCCTCTTAAGACCGGAAGCAGGTTTCCCCGCCGGGTCCTGGTCCTCAATTTCTCCGACACTTCGGCCGCCCTTTTGGCTGGCGAGACCTGGCGCGCGAATTGAATGCAGATCACCGAGTGCCCTTGATCGAGATACCAGGCAACGTCTTCGTAACGCGCATATTTTGGCGCCGTTCTACGGGTCATCGATTGGACCTCCAAACCATTGTCCGGATCAAGGAATAGGATTTGCGAGCCCCGCAACGCATCGGCGGAATTAATGATCCAGGCGGTGCGGTTGCCGGCGGTGAGTTCGTCGCAATGGTAGCGGACATTGTCCGGTAATATGCCGGCGTCCATGAAACGGGCCAAGGTTCGGTTTTGGCTCTCCTGGAACGGTTGCAGCATTTCGATCAGATCCGCATCGATCCTCTGCCAGGTTTGATCGTTCATATGATGGCGCTTCTCACCATCATTATTGAAATTTGCGTCAACATTCCCGGGGCGCGTGAGATACCAATTCAGCCCGAATGCAAGTCCCGTATAATCCGAAAAAAACCGGATCAGCGCGTATTTTAGGAAATCGTGCGCATCACCGAGATAGCGTTCCTGCATCCAATTTTATCCGCAATGTCTGGATAGCCGCCGCCCGCAACGGGACAGCGGATTAATTTTGGCCCCTAAGCCTTGACGCGCAGGCGGATCGGTTTGCGCTGCCGCCCCCAGGTGCCGGGCGGGCCGTCGAAGATGCCGGCGCATTGGGCGCCGCAGGATGTGCAGATGCCGGTATCGGTCAGGTTCCAGGTGGATAGCTGGTACCAGTCGCGCCCGATCAGCATCTCGCCGCAATTGTGGCAATAGGTGCTGGCCGCCGCCGGATCGTGCACGTTGCCCACATAGACATAGCGGAGCCCGTATTCGAGGGCGATGGCGCGGGCCCGGCGCAAGGTGTCGGCCGGCGTATTCTCGATATCGCGCATTTTCCAATCCGGATGGAAGGCGGAGAAATGCAGCGGCACGTCATTGCCCAGGTGCTCGGCGATCCAGGCGCATTCTTCGTGCAACTCGGCGTCGGAATCGTTTTGCCCGGGGATCAGCAGGGTGGTGATTTCGAACCACACATCGGTTTCATGCTTTAAATATTTCAACGTTTCCAGCACCGATGCCAGGCTCGACGAGCACAGCTCGGTGTAGAATTTTTCGGTAAAGCCCTTCAGGTCCACGTTGGCGGCGTCCATGTGGGCGAAGAACTCGGCGCGCGGCTCGGGCGAGATATAGCCCGCCGTGACCGCCACCGTCCTGATACCGCGGGCATGGCAGGCCTCGGCCACGTCGATGGCGTATTCCAGAAATATCACCGGATCGTTATAGGTGAAGGCGACGCTTTTGCATTTGGTGATTTGCGCCGCCTCGGCGATCATGTCCGGCGTGGCCTGGTCCTGGAGCTTGTCGAATTGGCGGGATTTGGAGATATCCCAGTTCTGGCAGAACTTGCAGGTAAGGTTGCAGCCGGCCGTGCCGAAACTGAGGACCGGCGTTCCCGGCAGGAAATGATCGAGCGGCTTTTTCTCCACCGGATCGATACAGAACCCCGACGAGCGGCCATAGGTGGTCAGCACGATACCGCCATCGGCGGCGGCGCGCACGAAGCAAAGGCCGCGCTGGCCGTCGCGCAATTTGCAAAAGCGCGGGCAGATATCGCACTGCACCCGGCCATCGTCGAGGGTGTGCCAATAGCGCCCCTTGAAGGCGCCCGGATAAACTTCTGCGTCCATTTTTATAGTATAGCATGGACGGCGATGCAGTGCGTCCTTAGAATGCGATTCAACTGGAAAGACGACAAATGGCCCTTGTAACCGCGAGAACATTTTCCAAGGTGCGCCCTCCGGCGGTGGCGGGCACCTTCTATCCCGGCGACGCGGCCGAGCTGCAAGCCTCGGTGCGCCAGTATCTGGAGCGGGCCAAGACCGAGATCGGCGTCACCGACGGCCCGGCGCCGAAAGCCATCATCGCGCACCACGCCGGCTATGTTTATTCCGGGCTGACCGCGGCGGCCGCCTATAACGCCTTGGCGCCGGCACGCGGCATTATCCGCCGAGTGGTGTTGCTGGGCCCTTGCCACCGGGTGGCGGTGCGCGGCCTGGCG
>JAYGEH010000342.1:0-5706 GCA_046582475.1 Rhodospirillales bacterium
CGATTTTGCCATCGCGTCGAGAATAACTTATGTGCCGAACTTTAGATTTAGATGACTAGCAAGGCTTTCGGGCAGCGTCGCGCACGCCTTCCGATGCCCCGCATCGCACGCTCCTTGCCGAAAACTTTGCTAGACCGTCTCTAGGGGTCTTGATCACTGATCCTTGGTATAAACCGGTCGTTTCCAGCACAGCGTCATACCGTCGTTGAGCGGCAGCATAGAGATGCTGACGCGGGCATCGGTGTGCAACTTTTTATTGAGGGCGCGCAAGGCCATGGTGGATTTTTCGGTGCGGTTTTCATCCAGCACCTTGCCGCTCCAAAAGACATTGTCGAAGGCGATCAGCCCGCCCGGCGGCAACAGTTGGAGCACTTGTTCGTAATAGGTATCGTAGTCTTTCTTGTTGGCGTCGATGAAGGCCATATCGAATATTTCGCCGCCCTCGATCATCGCGCCAAGGCTATCGGTGGCGGAGCCGTATCGGATTTCGATGCGCGCATCGACGCCGGCCTGGCGCCAAAAAGGTATGCCGATTTCCACATAGTCAGGGACCAAATCGCAGGTCACCAGACGCCCGCCTTCGGGCAGCGCCATGGCCATGGCCAAGGTCGAGTAGCCAGTAAAGGTGCCCACCTCCAGAACCCGGCGGGCGCCGGAAATTTGGACCAGGAGGGCCAGGAACTGGGCCTGTTCCGGGGCCGCTTGCCAACCGGATTCGGGGATCGCGCCGGTGGCCTCGTGCAATCGGCGTAATGGTTCCGCTTCGCGCAAGGAGACGGCGCGCAGATATTCCAAGATATCCTTGCCAACCGGTTTCATGCTGCCGGCCATGGCCGTCCTCCCACGATCGGTGCCAATGCCAGGCGAAACGATAGTCGCCGACTTGGGCGTTTACAACAGGCGCCTGTTCCTCTTCTATGCGGCCAACGGAGGCACAGGCATGGATCTGAATATCAGCGGCAAAACAGCCTTGGTGACCGGCGCCTCGAGCGGTATCGGGCGCGGCATCGCCGTGGCCCTCGGCGGCGAAGGCGTGCGCCTCGCCATCGCGGCGCGCCGGGTCGGGCAACTTGAGGAAGTGGCGGGCGAAATCACCGGCGCCGGCGGCCCGGCCCCGGTGGTGATCGAGGCCGATCTTCTCGCCGACGGCGCTTCCCAGATGGTCGCCGGCGCGGCGCTCGAAGGGCTCGGCCCGGTCGATATCCTGGTCAACAACGCCGGCGGCAGCCGCGCGTTTGACCTGGACACCACCGAGGAACAGTGGGAAGAGGCCATGACCCTCAACTTCACCCGCCAGCGGCAATTGGCGCGGACGCTCTTGGATCAGATGATCGAACGGCAATGGGGGCGGATCATCAACATCACCGGCAAATCGGAACCGGACGGCATCAACGGCGCGTTCTGCGCCAAGGCGGCCATGCACAGCTGGGCCAAGGGCATGTCGCGGGAAGTGGGCAAACACGGCATAACGGTCAACTGCATTCCTCCGGGGCGGATAATCTCCGAGCAGATTTTGCGCAACTACACGCCCGAATACCGCAAATGGCAGTCGGAGAATGAAATTCCGGTGGGTGTATATGGCCAGCCGGACGATATTGCCAATCTGGTCTGCTATCTGGTATCGCCGTTGGCCCGTTACATCACCGGCACCGTCATTCCGGTCGATGGCGGCCTGCGCCGCTACCAGTTCTAGATCATTCCTTACCCGTAGGTGGCCATGGCCATAAGCGATTCGGCGATGACCTCGGGATCGCCGGTAAGCTTTAGGCCGCAGCGGTCCTTGCGCGCCCAAGCGACTTGCGCTTCGAAGGCGCCGAAATTCTCGATTGCGAGGGTGGCGGTTTTTCCGTTTTCAACCCCCGGCTCAATTTCGATCTGGGCGCCGCCAACCGAGATATCGATCACCGAGCATGGGCTCGACGAGGTTCCAATCTGCAGCGCCGCCGCCTGGAGGACCGACTTTCTTTTGAATGCACGGCGATTGCTGGTCGCGCCGGAACGAATGTTGGCCATGTTGACTTCCTTTGTCCCGCCTTTATTACGGAAGCTTAAGATAAGCTCTGCATGCGCCGCCCGCCACAAATATTATCCCGTTTGAAAACGAACTTGACCCACAACCCGGCGATCCCAAATTCCATGTCCCTCGATCCCATCTTGCAAATGAGCGATCTGTTCGCCCTGCTGATTGTCTTCGCCGGCGGCTTTGTGCGCGGCTATACCGGCTTCGGGTCGGGCCTGGTGATGACGCCGTTGTTCGCCATCCTTTGGGGGCCGGTGGATGCTGTGGCGACCACCGCCGGCCTCAGCCTTTTGGCCACCGTCCAATTGACCGCGTCGTCGGTGCCGCTGGCCAATTGGCGCGATGTGGCGCCGATGCTGGCGGCGGCGATTCTGCTGGTGCCGTTCGGCGCGGTGCTGCTGGTCAGCCTGGATCCGGAGCTGGTCAAGAAAATCATCGTCGTCCTGGTCATGGGGATGGCTTTGATCACCATGCGCGGCTGGACCTACCGGGGCCCGCGCGGGGCCCTGCCGAGCATGATATCGGGAGCCCTGTGCGGCTTCATCAACGGCATCTCGTCGGTGGGCGGGCCGGCGGCGGTGCTCTATTTTCTGGCCATCCCGGACGCGGCGCGCATCCAGCGGGCCAATATCATCATCGTCATGGGTTGCACCGGCACCGCCGTGCTGGTCGCCCTGATTATCGCCGGCGTCGTCACGTCGACGGTGTTTATCACGATCGGCGTTCTGGCGATGCCGTCGATCGCCGCCGTCTGGCTGGGCGCGCGCCTGTTCACGGTACTCCCGGTGCGCCTGTTCCGGCTGATCGTGCTCTGGTTCCTGGTGGCGGTCAGCGTGGCGATACTGGCCACTTAGTCCACCCGATTGAAGCGGTCGAAGACGCGGCCGAAGCGCCAACCATAGAATTCCACCCGCTCGAACAGGCCGCCGGTGTTGAACGGCTCGCCGTCCCAAATCGTCTTGGCGGCGGCCAAATCGGGCACATCGATGATCATCAGGCTACCGATCTGGCGGTTGCCGTCGCCGCTCAGGAGCGGCCCCCGGGTCATATAGAGATGCGCGAAGCCGGCTTGATAGGCTTCGTGCTCGGCGCGCAATTCATCGTGCAATTCATCGCGCAATTCATCGTTGCCCGGCTTGTCGATGGCAGGGATCAGGAACTGGGCGTTGCCTTCGGTGCGCGGGCGGTCGCGCCAGCTACAGGCAAGGCTGGCCGACCAGGGATGAATCTCGGCTCCATATTGCAGGCCGCCCAGAACATAGGGCTCGCCCGCTACATGGGCCTCGGCCTCGGCCCGGTCTTTCAAATCGATCAATCGGTGGCTGCCCAGCTCCTTGCTCCTATCGCCGGTCAGGATTGGCCCGGCGAACAGGGTGCGGTCTTCGAAGGAGCTGAGATAGTCCAGATGGTCGGCCCGGTTGGCATCGCGCAGCGCACCGCCGGGATCGTCCCGATCGAATAATTTAACGGCAAACAGCAAGGTAACGTCTCCCGATTTGATTGTGATATCTGCAATATCCCGTTATCCATAGCCGCGCCATAACCGAAGGTAAACCATGCCCGAAGCTCAGTCTTCAACCCCGTCCCTGGCGGCCACCGTATTGATGCTTCGCGATACCGAGGCGGGCCCCGAAGTCTTTATGATCAAGCGCCATCAGAAAATGGGTTTTGCCGGCGGCGCGCTGGTGTTCCCGGGCGGCCGCCTGGACCAGGCCGACGGCGATGAAAGCCGCCTTCGCTTTTGCACCGGCGGCGACACCTTGGATGCCGCCGAAAGGGCGATGCGGGTCTGCGCGATCCGCGAAACCTTCGAGGAATCGGGCATCCTTTTGGCCCACGATGGCGATGCGCCGGAATTGCTTTCCGGGGAGCGCGCTAGAGAATTGCAGGCCCGCTACCGGGATAAAATGAACCGGGGCGAGACCGGCATCTGGGATATGGCGGCGGCCGAGAACCTAAAGTTGGCCTGCGGGAACTTGACGCCCTTCGCCCATTGGATCACGCCCGAGGGCTTGCCCCGGCGCTACGATACCCACTTCTATCTTATTGCCGCGCCCGATGAACAGGCGGCATCCCACGATACGGTTGAATCGGTGGCGTCCACCTGGACCACACCAGCCCAGGCCCTGGCCGATGCGGATGCCGGAATTTGGGCCATTGTGTTCGTGACCCGCTCCAACCTGATCCGGCTCGCCGAGAACGCCAATTCGGTGGCCGAAGCCATCGCCCATGCGGCCCGGGCCAAGGTCGTTCCGCTGACGCCCAAAATCACGCCCGCCGCCGATGGCATGGTGTTTTCAATTCCCAAAAATATGGGCTATAGCCTGACCGAATTTACCCAGGAAAAATCCCTTATCTAAATCGATCCGAGGAAAATCGCGCATGAGCGAAGAGAAAGCATCCGCCAAGACCGACACCGCCAAGCCGGCAAAAGACAAGCCAGCCGGCGATAGTTCGGCCTCTACCAACAGCGGCAGTAGCGGCGACGGCAGCAGCAGCAAAAACAAATCTGCGTCGGCCCTTGAGGTCAGCTACTTTTCCAGCGTGAGTTCCGACGAATACCGTTCCGGTTGGGAAGATATTTTCGGCGGCGGAAATTCCAAATCCCGAAAGAATTCGCGTCCCTCCAAGGCGGCGCCCAATGGCCCGATAACCGTGCAACTCGGCAACGAAGATCTGCCCGCGGCCCTTTTGCGGGGATTGGAGGCGGCGCTGCGCAAAAAGGCCAAAAAAGACAAGATCAAGCTGGGCAGACGGTCGAAATCCCGGCAATTAAACTGGCGCGTCACCGGCGAAATCAGCGGCTAAAGCGGGCGCGGCTTTCGTCCAGGCTGCGTCTGAGCGCCCGGAACTCGTGGGGCGGGAAGGCGCGCGCAAATCCCACTTCCAGGCGCCCGCCGGACAGGGCGTCGACCTCGCCAACCCGCTCTCTTCGTCGCTCCTCTAATACGTGGGACTTTCCAATAATTTCGTGCAATATAATTCCGAAAATCGACCATACCGGTTCATCACTATTCCTACCGGTTCCTACCGGATCATATCGGTTTTTTCGCCGCCCATGCCGGTCTCTGCAAGCGCGCAACCAACCGCCGGCCCAACAATCGGGCGGTGTTTCGAAATGGTCTATTCACAATGTTCAAGAGCAGGAGACTTATATGGTAGGAAATTGAAGGCATGCAAGTGCGAGCAGATGGATGGCGGGCTTGAACCCGCGCCGGCACCGGCGCCATAGCCGCAAACAGTCTGCGCGCGCCTTGCAAGATAATGCTACTCCTAAGTCGGTCTAAAGTCGCTAAATCAGGGGGTACAGAATACCCCCTCCAACCGATCGACATAAACCCTGTGTTTTCCGTACCCCGTTGAACGTACGGTGTTACCCCGAAAGCAGATGGGGTGGGTGGCTCCTTTTGCTCGTGGTTGAATATGACAACCACACTTTGGCACATCGCGATGCCGGGAGCGGGAGCCATCCACCCCATCTGCTTTCGGGCGCATAGCGGACATCAAATTGGAGACGCGGGAGGTCTGCTTTTAGCCATGTGTGAACGGCTCCCTGTTGGCAAGGACTAATTTGACTTAAATACAACGCTGGTCGGTGCTGCCATGTGTCCGGCCTGTTTGTGCGGCACTGATCCATGGCCGCTGGCCATAATGCTCTCCGCAGATCGGGTCCCGGTCAAAAGCAC
>JAYGEH010000410.1:0-5074 GCA_046582475.1 Rhodospirillales bacterium
GGTCGAGAACATGTTCGGCAAACTCAAAGACTGGCGCCGCGTTGCAACACGATATGACCGTTGCGCACACACCTTCTTTTCAGCCATATGCATCGCCGCTATTGTTATCTTCTATCTGAATTAATGAGTCCTGACCCAAGAAGGCGGTATAAAGCGTTTGGGACGATTGATTTATGATGCGAAGGAAGTGCTCGACCTTCCCGGTGCGGGACACCCGCACATTAGCGGCTGGTTGGAAACTAGCGTTCAGGGCAACTTCGACCGAGGCGCCATTCTTGACGGTCCGCTAAGTGATTCAAACCTGCCAATATATTTGGTGGAAACGGCTTTGACGGTTCATATGTCAATGGTCGAGGTAGCGGCTAATGACGAGGAGAGAGCAGCATATCTAAATAACATCTCAGTGGACCTCGGACGTCTCGGTAGACGCGAAGCGGCGTTAGAGTACATCCAAGAAGCTGTAGAAATCCTTAGAGATTTGGCCGAAAACCAACCCGAAGCATTTCGTTCCCATCTGGCCGTATCACTAAACAATTTGTCGGCTCGATTGAGCGATCTAGGCAGAAAAAGCGAAGCTTTTGACGCCATTCGGGAGGCCGTGGCAATTTACAGAGAATTAGCGGAATCTAGACCCGAAACATTCCGTTTCAATTTGGCGCAGTCCCTCAACAATTTATCGTCTCAATTAACCAATCAGGGCATGCAGGATATTGCTTTAGACACGGCCCAAGAGTCTGTGGACATTTTCAGGGACCTGGCCAAAGTTAAGCCCGAATTATACCGTCCCGCCCTAGCCGATTCACTAAACAATTTGTCCGACCAATTAGGTTCCCTCGGAAAGCCGGAAGTAGCTCTTGGCACTATCCAGGAAACCTTAGATATCTATAGGGGCCTTGCCGGTCTTCAACCAGAAGCGTTTCGTCCCGACTTAGCCGTCAGTCTTGGTGTGCGTGGGATGGTGCTTGAGGGTCTGGGTCGCGTCGAAGAGGCTCGGGCGTCTTATACCGAAGCGTTGGAGATTATCTCGCCATTTGCGGATCGTTTCCCCGATGGTCCAGCTGGTGATATACGTGCTATGCTTCTCGACGATTTGAATGAATTAGAAGACGGCGAGGCGGGGTAGGGGGTCGGTCTGATCCCTGATATCTGATACCGGATTCCCCCCTTGCGGCGCGCGACCCACAAACTATATAGCTCATGCTGCTCTTGAACATTGTGAATAGGACGAACTGATCCCCTCCACGGCAACGCCGTGCGTGAGCCGTTGGCGTGTCGGATCGGTGGTGTATCGGACGCGAGGTGCCTGGATCGACGCACCAATCGGCGGAGCTCCGATCACCGACAGGTGCCAAGTTCGACGCCGGTCTGGCCGAGCGAATACCATGGCGAGGTGCCGGGACGGACGGCCAATCGGCGGAGCTCCGATCACAAACAGGTGCCAAGTTCGACGCCCACACGGCCAACCATGCCATCCCCATGTGGGCTGCGCCGTCGGTACCCCCATTTACCCCCACCGCCCCCCATGGTGATTTCGCCGGTTGGTGTCGCATCAAATGGAAAAAACCGTCACAAACCGTAAGAAACCGTCATAACCGTAATGGGGTCGCGGGATGATGTCGCACGAGATTATGAAAACAATGCTCGCATTAAAAGAAAATCTGGAGGCAGAGCCCGGCTGGAGATGGCAGGTTCGGCCATCCGGGCGCCATTTCAGGCACCTCGGGGCATGGGGATGGATCGGGTGGAGGCTCCACGAAGGGCGGCCAATCGGCCATCCATGCCATCCCAAACGGCCGCGAGCTTGCCGTTACCCCTTCCACCGGCCCCCGAATCGGCGTTAACTCCGGCCATGGATTGGACCGATACAGGCATCGTCTTGGCGGCGCGGAAACATGGGGAGACCTCGGTGATCGTCTCCTTGCTGACCGCCGCCCATGGCCGCCATCTGGGGCTGGTGCGGGGCGGCGCCGAGCGGCGTTCGCGCGGCGTATACGAAGTGGGCAACGTGGTCGCAGCCACCTGGAAGGCGCGGCTGGAGGAGCATTTGGGCTCCTATAGGTGCGAATTGACCCGCGCCGTGGCCGTCGATTACCTGGACGATCCGTTGCGCCTGGCCGGATTGTCGGCGCTGGCCGCGGTGACCGAAGCCGTCCTGCCCGAGCGGGAGCCCCACGCAGCGCTGCATGGGCGCTTCTTAGGTATGATCGACGATCTCAAGAACGGCGGCTGGCTGGCCGGTTATGTGGTCTTCGAAATGGAATTGCTGGCCGAGCTGGGGTTCGGGCTGGATTTGAGCGAATGCGCGGCCACCGGAGCCGCCGAGGATTTGATCTATGTGTCGCCGAAATCCGGGCGCGCCGTGTCCCGCGCCGGCGGCGCGCCCTATAAGGAGAAACTGTTGCCGCTGCCGGCGTTCCTGGCTGGCGCCGATGGCGCTCCGGAAGCGGGCGATGTGATGGATGGATTATTGCTGACCGGGTATTTTCTGGACCGCCATGTGTTCATCCACCGGCCCCACGGTGGGCCCGCCGCGCGGCAACGTTTCATTGACCGCTTGGCCAAATTGGATACTATATCTCGTGGGTGAAATGAGAAATACATACTACAATTTGAGGAATTCATGAGTACCAAGACCCTGCCGCCCGGTTCCGGTCCCGCCAGCGACATCCGCGACACGCGTTTCGCCGACGCCATTTCCGAGCGCTATCTGTCCTACGCGTTGTCGATCATCATGTCGCGCTCGCTGCCCGATGTGCGCGACGGCTTGAAGCCGGTGCACCGGCGGCTTCTCTTTGCCATGCGCCAGTTGAAGCTGGACCCGGGCGACGGCTACAAGAAATGCGCCCGGGTGGTCGGCGACGTGATCGGCAAATACCATCCGCACGGCGACGTGGCCGTCTATGACGCCATGGTGCGCTTGGCCCAGGACTTCGCGGTGCGTTATCCGCTGGTCGACGGCCAGGGCAATTTCGGCAATGTGGACGGCGATAACGCCGCCGCCATGCGGTACACCGAGGCCCGCCTGACCAGCGTCGCCACCGCCCTGATGGACGGCCTCGACGAGGACGCCGTCGATTTCCGGCAAACCTATGACGGCGAGGAGCGCGAACCGGTGGTGCTGCCGGCCGCCTTCCCGAACCTGTTGGCCAACGGCGCCGCCGGTATCGCCGTCGGCATGGCCACATCGATTCCGCCGCACAATGCGGGCGAGCTGTGCGCCGCGCTTTTGCATCTGATCAAGTTCCCGAACGCCACCATCGGCAAGCTGGTGGACTTCATTCCAGGCCCCGACTTTCCCACCGGCGGCATCCTGGTCGAGGACCCGGCCGCCATCGCCGCCGCCTACAAGACCGGACGCGGCGGCTTCCGCCTGCGCGCCAAATGGACCAAGGAGAAGCTCGGCCGCGGCCTCTACCAGATCGTGATCACCGAAATTCCCTATCAGGTGCAAAAATCCCGGCTGATCGAAAAAATCGCCGAGCTGATCAACAACCGGCGATTGGCGATCCTGGCCGATGTAGTCGACGAGTCCACGGACGAGGTGCGCATCGTGCTGGATCCCCGCAACCGCTCGGTCGATCCCGAATTGCTGATGGACCAGTTGTTCAAGCTCTCGGACCTGGAAACCCGCTTCAGCCTCAATATGAACGTGCTCGGCGCCGACAATACGCCAAGGGTGATGAACCTTCGCGACGTATTACAGGCGTTCCTCGATCACCGCCATGTGGTTTTGCTGCGCCGCACCAGGCACCGCATCGAGAAAATCGATCAGCGGTTGGATACATTGGCCGGCTACCTGGCGGCATACCTCAATCTGGACCAGGTGATCCGCATCATCCGCGAGGACGACGATCCCAAGGCGTCCCTGATGAAGGCCTTCGCTCTCAACGAAGCCCAGGCCGACGCCATCCTCAACATGCGCCTGCGCTCCTTGCGCCGCCTGGAAGAGATCGAGATCAAGCGCGAGAACGAAGACCTGACGGTTGAGAAGAAGGATCTGAACAAGCTGCTGAAGGACAAGGCGGCGCGTTGGAAACGCATCAGCGCCGAAATTTCGGCGATCCGGAAAACCTTCGGGGGCAAGGACGCAATCGGCAAACGGCGCACCGAGATCGGCGCGCCGCCGGTGGTGATGGATGTGCCCCTGGAAGCCTTGATCGAGAAGGAGCCGGTGACCGTATTGTGCTCGGAGAAAGGCTGGATCAAGGCGGCCAAGGGGCATTTGGAAGATTTCGGCGAGGTCAAATACAAAGAAGGCGACAAGGCGCGCTTCGCCATCCACGCCGAGACCACCGACAGGCTTTTGCTGTTCGCCACCAACGGGCGATTTTACACCATCGCCTGCGACAAGCTGCCCGGCGGGCGCGGCTTCGGCGAGCCGGTGCGCCTCATGGCCGAGCTTGGCAACGAGCACCATATCGTGGCGCTGTTTTTGTGGCGGCCGGGCGGCGCGCTGCTCATCGCGTCCAGCGCCGGGCGCGGTTTCCGGGTCAAGACCGACGACGTGGTGGCCCAGACCAAGAGCGGCAAGCAGGTGCTCAATGTGGGTTCCGGCGATGACCAGGCCGTGGCCTGCTGCGCCGTCGAGGGCGATTCCGTGGCGGTCATCGGCGAAAACCGGAAACTGCTGATTTTCCCCGTTGGCGAAGTGCCGGAAATGAGCCGCGGGCGCGGCGTCATATTACAGCGCTACAAGGACGGCGGCCTGGCCGATGTGAAGACTTTCAAAATGGGCGATGGATTATCCTGGAAGACCGGCGAGCGGACCCGCACCGAGACCGATCTCCTGGCCTGGCAGGGCAAGCGCGCGCAATCGGGCCGCCTGCCGCCCAAGGGTTTTGCCAGGTCCAATCGGTTCGGCTAGAGCGGCAGCACCTATTCGGCGGCGCACCCGGGTGATCATGATGTCGGACGGGGCGAGATGCTCGTTATTGCGATCGACAATCGGTCCCATGCTTTCGGTAACCAACTGGTCCTGCAGCACGAAGCCGAGGATGCCGGTAAAATTTCGGTAAGCTGCATTTCCCGGTCGATCCGGTAATCGTTGGCGCGGTTTTCCAGCAGCCGCCAGCGG
>JAYGEH010000432.1:0-21727 GCA_046582475.1 Rhodospirillales bacterium
TGGGCGCCTCAAGGACTTTCGCCGCATCGCCACCCGTTACGACAAAAACGCCGACAACTACATGGCCGGATTATGCTTCGCAGCACTCATCTGCTACTGGATTTGAATGAGTCTGGACCCTAGAGCAGTTCCGGAAAAATATGAATCAATTTGATGGGAACAAATCGGTTTTCCGGGTAGGTGCGGTGCGCAGCGCGATGCCTTCGCATCTGGCAAGTGCCGGGGCGCCGCCGGGGAGCCGATTTGACCCACCGCAGGCCGGGTGCTTTTGACCCGTGGACGTCGTCGCACGCCTTTGCCGATGCCAAGCATCGCCATGCGACGCGCTCCTCGCCACGGGGCAAAATCATCCCGGTCAAATGTTTCATATTTATCCGGAACCGCTCTAATTGCAGCGGCGTGAAATATGGTCCCGGCTAAGTTTGGTAAACGCGCCGCCGGCATGCTGGCGGGCTTGGTCCTGATCGCTTCGGCGCCAAACGGGGCGCCGGCCGTGGCCCGGGATATGGGCCAGAAAATGAGCCAGGCCGCATTCAAGCGGACGATGCTGATGGGTTCGAACTATACCGTCGTCCGCAAGTTGAACGACGCCGTCGAGGGTGGAAATTTCGCCAACGCCGGGAAGGCCGCGCAAAAACTTGCCGCCAACGCCAGGGCGCTTGCCGGCCTCTGGCCGGCGGGTTCCGGCGGGGCCGCCACCGCGGCGCGGCCGCTGGTTTGGCGGAACATGGACGGCTTCAAGGCGGCGCTGGCAATCTTCCAGAAGGCCCCCGACAGCGCCGCCACCGCCGCCGCTGCCCAGGATATTGCGGCGCTGCGCAAGGCCGCGGCGAAGACCAAGCAGTCCTGCGATTCCTGTCACCGAACTTACCGCAGGTTTTAGCTGTGCCTTGTGGAGGCCGAAAGCAGTCTTGCCATCCGCCAGGCCCTATTTGGCCTCGAGGCCGGCGCGGATCGCCTCGCGCCGGGCGAAGATCGCGTAGCCAACCAGGGCGGTGATGGCGACGGCGGCGAGGATCGGCCATTGAAAGCCGATGAAGCCGGACAGCCAGCCCAGCAGCACCGCACCCAGCGCCGGCCCGGACCGGCTGAATAGGCCCCAAAGGGCCATGGCGCGGCCGCGAAATTCACCGCGGACGGTGATCTGCACCATTACCTGGCTGGTGATGTCCATGCCCACCATGGCGACGCTCAACGCCATGGCACAGCCGACCGCGAACCAGAAATGATGGGTGGCGGCAAACAGGGCCAAGAAGAAAAGGTTCGCCGCCAGGCAGATAAAATAGGCGCGCAGCAGCGCCTCGGGCCGCGAGATATTGGCCAGCAGGAGCGAGCCGAATATGGCGCCGAGGCCGATGGCCGAAATAAAGATGGCGACCGCCTCCTTGGGATCGCGGGAAAATACGGCTTCGGAGATGCCGGCCAGAAGGTCCATATAGGCGCGCCCGAACACCGCCGCCACCAAGATGATCACGAACAAGTATTTGAGCGCCGGATGGGAAAAGGCGTAAACGAAGCCTTCCTTGATTTGATCGAGCATTTTGCGTCCCGGCTCGGCGCGCTTGTCGGTATGCTCCAGCTCGATCATGAACAGCACCACAAAAAACGGGATGTAGCACGCCGCGCCGACGGCAAAAGCGGGACCGACGCCCCAGACCGCCAGGATCGGCGCCGCCAGGGCGGGGCCTAAGAAGCGCGCCAGATTGAACAGGGTGGCGTGCAGCGCGATGGCGGCGCCAAGATCGTCCCTGGGCACCAGATTGGGAACCATGGCCAGGCGCACCGGCAACCAGAACGCGCCGGTGATGCCGTGCGCCGCCGCCAGCACCACCAGCAACGGCGGATTGATCCAGCCCATGACGGTGACCAGGGCCAGCATCGCGGTCACCACAATGACCGCCAGCTGGATAAAGCGGGCCAGCACCAGCCGGTCGAAGCGGTCGGCGAGGGTGCCGCCGAGGGGCAGCAGAAGGAACAAAGGGATCGCTTCGGCCACCGCCACGATCCCCAGCCAGGCGCCGGAATGGGTCAGCTCCCAGGTCAGCACCTGCAGCCCGATACGGTAAAACCAGAACCCCGCCGCCGCCGACCAGCCGGCCAGCTCGACCATCGCGAAATTGCGGTGGCGAAGCGCGCGCAGCGCGCTCTTGGTCATGAGCGTATCGCGGATGGATCGGAACATTAAGTTGGATTGCCTTCCCGGCGGCGGCGCAACAGGCCCCGCTCGCCGCCACAAGATTAGCCCGGCTGGGGACCCGGTGCAAATTGGCCTCGGTCCGGTCATGGGTGCCACCTCAATCGGTGGAAGAGTGGTCCGGCCCATGGTAATTTGTTGCCAGAGACATAAGGGCACATAAGGATGGTGTTTATGGCACCCGGGTATTCTGCCCGCGGCCATTGATCGAGGAAAAGGAACCGTAATATGCCGCGCATGACGCAAGACCTGCTGATGGTGGGCTCCATTCCGCTGCCCACGGCAGAGGCCGTGTTCAAGACCTGCGCCGAGATGTTCGGCGATCACTTGCCTTGCATGCCCGATGGCGAAATTGGGCCGCGCCTGGTCTGGGTGAGCTATCTTTACGAACGATTTAAAAATTTGCCCGAAGTCGAATTTCAGCCAATCCCGCCGGAGATGCGCAATGATATGGATGTGCGCTTCAACCGGGTCGCCGCCGCAAGGGGGGCGGTCCATGCCGACCGGGCCGACAATCATCTGGTGGTCAAGGACGGGGTGAGCGAAATCCGGCTCAAGGATCTGGGCTACGCGGCGGCGGCCATCGAATCTTACGCAAAATTTACCCAGCTTAAAGACCAGGGCGTGGTTCCGGCCCCGATGCGCTTTCAAGTCGCCATTCCGTTCACCCGCGGCGCGTTCGGCAACTATTTTCGAAAGCCCGGGGATTTTGCAATTATGGAAGCCGCCTACGAAGAGGTCGCCAAGCGGGAACTTGCTGAAATCATCGAAGCAATTCCGGCCGGGGACCTGGCGATCCAATGGGATGTTTGCAGCGAAATCCTGGATGTTGACGGCTATTGGCCGTGGTGGCCGGCCGGCAACAAGGCCGACAAAATCGCCATGAACAGCGAGCTGGCGCGCCGCCTCGATCTCGACAAGCTGCCCGATGAGGCATGGCTCGGCTATCATATCTGTTACGGCACAATGGGCGGCTGGCCGATGCTCAAGCCGACAAGCGTCGCCTCGTCGGTGGCCTTGGTAAACGCGCTGGTCAAGGCGACGCCCAGGCGCACCGACTTCGTGCATATTCCGGCGCCAAGGAAGGCGTTCGATGCGGACTATTTTGCCGGGCTCGAAAATTTGCAAATCGACGATGCCAAGCTTTATCTCGGCCTGATCCACGATACCGAGGACGGGCTGGACGATTTTCGCCGCCGCTACGATGCGGCAAAAGCCCACCGGCGGGACTTCGGCCTGGCATCGGTTTGCGGCTATGGCCGCTGCAATCCGGAGGAGCTTAGCCATGCCCTTGAGGTGCACCGGGCGGTCATGGATGATGTCGCCAACACTTAAGCGCGGCATCGGCAAAAACCGGCCAGAGCCCCATGCAAGTGGCAAATCTATCGGACCCTGTCCACGAACTTGCCGGGAGCCATCCATCCGCGGCTGCGGTCATCACGGGCGATAAGACGGTAAGTTTCCGGGACTTGCATTCTTTGGTGTGGAAGGCCGCCAGGCGGCTTCGCCACGCCGCACCCGAGACCGGTACCGCCGGGTTTCGCTTCAAGGATCAATTTCTTCACCTGGTATTCGTGCTTGGCGCTTTTCGGTGCGGCCTCGCCCACATCTCCCTCCTCCATAATTGGCCGGACCAGCTCAACAACGATCTCGCCGTGCAAACAGACGCCGGTGTTATATTTGGCGACACGGCGTGGCCGGGCGCCGGCGGGGTGCTGCACAGGGTCAGCTTGGCGTCGCTGGCCGGCGATGCCGCGGCGGCGGGGGGAACCTTGCGGCGGAACTCCGGCGATGCGCCCTTGCTGTATGTGCTGGGTTCCGGAACCACCGGCAAGCCCAGGATCATTACCTATAACGCTGCCAATCTTGCCGCCATGATGGAGCGGGATCTCAAGGTGCGGCCGATCAACTTTCAAGAGCGCCATTATTCCATGGTGGCGTTCGACTACTTCACGGGAAAACGGCGGACCCTTGGCTGCCTGGCCGCCGGCGGCACGGTCATATTCTCAGATGGGGCGGTTGCAGCCACGTCGGTCTATGATCAATTCGACCTCGATCACCTATCGCTGGTGGTCGTCCAGGCCGAGGCGATCCTGGAAAAAGCAGACGGCGATACGCCGCGCTTTCCCAAGCTGAAATCCCTGGTCGCCGGCTCATCCCCGGTCAGCGAAAAATTGCGCCGGCGGCTGCGGACAGGCTTGAGCCCGAATTTGTTTATCGGCTATGGCACCAACGAATTCGGCGAGGCCACATTCGCCAACGCGGCAACCCAGATGGCGCACCCGGGCACGGTCGGCATGCCGGCCCCGGGAGTGGAGCTCAGGATCGCCGGCCCCGACGGCGCGCCATTGGCGCCGGGAGCAACCGGCGAGATTCTGCTCCGCGCCGAGGGCATGTTTTCGGGCTATCTGAACGATCCCGAGGGCACCGAGGCCGCCTTCAAAGACGGCTGGTACCGGCCCGGAGATTTGGGCGCCCTGACCGAAGACGGCGCCCTCCTGTTCAAGGGGCGCCGCGACGATTTGATGATCCGTGACGGCATCAATATCTATCCGCGGGAAATCGAAGATGTCCTCGAAGCCGTCGCCGGCGTAAAAGAAGCCGCCGCCTTTCCCTTTGCCTCCGAGAGCCAAGGGCAAATCCCGGTCGCCGCGGTCACCGTTAAGGACGCCGCGCGCACGCCGGCGCAACTCGACCAATTCTGCCAGGCGCTTACCGGCATCTGCGATGCAAGGCTTGGGCCCAAGGCGCCGGCCCGCATCTGGATCGTCAAACGGATGCCGCGCAACGAGGCGGGGAAAATATTGAAGACCGATCTGGCGAACTTGGCGCTGAAAGAATTGGGGCAATAGCGGGTATTGCGGCTATCCGGTGAGCTGGCTCAGCATTTCGATCACCTCATCGGTGGTTTTGACGTCGGCGAACACCCGCGCCATGGTTTTCAGCTCCGCCACGTGGGCGTCTTTGTTCACTTCGGCGGTGGCATCGCCGGCCAGGATCATGCGGTAGTTATGTTCGACCCCGCCCCGGATCGTGGTCGAAACGCAGACGCAGGTGGTGACGCCGGTGACCACGCAGGTGGTGATATCCTGGTTTCTTAAGATCGTATCCAGGCGCGTGTTGCCGAAGCCGCCGAAGCCTTTCTTGATAACCAGATGCTCGCCCTCTTCCGGCGCCAGCTCGTCGATGACCGCCGCGCCCCAGGTGCCTTCGGTGATGAAGGTGCGGTTGCCCTTGGGCGGCGGGTGGCGCCAATAGGGATAGGCGGCGTCGGAACGGTCGGCCTTCACCACATGGGCGATATAGATCACCGGCCGCCCGGTTTCCCGGAAGGCCGCGGCCAGGCGCTTGATCGGCGCCACCGTCGAGCCCAGAAATTCCATGTCGATCCCGGCTTCGGGATTCTCCTTAGCGCGGTGGCTGAAGGCGCCGTCCGCGTGCACGAAATCGTTCTGCATATCGACAATGATCAATGCCGAGCGCGCGATATCAGGTCCGCTTGTATCCATGCTTCCTTCCTAACTAAAATTGCGCCAAATATTGGCTGGGATAGATTTCCGCGCCGATGACCAGGGGGCGGGCGGTGGCTTGACTAGCCAACGCCTCGGCCAATGTTTTCTCACTATCCACATATACCCCGTCGCAGTCCATGGCTTCGGCCAGCTTCACCATATCGGTGGCTTCCAGGCGGGTGCCGGTGCTCGCATACTGGCGGCGCATTTGTTTCAATTCGACGCGGTTGAGGCTGTCGTCGCAAAAGACATTGACCGTCAGCCCAAGGCCCATAGCGCTGGCCAGCCGCAATTCGCCCTACACCATGGCGAGGCCGCCGTCGCCGGTAAAGCTGATCACCGGGGTGGCGCCGAGCAACTGCTTGGCAACGATGCCCGCCGGCAGGGAAAAGCCCATGGAAGAGAGGCCGTTGCTCATCAGCACGCCGCCGGGATTGACGGTGGTCCAGCCCTGGCCGACGAGCAGCTTGTGGGAGCCCACATCGGTGGTGACCACGGCCGTGCTGGGGGCTTCGGCGCGCACCACATCGACCACGTCGGTGGGGTTGAGTTTGCCGGCGACGCGGCCTTCGGTCATCAACCGCCTGAGCTCCGAGCGGTGTTTGCCAAGCACCACTTCGGTCCATTTCGGCTGGCCTTTGAAATCATCCGTCAGGGCGTCGATGCTGGCCGCAATCGGGCCCACAAGCTCGATCTCGGCGGCGTAGATTTGATCTGAGTTGGCGACGCTGTCGATGTGGATGGTCGGCGCCGTCACCGGCCAGGGTTTGATCAGCTCGACCGCATCGAAGCCGATATTGAGGACCAGATCGGCTTGGAGGACAAAATCCCACAGGAATTCGTTGCAGGCCATGTCCAGGGTGCCGGCGAATAGGACATGGTCTTCGGGGAACACCCCCTTGGCCATGGGCGAGACGATGACTGGCGTTCCGGTATTTTCGGCGAAGCGCACCAGGGCTTCGGTCGCCTTGGCCCGGGCCGCCGATATGCCGGCGATGATCAGGGGACGGCGGGCGTCCCGAAGCCGCACTGACACATCCGGATTAACCCCGGTTGCGGCGAACAGGGCAATGCCGCCATTGGTTTTAGCGGTTGGCGGCAGCATGATCGCGTCGTCAACCGCCTCGGCGCCGACCACATTGGCGGGCGTGGTCAGATGCACCGGGCCCGGCCGCTCCGCCGCCGCCGTGGCCAGGGCGCGGCGCATGATGCCGCCCACATTTCCGGGCAGCACGCTTGCCGTCCATTTGCTGACCGGCGAAAAAATCCGGTTGTGATCGATCACCTGGTGGGTGAACAGGGGTTCGCGCACCGTATCGATCTGCCCGGAGATGGCGATCATCGGCACCCGGTCCAGATAGGCGTTGGCGACGCCGTTGACCAGGTTCGATGCGCCCGGCCCCAGGGTGGACATGCAGATCCCGGGCCGCCCGGTGATCATGCCGTAGGCCTCCGCCATCAAAGCTGCGGTGCCTTCGCGGCGGGCCAGCACGAATTCGATGCGGTTGGCGCGCAGGGCTTCCAGCAATTCGATGTTGGGATCGCCGGGATAGCCGTAGACACAGTGGATGCCGGCGGCGCCCAGATACCCCGATATGACTTCCGAAACGTTCATGCCGCCCCACTGAATCTGCTGCCGCCGCAACGCATAGTGTTCTAACCCGGCGCAGGCTATAATTCCACCGGTGTTGATTTTGGGGAAAGCGCGTTATGGCAAGACTGGATGGCCGCGTTGCCATCGTTACCGGCGAGGCGCAGGGGCTGGGGGCGGCCTTCGCCAAGAAGCTGGCCGGTGAAGGCGCCGCCGTGGTTATCGCCGACATCGAGCCCGGCGGCGGCGCCATCGAAGCGATCCATGCGGATCACCCGGACGCAAAACTTTTGGACGTGCCCACCGACGTCTCCGACGAAGCCTCCTGCCAGGCATTGGTCGCCGCGGCGCAAGAACATTTCGGCGGCCTCGACATTCTGGTCAACAACGCCAAGGGCCGCTTCCGCTACGCCCCGTTCGAGGAATTGTCGGTGGAAGATTGGGACACCATGTTCGCCGTCGCGGTGCGCGGCAGTTTCCTCTGCGCCAAGGCGGCGGCGCCGGTCATGCGCGCCCGCGGCTACGGCAAGATCATCAACCTGGCGTCCGGCACCGTGTTCAAGGGCGCGCCCGGCATGCTCCATTACGTGACCGCCAAGGGCGCGCTCCTCGCCATGACCCGCTCCATGTCCCGGGAATTGGGCGCTGACGGTATCTGCGTCAACACCCTGGCGCCGGGATTGACGTTAAGCGAGAACATCCTCGGCAATACGGAAATATTCAACGCAACCGCGCGCAACGCGATGATTCAAAGCCGCGCCCTCAAGCGCGAAGAAGTGCCCGACGATCTGGTCGGCGCGGTCTTGTTTCTGGCCTCCCCCGACAGCGATTTCATGACCGGCCAATGCCTGGTGGTTGACGGCGGCAGCGTCAACCATTGAAATAACGAAAGGCACCGAAAGCCGAAACATCCACGCTTCACATTCCAAGGAGGAGACGCTTATGGCCGAACCCAGATTCAATGTTGAACGCCCGACAATCGAGGGCCTGAACGATCCGCCGCATTTTTCCAACGCCGTGGTCACCGAAGGCGGCAAGATGGTGCATCTGTCGGGCCAGCTTAGCCCGGAAGGCGATCTCGCGGCCCAGTTCAAGGGTGTTTACGATAAACTGAAGATCGGCTTGGCGGCCTGCGGGGCGAGCCCGTCCGATGTGATCCGCCAGCGGGTGTTCGTGGTCGATCTGGTGCCCGAACACCGGGAACTGGTGGTCGCCGCGATGGGCGAATTTTATGGCGGCGCGAAACCGGCGAGCACCCTGGTCGGCGTTCCGGCCCTGATCCTCGCCGGCGCTCTGGTCGAAATCGACGTCACCGCCGCCATCGACGGCTAAGCAGGTTCCGAGCCGGCAAATTCAGGCAAGCAGCGCCATCGTGCCGGAGGCCAGCAGCAGGACATAGGCGACTTTGTTGAACCAGGTGGCCGGAACCGACAGGAACAGCATTTTGCCGGCCTGCGCGGCGATCAGGTAAAGCGGCGCGATGATCGCGCATCGGACAACCGTTTCCTGGGTGAATGCCCCTTCGACGATCAGCCCGATCAGCATGATGGTCAGGAGAACCGAAACGGTCATGATTATGTTGGCCCTTTGCACCGGGACCGGCACCGGCGCCGATAGAAAATAGACCACGAAGACCGGCCCCGAGGGAACGCCGAACGCGCCGATTATCAATCCGCTGACCCAACCGACGACGGCGCCGGAAATAATTCCGCGCGGCCCCTTATAGGTCCAACCCGACATCAACAGGAATGCGGCAAACAGAATGAATACGCCCATGCCGCGCCGGATAACCGCCGGCTCGGCGGAAAGGAGGAATAAAAGGCCCAAGGGAATGGATATCGCGATGGCGGCCGACACGACGCCGGTTTCGCGCCAATTCGTACTTTTCGCGGCGTTTCGCATCAGCACCAGATTGCCGGCAAGTCCGGCAACGACGGCGATGGCGATGGCCTCAATGGGGCTGTACAAAACCGCAAGCACGGGAACGATGATCAAGGCGCCGGCAAATCCGGAATAGCCTTGGATAAGGCCGCTGGCTATGGCCGCCGAGGCGCCGGCCAACAGGCCAATGTCCAATATTTCGAATCCCATGGTTAGAACTCATAAACGAAACCAAATCGAAAGGAACGGAAATTCAAACCGGGCGCCGAATGTTGCCGGGGACAGGGCCGCCATCGACGGCTGACAATTTCGCGTTTATGTCCTAAAGTAAAAATTCGTTGTACCAGTTGGGAATAGCAATATGAGCAAACAAGACACAAAATCGGACCACGGGCACCATCACGGCAGCGCCACCCATGCGTTGCTGCCGTCGGACCCGGCGCTCAGGGTGAAGGCCATCGAAACCATTCTTTTGGACAAGGGGCTGGTCGATCCGGCCGCCCTGGATGCGTTGATCGACACCTTCCAGAACAAGGTCGGGCCGAAGAACGGCGCCGCCGCCGTCGCCAAGGCCTGGACCGATCCCGACTTCAAGGCCTGGCTTCTGGAAGATGCATCGGCGGCCTTGGCCAGCCTCGGTTTCTCAGGGATGCAGGGGGAGAACATGGTTGCCGTCGAGAACACCCCAGATGTCCACAACATGGTCGTCTGCACCTTGTGCTCCTGTTACCCGTGGCCGGTGCTGGGCCTGCCGCCGACCTGGTACAAGTCGAACGCCTACCGCTCGCGGGTGGTGATCGAGCCGCGCGCCGCATTGGAAGAATTCGGCGTCACCCTGCCCGAGGAGACCGAAATCCGGGTCTGGGATTCGACCGCCGAAATCCGCTATCTGGTGATTCCAATGCAGCCCGAAGGAACCGAGGGCAAAAGCGAGGCCGAGCTGGCCGATTTTGTCCCCCGCGATGCCATGATCGGATGCGCGTTATGAACGGCGTTCATGACATGGGCGGCATGCAGGGCTATGGCGCCATCCCCATCGAAGCGGACGAGCCCGTATGGCATTCCGATTGGGAGAGCAAAACCTGGGCGCTGCGCATTGCCATGGGCGCGCATGGGAAATGGAATATCGATATGGGCCGCCATGCCAACGAACGTTTGGGGCCGGCGCAATATTTGAACTTTTCCTACTACGAACGCTGGATCACCTCACTCGCCGACTTGCTGGTCGAGGCGGATTTGGTCAGCCTGGCCGAGATCGAAGCCGGCCATGCCGCGCCCGGTTCAGAAAAGAACCCATCGCCGCCCGGCGCCGACCAGCTAATGAAGGCGCGTACCTCGGGGCGCCAATCCCGGCGCGATCTTGAGGCGGCGCCGAAATTTTCGGTTGGCGATGCGGTGCGCACCAACACCAATAGTCCAAGGGGGCATACGCGGCTGCCGGCCTATGCCAGGGGGCGGGTGGGCGAGATCATCATCCATCACGGCGCCCATGTATTTCCCGATTCCAGCGCCCACGGCGGCGGCGATGCGCCGCAGCATCTCTATGCGGTGCGCATAGCCGCGAACGAGCTTTGGGGCGTCAACGGCAGCGCTAAGGATTCGGTCATCCTCGATCTCTCGGAAAGCTATCTTGACCATGCCTGAACCATCAATCGCCCCGATCCAAGAGCCGCAGGTCTTTGCCGAGCCCTGGCACGCCCAGCTGTTCGCCATCACCATGCGCCTGTCCCAGGCCGGACATTTCTCCTGGACCGAATGGAGCGAACGTTTTGGCGCCGTGCAAAGCGCCCAAGCCGAGGCCGGCGCGCCCGATGATGGTTCGGCCTACTACGATGCCTGGCTGGCGGCCCTGGAAAGCCTGCTGATCGAAACTGGCCTCGCCGGTGCGGGCGATCTGGCGAGCCGCAAAGAGGCCTGGACCGAAGCCTATCTGCAAACCCCCCACGGCGAGCCGGTGGAACTGAAATCCGCCGCCGGTCATCGATAATTTCGAAGCGTCTGTTCGCCGCCCCGCTCCTATGGTACGATCTGTAGTGACTACAGATTGGGAGAAAATACGCCATGGACGCGCAACATCCGGTGCTGGGCATCGGCGCCCTTTCCAAGCAGACCGGCTGTAATATCGAAACCATCCGGTATTACGAAAAAATTCATTTGCTGAATGTGCCGGCGCGCACCGAGGGCGGACACCGCATGTTCGACCACGCCCAGGTCAAGCGTCTGACCTTCATCTTGCGTTGCCGCCAGCTCGGCTTTTCCATCGGCGAGATACGCAACCTTTTGGGACTGGTGGACGGCGACGCCGCCAGTTGCGCCGAGGTCAAATCGGTGACCGAACTGCATCTCGGCGACGTGCGCCAAAAGATCCATGACCTCAAAAACCTGGAAGGGGTTTTGGCGCAGATGGTGTCGGAGTGCACGGGCACCGAAGTGCCCGAATGCCCGATCATCGATACCCTCTACGCGGCCGCCTAGTGGCCTGTGTCCGAAAATGAACGAAACCGAGGACGAGCTTCCCGCAACCACGCCCGACTTCCAAGCCCGGGACTATAGCCAGTATTGGCTGGGCAAGAACCCGACGCCGGTGGAGCGCGCCGACGTGATCGTCAAGCGCCTGGAGAAGTTCATCCGCGAGGGCCGTTCCCAGCGCGGCGGCATATCGTTCAAGCACTGGCAGGAGCTGGCCGTGCACGAGGTCAACAACGCCATCCTCGACGCCGAGCGCCATTGGCGAAAAGATCAGCGCTTCGTCACCCGCGGTCTGACCATCGGCGCGGCGTGCCTCATCACCATCGGCTTTTGGGGCACCTTGCTGGCCGCCGACGCGGCGCCGGACCGGCAAACGGCGGCGGTCGTATTGATTATCGCCGGCGGCGTTTTGTTCGCCGTGCTCGGCACCTGGGGGTTGCGCCGGCTCGACCGCTATTACCAGGTAGGCCGCCGCCGCGATCATTTCGCGCGGGTGTTCCTGTTCGACCGGCAATTGGCGCAGCTCGACCGGGATCTGGAAAAGCGCTTAAAGGAGATCGAGAAAACCCTCGAGGAAATGGCCAAGGGGCCCCTCGACCGGTTGTAAGGCGATTGTGATAATGTACCCAGGAAATGTGGGGTGGAATGCCCTGCCCAGCGCGGTTATGGTCCGCCCCTAATCAGGTGAGGAAAGGTTATGCCCGTTCTTCGTTCCAGGACATCGACCCATGGCCGCAACATGTCCGGCGCCCGCGGCCTTTGGCGTGCCACCGGCATGACCGACGACGATTTCGGCAAACCCATCATCGCCATCGTCAATTCCTTCACCCAGTTCGTGCCCGGCCATGTGCATCTGAAGGACCTTGGCCAGATGGTGGCGCGCGAAATCGAGGCCGCCGGCGGCGTCGCCAAGGAATTCAACACCATCGCCGTCGATGACGGCATCGCCATGGGCCATGACGGCATGCTCTATTCGCTGCCATCCCGCGAGATTATCGCCGACAGCGCCGAATATATGGTCAACGCCCATTGCGCCGACGCCATGGTCTGCATCTCCAACTGCGACAAGATCACGCCGGGCATGCTGATGGTGGCCATGCGCCTGAACATTCCGGCGATCTTCATTTCCGGCGGGCCCATGGAAGCGGGCAAGATCGAAATCGACGGGGTGGAGCGGAGTATCGATCTCATCGACGCCATGGTCGAAGGCGCCAATCCCAATGTGAGCGACGAATTGGCCCTCAAATATGAACGCGCCGCCTGCCCCACCTGCGGCTCATGTTCGGGCATGTTCACTGCCAATTCCATGAACTGCCTGGCCGAGGCATTAGGGTTGGCGCTGCCCGGCAACGGCTCGGCGCTGGCCACCCACGCCGACCGCAAGGAGTTGTTCCTGCGCGCCGGCCGCCAGATCGTGGAACTTTGCCGCCGCTATTACGAAGACGATGACGAGACCGCCCTGCCGCGCGCCGCCGGCAAGGCCGGGTTCGAGAACGCCATGACTCTGGATATCGCCATGGGCGGTTCCACCAATACGGTCCTCCATCTGCTGGCCATCGCCCATGAAGGCGAGATCGATTTCACCATGGCCGATATCGACCGGCTCAGCCGCAAGGTGCCCAATGTCTGCAAGGTCGCGCCTTCGAGCCCGGATTATCACATGGAAGACGTGCACCGGGCCGGCGGCATCATGGCGATCCTCGGCGAGTTGGACCGGGGCGGGTTGATCGAGCGCGATGTGCCGACCGTGCACACGGCCACCATCGGCAACGCCATTGACCAATGGGACGTGCGCCGCACCAACGATCCCGAAATCCACAAATTCTACAGCGCCGCGCCGGGCGGTGTTGCCACCACGGAAGCCTTCAGCCAGGCGAAGCGCTACGACAGTTTGGACCTCGACCGGGAATTGGGCTGCATCCGCGATGTGGAGCATGCCTACAGCAAAGATGGCGGGCTCGCGGTTCTTTACGGCAACATCGCCCTGGAGGGCTGCATCGTGAAGACCGCCGGCGTCGATGCCAGCATCCTCAAATTCTCCGGCCCGGCGCGCATCTTCGAAGGCCAGGAAGACGCCTGCAAATCGATCCTCAGCCGCGAGGTCAAGGAAGGCGATATCGTCCTCATCCGCTACGAAGGCCCCAAGGGCGGCCCCGGCATGCAGGAAATGCTGTATCCGACCACCTATCTGAAAACCATGGGCCTCGGCAAAGCGTGCGCGCTGGTCACCGACGGGCGTTTTTCCGGCGGCACCTCGGGCCTTTCGATCGGTCACATCTCGCCCGAAGCGGCCGAGGGCGGCGCCATCGGCCTGATCGAGGAAGGCGATATCATCGAGATCGATATCCTCGGGCGCAGCATCGATGTGGCCATCGACGATGCCGAGATGGAACGCCGCCGCGCCGCCATGGATGCCAAGGGCGGCGATGGCTGGAAGCCGGCCGGACCCCGACCCCGTAAAGTGTCGCCGGCCTTGCGCGCCTATGCGGCGCTGACCACCAGCGCCTCCAAGGGCGCCGTCCGCGACGTCAGCCAGGTGGAACATTAGCCGGGCCCGGAACAACACGCCATTGACGCGCACAGTTATGCCAAGGATCAGTGAGAAATCCGATGAAGAAAATCCGTCATATCGCCATCTCCAGCCAGAACCCGGCGGCCACCGCCAAATTCTATAAAGAAGCCTTCGGCTGGGAAGAGATTTCCCGCTCCGGTTTGGCGCCCGACCACGAAGGCGATGCGCCTAGGCCATCGGGCGTCATCATGTCGGATGGCTCGATCAACATCACCATCTTGAAATTCGGCACCGATCAGATCGGCAAGGGGGTGGATTATGAAGGCGTCCATCATATGGGCGTGGTGGTCGAGGATTGGCGCGGCGAGCGGGAACGATTGCAAGCCATGGGCGCCGTCTTCATCACCGACGAGAACAGCGTGCCGCCCGGCGCCCAGTTCGAGATCAAGTTCCAGGGCCCCGACGATATGGTATTCGACATCACCGACGTGCCCTACCCCGGCTCAACGCCGCTGCCCGGCGAGGTGGACCCGAAGGCACATAAAGAATAATTGACCCGCCCCTTGCGCGGCGCGCCGGACGGGCTAAATAGAGAGTGTGCCCCGTGAGCGGGCCGTGCTCTTGAAAATTGTTAATAGGAAGACCCTGATCCGACGCCGCGCGGTGCCGGTGATGGTGCCCCCAATCGCGCGCGCGCCCCCCGTTTACCCATATAAATCCATACCAATCCATTCAAAACCATACCGGATTAATTGCGAATAAAGGTTGCGCGAAAATTACTTTATACTTTTCGCATTAATATTAAATCGGTGAGCGGTCACATTTGCCCGGCATCACCGCCAATCATCCACCGAGAAGGTGCCCCGGTAATGGGCGCCATGGATATGCCAATAGCCGTTGGCCTCGCCGCCGACGGTCACGATATTGATCTCCGCTTCCCGGAACATGGGGATCAGCTCCTCGTCACCGGCGGCCAGCATGGCGGCGAACGGCTCCTCGCCGAAGGTGGCGCGCGGATAGATATAGTTCTGGATCAATTGCAGATCGAAATAACGGGCCGACGGCATGGTCGCGTTTTGCCACGCCCAATGGATCAGCTTCTCCTTGGTATCGAAGCCCTCGCGCTCGGCGAACAGGCGCGCGGTGATCGGATCCAGCAGGAACACCGGCGGCGTGTTGGGCTCGATGCCGAGCAGCATGTCGCGCACATGTTCGCGCCAATAATCGCGCAGGCCCAGGCAGAAACTGTTGGAGCGCAGGCCGTAGAATACCGAGACCGTGCTGGCCTCGGCCGCGAAACCCTTTTGCACATGCAGAGGCTGCCAGGGGCTGCGTTCCTCGTTCTCGGCGAAGGTGATTGAATTGTAGGTGTAGTTATTGCCTTGCGATCCCATGAAGGTGGTGCCGGCCACCGAGCCGCCCTGCAAATTCTGCGACAACAATCCATAGGCGCGGCCGATGGTGGCGTTGGCGTGGGCATAGGGGCCCATGGCGCCGATGCCGGAATTGAGGCCGATCTCGGCGCGCACCGGGCCGTTGATGATCACCATGGCGGCGGCCGACGAGGAGGTGGAGCCCCGCGCCGAAACGCCCGAGGAGGCCAAGGCCAGGACCACCGGAAAATATTCCGGGCGGCAGCCGGCCATCACCGCGTTGACGGCGACCTTTTCCACATCGTATTGCCAATAGCCCCGGTTATGGGTCGGCTGCATGCGCCCGACCACGGTGTCGGCGGCGCCGGCCGTATGGGCCAGCATGTCGGCCACCCTTTCCTCGGTGGGCAGGATAATCGGCAAATAGTCGGTCCAGTGATTGTCGGCGAAGGTCTGGTGCAGTTCCTCTTCATTGGCCGGCTCGCACAGGCGCGGCGTGGTGCGCGGCAAGGCGCCGTCCGAGGTGGCGCTCTGGTCCTGGGTCAGGCCTTCGATGATTTCCTGCATGAACGGGCGGCCGGTGACCGGATCGTCGCCATCCACATAGGCGCGCAACTGGGCCGCGCTTTTGCCCATCACCGGCTGCGGCACGAACGCATGCGGCGCTTCGGCCAAGCCCTTCACCTGGCGCACCGACTGCACCACGTTGTGGAAGATATCCGTATGCAGCGCCATGGTCGGGACGCCGTATTCGGTTTCAAGCTCGATGGCGTGCGTGCTCACGGCAGGCGCGCAGGTGGATCAATGGCCGACGCCGACGATGGCGGCATCGCCATTGGCGGCGATCTCCTTCCAGGTTTCCGGATCGTCGATTTGGTAGGTGCTGCGCAAAGAAATCATGCGGGTCTCGACGCCCGCCATGTTGTCGGCGAACCAGGCCCCGACCTGCTTCAACAATTCGATGGAATCGTCAAACCGGCAATCGACCAGATAGATGATCTTGCCGTCCAGCGAATCCAGGCGCGGCGCCGGCGTCTTGGCCTTGATCTCCGGCGGGTATCCGACCGGGTTCAAGACCGTCAATTTGGTGTCACCGCCGGTGCCGCGTTTGATCTCATTCATGGTATGGCTCTCCAGAGAGTATCGGGCTTGGGCTCTGGAAAAGCCTAACCGGTAGGCCGAAGTCATGCAACGGGGAGAGCGGTTAGCTGGAGCGGGACACCAGGTCGTCGTGCACCATCTGCGCCAGGTGCAGCAAATCGTCGCGCGGCATTTCGCCGGACAGCGCGTACGTGAGCGGGCCGTTGGTCCGATAGAAAGCGACCATGCCGTGCTCGGCGATGAAGCGGAACTTGGTGTTGCCGCCGCCCATGTCTGCCGCACGTACAGGCTGACGCGCCCGGCTTTGGCAACTTCGAACATGAACAAGGCCGCCGCATCACCCTTGTCAGCAACCAGGCGCCCGCCGATCAGTTTGTGGCCGAGGCGCCCCGACAGCCAGTTCAGCAAGCGGATTTCCTCGCCGCCGCCAAATTCCACCGGGCGGGATTCGCCATGGGCGTAGACCACCTGGGCATTGAGGGCCCGCTGCACGAACTGGTTGCCCGCCGTGGGCGCCTCGGTGCCGAGGCCGGCGCCCCACCAGCCGCAAAGACCGCCGAACAGGAGGAGCACGATGCCGGCGGCAAGTTTGCGCCAACCGGGCAGCCAGGCGCTCGGCCGGCCGGCGCCAATCAAGGCCAGGGACCGTTCCGGCACGGCGTCGGCGTCTTGGTCATAGAGCCGGCACATCTTACGCATCGAGAAATCCAAGTCGAAGCCCCATCAAGTAGACACCCGTGTATTGTGCGACACCTCGCTGTCCGACCAGATAGAAGCCCTCA
The DNA here is from genome assembly GCA_046582475.1 of Rhodospirillales bacterium. GTDB lineage: Bacteria > Pseudomonadota > Alphaproteobacteria > Rhodospirillales > UBA2165. Next base: position 17,416 of record JAYGEH010000432.1, read on the forward strand.
TGCGCTCCCTGTTCCCGGCGCAACGTGATCGCCCCTGGTCAATGGAAGAGTTCGAATTCCGCCTTCAGGGACGCTACACTTCCCGCCCTCACGGTATGAACGTTGGCCAGGCTCTACGGACTTTGGGCTGGGTATCAAGGCGGGACTGGACGCGTGATGGGGGGGCGGAGGTATTGGGTGGCTAGGTAAGCGATGTCCGCTATGCACTCGAAAGCGGACATCCGGGGGTTTCAAAAATTTGTCTAGTTTTATCTCCGTCGCGATGTCCGCTTTGGCGGCAAGAGCGGACCTAATTTAGGGTGGTCCAATGAGTCCGCTTTTAGCTGCCACCTCAATCGGTCAACGCAACACAGGCGTTAAATCTCTTCGCCGGCGTTTCAAACTCCAACGTCTTGCGGGGCCGTTCGTTTAGCTGCCTCGCCACCTTGTTCAGATCAGCCTGCGAGTATACCGACAAGTCGGTTCCCTTGGGGAAGTCAGTACTAAATCCTCGACGATATCTTCGTTCCATCAATCAACACTCCATCTCTCCATTTAAGATAAAGTGTTGCGTCAATCCGTTGAGACCACCGCCATTAGCGGACATTACCTTAGCCAGAATACAGGCGGGGGCTGATTGTCAGGCCCAAGCCAGATAGTTAGTACGTATCTCCGCAATTCGGGGCTTAATTCGCGCGCCCGTGACCGCCATCTCATCGACCTCTTCCGGGGTGTGCTTGTCACTGATCTCAGCTTGATAGCTTGGGCGATCTTTGACGCGTTTCCACCACCCCCTTACCGCCGGCCGTTCGCCGAGCCAAAGGTCCAAAAGCGTCAAACATTCGAGGCGAGCAAAAAATGGCGCAAGGTTCACTTCGGCGAGGCTGAACATCTCACCGACCAGCCAATCTGAACCGTTTGCCAATGTCTCCTCCATTTCCTTGAATGCGGTTTCATAGGCACCAACGGCGCGAAAGACATAGGGCGAGTCCACCCCCTGCTCAAACATCGATATGTGGCGATCACGACGCGTGGGATTGCCGACGTTACGGTATCGGCGCTCTCGCTCCTCTGCAGGCAAATTTTTCATACGGTCGCGGAACATTGCAGAGAAGCTAAAGACGGTCACACCTTCGAAGAGCCCCTCATCAACCGCCTTGCTCCAGAGCCGCACCAGCACGCGTGCGTGTGCATCGGCGGGCATTAGAGGTGGCGATGGAACGATTTCATCCAAGTATTCGCATATGAGGGTCGATTCCCGGATGGCTTTGCCATCGTGAACCAGCGTGGGGACATAGCCTTTCGGATTGAGTTTCAGATACTCTGGATCGAACTGCTCATGGGTGAAGAGATTCACGTCATGACTGCGCCACTCGAGATTTTTCTCAGACAGCGTCATTCGAGCTTTCTGTGAACAAACGGACATTTCGTAGTGATAAAGATCAAGCATTAAGGACTAACTCCTTTTTAGCGGCGATAGACGGCAAATGTTTTTGCGCTAATTCTACGGTTTGGTATTACGCACCGAAGGAAAAGACCATTGATCTAGCATTTCAATTTCTAAGGTTTGGTCACTAATTGACACTCTGCGTCCCCAGATGAATTGGCTTTGTCAGAAACCCAGTGCCGGTTCTTCGCCTCGGTAAACCCATTCTTTGGTAGGTTGACCTTGTGCTACGGCATCCATTTCCCGGAGAAAGACTTTCCGCATATTGGCGACACCAACATCTGACCTGCCTAATAGTTCTTCACTTCGATCAGTTAACGTTCCCTGACCCCTTTGGGTGATGATGTCCTCAAGAATTAACAAATGAGGATGGTCGAGATAGTCTGTGATGTGACTTTTTCCGGCTAGAATTTCGGTAACAATTTCTGCGACAGGGCGTGCGGCGGCCACCCTTGCGTTAAAACGCAGATGAGTATCTCGCCAACCATCCATGTCTTCTTCCGGGATGTGAACGTTTTGGGTTAAATAGAGGCGATGATTCTCATCATCAGTCGGCACCAGTATAATATGGGTGTCACGCCAGCCGCCGAATTCATTTAACTCAGCGAATGTTGGAATTAGAATCCTCATTATGTTTGGCACGAAATAGAGTGTTTTTCTCCACTTGTCTCCTTCAACTCGGGTTTCTCTAATCATCCCGTAGTCGGTCTCGTAAATTTTCATCTCCGGCAACTCATAACTTGAACGCCCGAGATTGTCATGTGAGCCACCGAAGCTATGAGTGAAAGCAACATGAACTTCGTCAAAGTGATTTTCTTGGGCCTGGAACCAATTAGCCGGGAAATCGATAACGTGGTTCTCGATGACGCCTTTTTCCTTATAACCTTCAAAAGGAGGAAAGGAGGGCGGATCGTCTTGGCCAAAATATGTATAGATTAAACCCAAATACTCTTTGGTTGGGTAACCAAGTATATTGGCTTGCTTGAATGCGCCGGAATTTCTTTCAGCCGGCCGATGAATGCAAGTGCCATTACCGTCATAAGTCCACCCGTGATACATGCACTGAATCGCATCACCTCTTACCCATCCTGTGGAGAGTTGAGTCCTTCGATGAGCGCATCGAAAACTAACAACGTATGGGTTCCCACTTTCACCCCGATAAAGCGTGAACATTTCCCCCATAATTTGGATTGGTTTTGCCTTGCCGATTTCTACCTCGGATGACAGTGCTACGGGCTGCCAAAATTTACGGAGGTAGTTGCCACCAATTGTTCCAGGATTGGCAGACACATATTCATGCCATTTTATAGAGTTTTCACTTCTTGGAATCGACATTCGTGGCTTCCTCAGCATTTGTATGCCTATGTTTAAGCCAGATCTCCACGGCTATAACAACCTGAAAATTACCCATTCTTTTCTTTGGATTCGGTCGCAGCGAATAGCCAGAAGGAATGCCCTTTTCATCCTTGCTTTCTCCTGGACGCCCTGAATTTCATGGACGCGTGGCTGTTGCCGGTCGGGATGACCGGGTTCGTGGGTTGTTTGGTCACGAGATCACTCAGATCATCTCGGTATTGCGCCCAAGGATCGCGGGGACTTGAGTGCGGTGGAGATACAGGACAGCGGCGCAGACTAGTCCGAGCACGATAGCCGGTAGGACGGACGGGCCGAGGATGAACAAGTGGGTTAGGACGGCACCAACCATCGTTCCTCCCGGCACCGCGGCGCCAAAATTTTAGCGGCCGGGCAGCCACAGAAGCGCGGCGCCGACGACCTCGATCAGGCCGGCATCATCCAGCTCGCCATCCACATAGGCGTGCAAATCGTTTTCCAAGAGCCTATCGGGGGCGTCATTTCACGCTCCTTAAACTTGGTTTCATATTGTCGTCCATGGCCAGGCGCAGTTTCTCCCGGGCCCGGGACAGGCGCGACATGACGGTGCCGACGGGGATCTCCAGAACCTGGGTGGTTTGCTGATAGGACATATCCTCGAGCCCGATCAGGAGAATGACGGCGTGTTGCTCTTCGGCGAGCCCGGTCACAGCGCGGTCGAAATCGCCCAGCGCAAGCCGGTCGTCCTGATCGCCCGCACAGCTGATACGCCCAGCCAGTTCGTCAGTGAGGTTGGCCGGAGCGGGCCGGAGCGATTGGCTGCGCAGGTTTCGCCAGTGGAAATTGTGCAGAATGGTGAACATCCTGGCGCGCATGTTGGTGCCGGCCTAGAACTGGTGCACGCGCGCCAAGGCCCGCCCGACACAGTCATAGAGCAAATCCTCGGCCGTGTCCGGGTTGCGGGTCAGTACTTGTGCATAACGTATCATGTCGGTCAGGGCACCGGTCAGGGCTGCGCGTTTATCCATTCACTTGTCCCGCTAGGCCCGGCGCTGGCGAAGGACGGCGCCGGGCACCGGCATTCGCCTAAATTTTCATACCGCCCTTCATCACGGCGTCTTTTTTCAATTTGTCGCCCTTGGTCTTCATTTCGTCTTTTTTCATCATCGCATCCTTCTTCATGGAGTGCTCGGTTTTTATGGCATCGCCCTTGGTCATGCCCATTTTCTTCTTGTCTTCCGCCTGGGCGGCGGCGGCGAGGATCAGCGACAAGGCGGCGGCTAACAATTTCATCATTTGCGGTCTCTCCTGCATTGAATAGGAACCAGCGCCGGTCCAACACCAATCAGCCCGGCAATCGTAACACCAACGCGTCCGCACGGCGTTTATTCCGGCGCGCCATGAATAAATTTCGGAACAACCCTGTCGCTACCCTATTTCACCGGGCCCGAGGAAATTGTTGGCGTCACCTGTCTCATCAATGCTAGTTTGTGCGCAATTCCATTCATCGGCAAAGATATCCGATGTTTCGAGCTGCTATGAAATCAAGGGAGG
>JAYGEH010000437.1:0-27220 GCA_046582475.1 Rhodospirillales bacterium
AGTCGATCTTGCACTGGGGGGAGCCTTGGCGGGCTGAGAGGTTTCATTGGGAAACGACCCCTCGAACCTGATCCGGTTAGAACCGGCGTAGGGACCAGTGGGGATGCCGGAAACAAAACCCTCACCACCGATTGAAGTCCAAGTCAGCGCCGCCCAGGTATCGTTCGGCGGCCTCCGCCTGTTCGATCATCTGGAACTGACGTTGCCCGCCGGACAATGGACCAGCCTGCTCGGCGCCAGCGGCGTCGGCAAAACCACCTTGCTGCGCCTGATCGCCGGGCTGGAGCCGGGAGGCTCCGATGTCAGCCTGCGCTGCACCGACGATCTGCCCCTGGCCGGGCGCTCCGCCTATATGGCGCAACAGGATTTGCTGCTGCCGTGGCTGCCGGTTATCGACAACGTCATGCTCGGCGCGCGGCTGCGCGGCGAGGCCACCGGTGCCTTGCGCACGCGCGCCGAGGCGCTTTTGTCCGCCGTCGGGCTGGAAGCCAACGCCGGCGATATCCCGGCGAAGCTGTCCGGCGGCATGCGCCAGCGCGCGGCGCTCGCCAGAACGCTCCTTGAAGCACGGCCGGTGGTGTTGATGGATGAGCCTTTTTCGGCCCTGGATTCCATCACCCGGATCAAATTGCAGGAGCTTGCGGCCAGGCTTCTGGCCGGCAAGACGGTCTTGCTGGTTACCCATGATCCCATGGAGGCGCTGCGCCTAAGCCATCAAATTTATGTGCTGGCCGGGCGCCCGGCCCGTTTCGAAGATGCCATGGAACCAACCGGCAGCCCGGTCCGCGATCTTCATGATCCCGCTGTCCTGCAGGGCCAGGCCGATCTGCTGCAACGATTGTCCGATGCCGAAGCCGGGGCCGGGGCATCCTTGCCATGATTGCGCTGCGCCCGATCATCATATTCGGCGGACTGATCTGCGTCTGGCAGGCCATTGTCTGGCTGAGCGGCGCGCCGCCGTTCATCCTACCATCGCCGGTGCGGGTCGGTGAGGCGTTGGCAAACCGGTTCGATGTGATCCTGCCCCATGCCGCAGTGACCTTGAGCGAGATTCTGATGGGACTGGTCCTCGGCACCATCCTAGGCTCGGTCAGCGCCATGACCATGGCCTACTTCGCGCCGGCGCGGCGCTGGCTGTTTCCGGTCCTGGTGATCAGCCAGGCGGTCCCGGTATTTGCTCTGGCGCCGATCCTGGTGCTGTGGTTGGGCTATGGCATCCTCTCCAAGGTGGCGATGGCAACCCTGATTATCTATTTCCCGGTTACCGCCGCCTTTTTTGACGGCCTTCGGCGCACCGAGCCCGGCTATCTTGATCTCGCCCGGACCATGAATGCGTCGCGCTGGGCCATGCTTCGCCAAATCCGCCTGCCCGCCGCCTTGCCCGCCTTTGCGTCCGGCCTCCGCGTCGCCACCGCCGTTGCGCCGATCGGCGCCATCGTCGGCGAATGGGTCGGATCCAGCCAAGGGCTCGGCTTTTTAATGTTGCATGCCAACGGCCGCATGCAGATCGATGTCATGTTCGCGGCGCTCTTCGTTTTGGCGATCATGGCGGTCACGATTTACTTCATCGTCGATGCCGGTTTGCGCCGCCTCCTGACCTGGCAACCGGAATCACATCCAAGCAACGACTAACCAACCGGAGTAAAAAAATGAAGCTTTCGAAATATCTCACCGCCGCCATCCTCACCGGCGCTGTCCTGCTGACCACGGCTCCGGCATCGGCTGCGGAAAAACTGACTGTCCTCCTGGATTGGTTCGTCAATCCCGATCATGCAACGCTGATCATCGCCAAGGAAAAAGGGTTTTTCAAAAACCATGGCCTCGACGTCGATCTGGTGGCGCCCGCCGATCCCAACCTGCCGCCCAAGCTGGTCGCCGCCGGCAAGGCCGATCTGGCGGTTTCCTATCAGCCGCAACTGCATGTCCAGGTGGCCGAGGGCCTGCCCCTGGTGCGCATCGGCACGTTGGTTTCGACGCCGCTGAATTCGCTGGTCGTCTTAGCCTCCAGCCCGATCAAAAGCATTAAGGATTTGAAAGGCAAAAAGATCGGCTTTTCGGTGGGCGGATTTGAGGATGCGTTGTTGTCGGCAATGCTGTCGCGCCATGGTTTGAGCTTGAAGGACATCACCCTGATCAACGTCAATTTTTCGCTTTCGCCGGCCCTCATATCGGGGAAGGTGGACGCGGTGATTGGCGCTTTCCGCAATTTCGAGCTGAACCAGATGGATATCGTCAAGAGACCGGGCCGCGCCTTCTTCCCGGAAGAAGAGGGCGTCCCCTCTTATGACGAGTTAATCATCATCGCCAATAAATCAAAGCTTGGCGACCCGCGCTACCGTGCCTTCATGCGCGCCCTCGAGGACAGCGTCCAATTCCTGATTAACCATCCGGAGACAAGCTGGAAATTGTTCATCGGCGCTCACAAGAACTTGAATGACGAGTTGAACAAGCGCGCATGGCGCGACACTTTGCCGCGATTCGCGCTTCGCCCCGCCGCCCTCGATAGGGGACGTTACCAACGGTTTGCCGCGTTTTTGAAAAAACAAGGGCTGATCAAGGCTACGCTGCCCATCGGAGAATACGCCGTCGAACTGCCTTGATGAATTTTCAAAAGCCCGCTAGGTATTTCACCCATTGTCCGAGGCGCAAACCCGGGACGCTAACGCGGCCCGCAAATTGAGTTGGGCGGCATGCTAAGACACGCGAGCTTGGGATTGGTGCTGTTTCTGTTATGGCTGGCCCTGTCCGGTCAATTTCACGAACTGCTACTCATCGAACTCGGGCTGGCCTCCTCGATTTTTGTGGTTTGGATCGCCCACCGGATGAGATTGGCGGACGACGAAGGCCATCCCATTCAAATGACCCTGGGCGCCTTGAGTTTTTTGCCGTGGTTGGCTTGGGAGATCATCAAGGCGAATATCGATGTGGCGCGCATCATCCTCACCCCCCGCCTGCCAATCAGCCCGGTTCTGTTCAAAGTGAAGGCCAGCCAGAAAACCGAGGTCGGCATGGTCGCCTACGCCAATTCCATCACTCTGACGCCGGGGACGGTCACCGTCGATGTGGATGGCGCCAGCTCCGAATTTACCATCCATGCCATCACGGTTGAGGCCGCGGACGAGCTGGAAAGCGGCCGCATGGACCGGCGCACGCTGCGCATGGAAGGTCTTTCCGGGCGCCCGGCGGAAAGCGCAAGCTGATGTTTATCGCCGCCGGAGCCGCCGTAATCATCGCCATGGCCATCGCCATTGTCCGCCTCATTCTCGGCCCCACGGTTTACGACCGCATCCTGGCGGTCAACGTATTCGGATCGAAGGCTTTGTTGCTTATCGCCGTGCATGGATTTCTCACCGACCGGCCGGAATTCATGGACATCGCCCTGGTCTACGCGCTGATCAACTTTGTCGCCACCATCGCGCTGATGAAATTTTTCAAATTCGCCCATCTCGGCCAGCCCCATTCGGGCGACAATTTGGGGGACCTTTGACAATGATTGCCGATATCTTCAGTTGGATATTTATCCTGCTGGGCTCCGGCTTCGTGCTGATCGGCGCAATTGGCCTGATCCGTTTCCCCGATGTTTACAGCCGCATGCATGCCGCCGGGATTACCGATACCTTGGGCGTCGGATTGATGTTTTTGGGTATGATCGTGCAGTCCGGTTTGACGCTGGTATCTCTGAAGCTTGCCCTCATCATCCTGTTTATGTTTTTCGCCAGCCCCACCGCCACCCACGCCTTGGCGCAAGCCGCCCTGGGATCGGGCCTGAAACCGGAACTAGCCGAAGACCGCACCAAGGCCGCCGCGGGAATAGACGGTGAGCAAGGAGACAAGTCATAGAAAATATTCTCGATGTGGTGCTCCTATTGTTGATGGCCTTGGTTGCCTTCGCCATTGCCCAGCTGCGCAATTTGTTTACCATCGTCATGCTGATGGGCGTCTTTAGCCTTTTGTCGGCGGTCCTCTATGTCTTGCTTACGGCGGTCGATGTGGCCTTTACCGAAGCCGCGGTCGGCGCCGGCGTCTCGACGCTGCTGGTCCTCGGCACCATCGCGCTGACTTCCGAGCGGGGCGATTACACGCCGGAAAAATTCAAGGTGATACCGCTTTTGATCGTTGTCGTGACCGGCGCGTTGCTGATTTTCGGCACCCTCGACATGCCCCTTTACGGGGATCCCGACGCCCCCGCGAACAAGCATGTTGCACCCCGCTATATCGAGCAGTCGGGCGCCGAAGTCGGCGTTCCGAATATTGTCACCTCGGTTCTCGCCAGCTACCGGGGCTTCGATACCCTGGGCGAAGTGGTGGTGATTTTCACCGCCGCCATTGGCGTCCTTATCTTGCTTGGGCGCGGTCATAACCGGTGGCGGCCGGGCATGCGCGCCGGTGTCGGAGCCAAGCGCGAGGAGGAAGAAGTTTGAATTCCCATTCCATCCTTCGCGTTGTCGCCAAGTTTATGATCCCGTTTATATTCCTCTATGCCCTTTACGTGCAGTTTCATGGTGATTTCGGGCCAGGCGGCGGTTTTCAAGCTGGCGTAATATTCGCCGTCGGCTTCATCCTGTATGCGCTGATTTACGGCATCGACGAGGCCAGGCGCGTTTTGCCCGCCACGCTGACCCGGATAGTGCTGTCGCTCGGCGTATTATTGTATGCCGGCGTCGGCGGCCTCGGCATCTATCTCGGCGGCAATTATCTGAACTATTCGGTCCTGCTCAGCCATCCCGTCTCCGGTCAGCATCTCGGAATATTCCTGATCGAGCTGGGCGTCGGCACCACCGTCGCGGCGACCATGATCACCATCTTTTTCGTGTTCGCCGGCCAGGACCGCTAGCCATGGCATTTCCCGGCCTGATTAACTATTGGATCGTCGTCATCTTGATGATGACCGGCCTTTACATCGTCATATCCCAAGGCAACCTGATCAAGAAAATCGTCGGGCTGAATGTCTTTCAGGTCTCGGTGTTCGTATTCTACATATCCATATCCAAGGTTTTCGGCGGCGCGGCGCCGATTTTGGACGAAAACATCGAGAATTATTCCAACCCCCTGCCCCATGTGTTGATCCTGACCGCGATCGTTGTCGGTGTCGCCACCACCGCCCTCGGCTTGGCCATGGTGGTGCGCATACGCGATGCCTACGGCACCATCGAGGATGATGAAATCCAGATCCTCGAAGCCGAGGAGAACGAGCCATGATCGCGGCCCACTTTCCGGTCTTGGTGGTGGTTCTGCCGTTGGTCACGGCGCCCCTCTGCGTGATACTGCGCCATGGCGGGCTCGCCTGGCTGCTGGCCACGGCCATCACCTGGGCATCGTTCGCCATTTCCATCGCGCTCCTGCGCCAGGTCATGGATACCGGAACGATTTCCTATATGCTCGGGGATTGGGCGGCGCCTTGGGGAATCGAATACCGCATTGATCAGCTGTCCGCGTTCATCATCTTGATCGTGACGGCTATTGGCTCGGTGATGATGATTTTTGCGCCGAAAAGCGTCGCCGCGGAAATTCCCGGCGACCGCGTCTATCTGTTCTACACAATGTATATGCTGACCTTCGCCGGCCTGCTCGGCATGGCGGCGACCGGCGATGCGTTCAACCTGTTTGTGTTCCTGGAAATATCGTCCCTGTCCACCTATGTGCTGATCAGTCTCGGCAAGGAACGCCAGGCATTGACGGCGGCCTATCGCTATCTGGTTCTGGGCACCCTCGGCGCGACCTTCTATATCATCGGCGTCGGCATGATGTACCAGATGACCGGAACACTGAATATGGCCGACCTGGCGGTGCGGCTGCCTGCGGTCGCCGAGACCAAGACGATTCTCGTCGCCGTTGCCTTCCTGACCGTCGGCATCGGCTTGAAATTGGGCCTCTTCCCGCTGCATTTGTGGCTGCCCAACGCTTATACATATGCGCCTTCGGTGGTCACGGCCTTTCTCGCGGCGACGGCAACCAAAGTCGCTGTGTATGTGCTGTTGCGCATCTACTTTACATTTTTCGGCGCCGGGATTTTCGAACGGCTGCCGGTCAGCAATATCCTTCTCGGGCTTGGCATACTCGCCGCGCTGAGCATGTCGGCGGTGGCCATATTTCAAGACAATGCCAAGCGTCTTCTGGCCTATTCAAGCGTCGCCCAGCTCGGTTACATCGTCATCGGCATCAGTCTGGTCTCCACAACCGGCGTCATGGCCAGCATCCTCCATCTTTTTAACCACGCGCTGATCAAGGGCTCGTTGTTTCTGGTTCTGGCCTGTGTTTTTTACCGCATTGGCTCGACCAAGGTCGATGACATGGCGGGTTTGGGCAAGTCCATGCCGTTTACCATGGCGGCCTTCGTGCTCGCCGGATTCTCGTTGATCGGTATCCCGCTGACCACCGGTTTTGTGAGCAAGTGGTTCCTGATCAACGCCGCGCTGGATAAAGGCTGGTGGGCGGTTGCCGTCGTCATTCTGGCCAGCTCGCTGCTGGCGCTTATCTATTTTTGGAAAGTGATCGAGGTGGCATATTTCCGCCGGCGTCCGGACGGCGCTGCGGTAATCGGCGAAGTGCCGTTTTACATGCTGGCGCCTGTTTGGGTGCTGGTCGGCGCCAATATTTATTTCGGCACCAATACGGATTTGAGCGTCGGAACCGCGCGCCGCGCGGCTGAGATTTTAATGGGGAGCGGCGGTTAATGGCATCGCTGCTGCCATGGACCATCGCCATCCCGCTGATCGGCGCGTTTTTGATCGTTCTGACGGGACGGCGCCCCAACCTCCGCGAAACCGTGACGATGCTGACCGCGGCAGCCTTGTTCCTAAGCGTGGTCAGTCTGACACCCGCCGTTCTCGGCGGCGAGCGGCCGAGCCTGTTGATCTGGAATATTCTGCCGGGCCTCGATTTGATGCTGCGTGTGGAGCCGCTGGGCATGCTGTTCGGTCTCGTTGCCTCGGGGCTTTGGATCGTCAATTCGCTATATTCCATAGGCTACATGCGCGGCAATAACGAGCACAATCAGACCCGGTTCTACTTTTTCTTCGCCATTTCCCTGGCCAGCGCCATCGGCGTTGCCTTTGCCGGCAACATGCTGACCCTGTTCCTGTTTTACGAGATTCTGACCATTTGCACCTATCCGCTGGTGACCCATTCCGGCACCGAAGAAGCGGTTAAATCGGGACGCACCTATTTGGGCATCCTGATCTCCACGTCCATCGGCCTTCTACTGCTCGGGATCATCTGGACCTGGAATGCCGCGGGCACCTTGGATTTCACCCCAGGCGGCATCCTCAAGGGCAAGGTTTCGGACGGCCTCATGGGCGTCCTCTTGTTTCTCTATATGTATGGCATCGGCAAGGCGGCGCTGATGCCGATCCATCGCTGGCTGCCAGCCGCCATGGTGGCGCCGACGCCGGTCAGCGCCCTGCTTCACGCCGTTGCGGTCGTCAAGGCAGGCGTCTTCACGGTGCTGAAAGTTATCATCTATATCTTCGGCATCGACCTGGTGAACGGAACCGCCGCGTCCCTGTTGCTGGCCGGCATCGCGGCGGCGACGCTGCTGGTCGCATCCGTCGTCGCCATGCGCAAAGACAATTTGAAGGCGCGGCTCGCCTATTCCACGGTCAGTCAGCTTTCCTACATTATCTTGGGCGCCGCCATCGCCACCGGGGCCAGCGTGGTCGGTGGCGGCATGCACATCGCCATGCATGCGTTTGGAAAGATCACCCTATTTTTTTGCGCCGGCGCCATCTATACGGCCCATCACCTGACCCTGGTAAGCGAGTTAGACGGCATCGGCCGCAAAATGCCGGTGACCATGATCGCGTTTATGGTCGGCGCCCTCAGTATAATCGGCCTGCCGCCCATGGGCGGCTCCTTGAGCAAGTGGCACCTTATGCTGGGCGCGGCGGAGGGCGAACAATTCATCTTCATCGCCGTTTGGATGCTGTCTTCGATCTTGAGCGTGGCCTATTTGATGCCGATCGTGATGCGCGCCTTTTTCCGGCCGTTGCCGACGCCGAAATCGGCCGGCGCGGCGGCGGCGGGCGGTGCCAGCGGCGGCATCGAGGAAGCGCCGTTGTTCTGCCTGATTGCCATCGTTATCTCGGCGGCAGGCACGTTCGCGCTGTTTTTTGCCGCCGGTGATATCGGCCAATTGCTGGCGCCCCTGGACAAACCTTGATGGATTGCCTGATTGAAAGAATGTGATTTGAGCGAAAACCCGAAAATTCGACCGACCCCCGAAGAGAACCCAGGCAAAACCTACTGGCTCGACGATATCGGCAACGTCCACAAGCTCTTCTGGGCGCTGGTTGCGGTGTGTGCGATGCTTTTCGCGGCGGACGCATTTTACGAAAAACACGTGGTCTTCGAGTTTGAACATTGGTTCGGATTTTTCGGCCTGTTCGGTTTTTTCCTGTCCTTTGCCCTGGTCCTGACGGCGCGGGAGTTGCGCAAAATCCTGAAGCGCGACGAAGACTATTATGATCGTTGAGTTTCCACCCGGCCTGTTGATGATCGTCGGCGCGATTTTTGCGCCATTCGTCCGGGGCCATCTGCGTTCGGCCTATATGCTGGCGCTGCCGCTGCTCGGGCTCTGGCAGTTGATGTCGCTTGATCTTGGCAGCTTCGGCGCCATGTCCGTGTTCGGGTTCGAGTTGACCCATGTGCGCATCGACAAGCTCAGCCTGATCTTCGGCTATATCTTCTATATCGCCGCCGCCATCAGCATCATCTTCGCCTGGCAAAACGAGGATTTGGCGGAACAGGCTTCGGCGCTGGTCTATGTCGGTGCCGCGGTGGGTGCCACATTCGCCGGCGATTTGATCACCCTGTTCGTTTATTGGGAACTGGCGGCGCTGTCGTCGGTCTTTCTGATCTGGGCGGGGCGGACGGAACGCGCCTACAGCGCCGGCATGCGATACCTGTTGATCCAGATATTTTCTGGCGTGCTGCTGGCCGCTGGTGCGGTTTTGCGGGCCAACGATAGCGGATCCGTGGCCTTCGATAAAATCGGCGTGGACAGCCTTGGCGGCGTTCTGATTTTGATTGCCTTCGGCATCAAATGCGCCTTCCCGTTGTTGCACAACTGGCTCCAAGACGCCTACCCCGAAGCCTCACCCACTGGCACCGTGTTCTTGTCGGCGTTCACCACCAAGTTGGCGGTCTATGCGCTGGCGCGCGGCTATGCGGGAACCGAAATATTGATCTGGATCGGCGTGGCCATGACCGCATTTCCCATATTCTTTGCGGTGATCGAAAACGATTTACGCCGGGTGCTGGCCTATAGCCTCAACAACCAGTTGGGCTTCATGGTGGCCGGCATCGGCATCGGCACCACCCTGGCCATCAACGGCGCGGTCAGCCACGCCTTCGCCCATATTCTCTATAAGGCGCTTTTGTTCATGTCCATGGGAGCGGTGCTGCACCGCGTGGGCACGATCAAAGGCTCGGAATTGGGCGGGCTTTACAAAACCATGCCTTGGACGACCGGCTTCTGTATCGTCGGCTCGGCCTCGATCTCCGCCTTTCCCCTGTTCAGCGGCTTTGTCACCAAATCGATGATCCTGACCGCGGCCGCCGAGGAAGGGTATCTGATCCCATTCCTGGTGTTGCTGTTTGCATCGGCCGGCGTCTTTCACCATTCCGGGATCAAAATTCCGTTTTTTGCCTTCTTCGCCCATGATTCCGGTAAGCGGCCCAAGGAGGCGCCCTTCAATATGTTGCTGGCCATGGGACTGGCGGCGTTCTTCTGCATCGGCATCGGGGTCTACCCGCAGCCGCTGTACGCGCTGCTGCCGTTCCCGGTAGACTACGTGCCCTATACAACCACCCACGTGGTGACCATCCTGCAGCTTCTCATGTTTTCGGCGCTGGCATTTGGCGTGTTGCAACGAACCGGGCTATATCCTCCGGAACTTCGCTCGACGATTCTGGATTTCGATTTCAGCTACCGTTGGCTGGCGCCCAGAATATTCAACTGGTTCCTGGATGCCGGCGGCCGCGCCTGGACGAGCCTGACCGCCGATTTGCTCGAAATGCTGAACCACTTCATTGCCGTCGTCTTCCGCTACCTTGGCCCCAAGGGCATGCTTGCCCGCACCCAGGCGACAGGCGCCGCCGCCGCGGTCATCGCCACGCTGCTGCTGATATTTCTGGTGGCGCTGCTGGCCTGAAGAAAGCGGTGACATAGAGCGGTTCCGGATAAATATGAATCAATTTGATGGGAGCAAATCGGTTTTCCGGGTAGGCGCGGTGCGCGGCGCGATGCCTTTGCATCGGGCAAGCGCCGCAACGCCCCCGGAGAGCCGATTTGACCCACCGAAGGCCGGGTGCTTTCGATGCGTGGGCGTCGTCGCACACTTGGGATAGAAATGATGGCAAAATCATCTCGGTCAAATGGTTCATATTTATTCGGAACCGCTCTAGCTCGGCTTAACTTTTCTCGGCGCCCAGGCTTTGACCTCGACGGCGCGCCCGGTGTGCGAGCGCAGGACCTTCGGTTTGACGACGCTGTCGACGGCAGGGGTTTCGGTGGACGCGATGAAGGAATCCCGCATATCGGAGAGATCGATTTCGGCGCGCCGCCCGCGCTTGAGGGCGGCCTTGTAGGCTGGATTGCGGCGGCAAAGTTTTGCCAGATAATCCGCCGAATGATGGCCGAAGCGGCGCCAGATGCTGTCGACGAACGAGCGCACATCGTCATCGAGATTGACCGGAACGTCCAGGCTGGGACGGCCGCGGGCAAAGGTTTGATAGATTGATGGCTCGATCGGCCCGACCACCTCGGCAACGAAAATGGCCGGCACCAGACGTTTGCCTTCATAGGCGACGGCATAGTAGGACTGGGCCAGGAACATCAAATATTGCAGCTTGATTGGCTGCAGATATTCATTTTCGTTGAGCGCCCGGTCGGAAAACCAGAATGCGATTTCAAAAACGGAATCCACGGCTGATGGCATCGAAACTCTTTCGCTAAGCGTCCACCGGCGGGCCGCAATCGGTTTGGAACTCCTGGTCGTTCATAAAATTACCCCGCCGTTCCTCAATATATGATTACTGCCCGCGCGCCACAATGCGCGAGCCCGCATTGATTTGACTTTTTTGGCCATTGAATTTGCCCGGTTGGCCGTTCACTCTGTCGCCATCCAAATTGGCACAAATGGAATGGTGACATGCTATGACCATCAGCTACCCCCAATCCGATTTAACCGTGCGCGGCGATTTGATCGATGCTCAGACCCGATTTTGGGTGCATTTGGCGGCGCCTGGCACCTGGCTGACCGGCCAAGAGCGCGTGGCCATCGCCACCGAAGTCCGGAATGTCCGCAATTGCGATTTCTGCAAAGTCCAGAAAGAGGCCCTGTCGCCGAATTCGGTCAAGGGCACGCACCAATCGGCCACGGATTTATCGACGGTAATGGTGGAAGTGATCCACCGCGTCGTCACCGATCCCGGCCGCCTGACCGAAGCCTGGGTTCGCGGCGCCGTCGACAACGGCATCTCCGACGGCGCCTATGTGGAGACCGCCGGGCTGGTGTCGGCGGTGTTGATCATGGATACCTTCGCCGCCGCTATCGGCCACCACGAGGTTCCGTTGCCGGAACCCGCATCGGGCGAGCCCAGCCAGTACACGCCATCGGGCGCCAAGCGCGCCGCCGCCTGGGTGCCCATCGTCGAGCCAGAAGACTTATCCGATGCGGACGCCGAGATCTATCGAGGCACCACCGCCGCCTACATCCATCGCGCCTTGTCGTCGGTGCCCGATACCAAGCGGGGTTATTGGGATTTGGCCGTGGCCAATTATCTGCCCGGCGAGCATATGCCAAGGTTCGATACCGATCTCCGCGCCATCAGCCGCAATCAGATCGAACTGATCGCGGCCCGAACGTCGGCCTTGCATCAATGCGCCTATTGAGCGACGGCGCATGCCTTTATGCTCCGTGCGAGCAACAACACCAGCGGAAACGCGTTCGATTTGGCCGACATCACCGGCGGCGTCAACGGGGATACCGATATACCGCACGCCGACCTCATGTTCGCATTTGCCGCGGCGGTGTTCCACCGCGACGGCGCGGCGATTGCCGAATATCAGGTGAAAATCCGGCAATCCCTCGGCGATGCGGCGTTTGTTGATTGTGCCGCCGTCGCTTCGGCGTTTCATGGATTTGTGCGTGTCGCCGACGCCACCGGCATCCCTTACGAAGGCGCCGGGGCGGGTACCGACACAACCGAATTGCGCCACGAAGTGGGCATCGATCAGTTCTATCGCATCGCCGTCGGTTAATCGGCGTAAATTTGACGGTTGCGCATTGCTAAAGGGTTAGTTCAAATGCTATGCGTAGTGTCCTAGGGGAGACCCGGGGAAACTTGGGAATACCAAAAAACAGCCTGATCAAAACGAGGTGGATATGCCATCGGTAAGCATGACGGTTAACGGCAAGCAAGTTTCGGGGGACGTCGAGGGACGCACCCTTTTGGTTCAATTTCTGCGTGAGCATTTGGGTTTGACCGGCACGCATGTGGGCTGTGACACTTCGCAATGCGGTGCCTGCACGGTGCATGTGAACGGCCGCGCGATGAAATCCTGTTCGCTCCTGGCACTGCATCTCGAAGGCGCCGATATCCTTTCCATCGAAGGTCTGGCGGACGGCGATACGCTGCATCCCATGCAGGAGGCCTTTCGCGAACATCACGCGCTGCAGTGCGGATTTTGCACCCCGGGCATGGTGATGAGCGCCATCGGCATCGTCGACGACCACCCGGACCTGGACGAAAAAACCATCCGCCATCAATTGGAAGGCAATATCTGCCGCTGCACCGGATATCATAATATTGTCGTGGCCATTGCCGCCGCGGCAGAAGATATGAAGGGATAAGGCGATGTATGATTTCAATTATCAGCGCGCCGCATCCATCGATGACGCCACGGCCAAGCACGCCGCCGCCGACGACGCCCGCTATCTGGCCGGCGGAATGACCATGGTTCCGGTTCTGAAACAGCGCCTGGATCAGCCCTCGGACGTGGTCGATCTCGGCGGCCTCGACGATCTGACCGGTATTTCCGAAGACGCCGGCGCCATCGTCATCGGCGCCATGACCACCCATCACGATGTAAACACGTCGGATCTGGTTCAGTCGAAAATTCCGGCGCTGGCCGATCTGGCCGGCACCATTGGCGATCCCATGGTACGCAACCGGGGCACCATCGGCGGCAGCCTCGCCAACAACGATCCGGCGGCCAGCTATCCGGCGGCTGTACTCGGTCTCGGCGCCACCATCCAGACCAACAAGCGTTCCATCGAAGCCGATGACTTTTTCACCGGCATGTTCGATACGGCGCTGGAAGAGGGCGAGCTGATTACCGCCGTTTCATTCCCCATACCGGAACAGGCCGGCTACAAGCATTTCCCCAATCCGGCATCGCGCTTTCCGATTGTCGGGGCGTTCGTTGCGAAAACCGGCGACGGCGTCCGCGTCGGCATCACCGGCGCCGCGCCTTGCGCCTACCGGCAAACCAGCTTTGAAGATGCCCTATCGGACGGCCTCGACCCTGAAATACTGAAGGGCATCGAGGTCGCGTCCGAGGGCATGAATTCCGATATCCATGCTTCGGCCGAATACCGCGCCCATCTGGTCAACGTCATGGCCCGGCGCGCTATCGGAGGCTGACCGAACGAACCAAACGAGGCACAGCGATGACCGATACCGATACTGTGTTGGATCAGGCTGCGGATTGGCTGGGCGCCGGCAAGGGCGTTGCACTGGCCACCGTCATTGGCACTTGGGGTTCGTCACCGCGCCCCGTCGGCAGCCAGCTTGCGGTTGACGACAAGGGCGCTTTCGTCGGCTCGGTTTCCGGCGGGTGCATCGAGGGCGCCGTCGTCGGCGAAGCCTTGAGCACCATCGGCGACGGACAAATCCGCATCCTCGATTTCGGCGTCACCAACGAACAGGCCTGGGAAGTCGGCCTCGCCTGCGGCGGCAATATCCGGATCTTTGTCGAACGCGCCGAAAACCGGGCGGAACTGACGCGTCTGGCCACCGAAAAACCGCTGGCTACGGTCACCAATCTTTCCGACGGCAACCGCGGGTTTGTGACGCCGTCCGAAATTTCGGGCGATCTGTCCCTGGACGATGACATCATCGCCAAGGCCCGCCTCGCATTGCGCGACGACCGCAGCGCCGTTCACGATAGCGGCGATGGCGAGCTTTTTGTCCACGTCCATAATCCACCCTTGCGCATGTTCGTGGTCGGCGCCGTGCATATCGCCCAAGTCCTGGTGCCGATGGCGAGCTTGGCCGGCTTTAACGTCACCGTGGCTGATCCCAGGGGATCGTTCGCAACAGAGGACCGGTTTCCGGGTACCACGCTCACGGAAGAATGGCCCGACGACGCCTTGAACGAGTTTGGGCCCGATGCCCGCTCGGCCGTGGTCACCCTGACCCATGATCCGAAGCTGGACGATCCGGCGCTGGAAGTGGCCTTGAAATCGGAGGCGTTTTATATCGGCTCGCTGGGCAGCCGGCGCACCCACGCGGCGCGCCTGGAACGATTGGCCGAGGCCGGATTCGGCGAACAGGACACGGCGCGCATCAACGCCCCCATCGGGCTTGATCTGGGCTCGGCCTCACCGGCGGAAATCGCGGTTTCCGTCCTCGCCGAAATCATTGCCGCCAAGCACGGCAAACTCGGCGCCGAATGAAATTTGGCCCGGTAGCGGCGGCCGAGGCGGTGGGCGCGATCCTGGCGCACAGCACGCGCTTGCCGGGGCGCGTCATCAAAAAGGGACAAGTCCTCTCCGGCGACGATATCGCCGCTATCCTCGAGGCCGGTATCGAACAAATCACGGTCGCCAGCCTGGCACCCGGAGACATCGCCGAAGACCAAGCCGCCGCAGCCATTACCGAAGCATTGACCGGCACCTGCGTGCATGCCGGCAAGGCATTTACCGGGCGCTGCAATCTTATCTCCGATGCGCATGGCGTCCTCAACTTCCAGCGCGAACATTTGGACCGGCTCAATCTGGTTTCGGAATCGGTGACCGTTGCCACCACCCCGGCCTTTGAAGTTGTCGGCGAAGGCCAATTGATCGCCACCATCAAAATCATCCCCTTTGCCATTTCCAGCGCCGTTCTGGAGGCGGTAATCGCTGCCGCCAAATCGGGCCCGCCGATGATTTCCGTGGCGCCGTTCCAGGCGCGCAAAACCGGATTGATCCTGACCCGCCTGCCGGGCATGAAGGAAAGCATCCTCGACAAAACGGTCAAAACCGCCGCGGCGCGCATCGAGGCCTATGGCAGCACTATCGCCCGGGTCATCCGCTGCGAGCATGACCAAGGCCTGGTGGCCGAAGCGATCCAGGCGATCGCCGATGATGGCTGCGACATGGTTTTCATATTCGGAGCTTCGGCGGTGGTTGACCGCCTGGATGTACTGCCGGCGGCGGTGGTCGAAGCGGGCGGCCGCGTCGATCATTTCGGCATGCCCGTGGACCCCGGCAATTTGTTGTTTATCGGCAAGGCCTTGGGCCTCCCGGTGGTGGGCATGCCCGGCTGCGCCCGCTCGCCGAAATTGAACGGCTTCGACTGGGTGCTATGGCGGTTGCTGGCCGGCATCGAGGTGACGGCGCGCGATGTCATGTTGATGGGCCCCGGCGGGCTTTTGAAGGAGATATCCGAGCGCGGCCAGTTGCGCGGCAATCAGAACGGCGCCGCAAAAGCCGCCGCCCGCGAGCCTCGCGTGGGCGCGTTGATCCTGGCGGCCGGCTCGTCCCGGCGCATGGGGGCTGAAAACAAGCTGCTCGCCGACATTGGCGGCAAGCCGATGATCTCCCACATCGCCAATGCAGTCGCCGGCGCCGATGTCGCGGGCGTCACCGTGGTGACCGGTCATGAAGCCGATCTGGTCAGGGCAGCGCTGGCTGATGTGGGTCTGGAGGCGGACTATGTGCACAATCCGGACTATGGGGACGGCTTAAGCACGTCGCTGCGCGCCGGCGTCGCGGCGCTTTCCGACGACCTCGACGGGGTGGTCATTTGCCTTGGCGATATGCCCTTGGTTTCATCGGACGATATCAACAAACTGATCCGTGCCTTCGATCCCATCGAGGGCCGCGCCATATGCGTTCCGGTATCGGGGCGTAAAAGGGGCAATCCGGTTCTTTGGGCAAAATCATTCCTCGCCGAAATGGCGGCCGTCAGCGGCGATGTGGGAGCCCGCCACATTCTGGAACAGCATGCCGACCAGGTCTTCGAGGTGCCGGTCACCGGCGAAGGCGTCTTAATGGACATCGATACGCCGGAGCGATTGGCGGAATTGCGGGCGCGCGAGTAGAAATGGCTCCCGGTGGGAGCCTTAAAAACGCGGCAATCTCGATAGCGGCCTACAGCTTGAGCGATACCTTATCGCCGATAGCGGGGACATCGTCGTGGATAACGGCGGCCGTGCTCACATAGTTTCCGATGCCATGGGTCAGCGCCGCCTGGGTCACGCGGCTTTTGAACGATCCGGCCATATCAGCCACATTAACATTGCCGGCAAAGGCGCTGACGAAGCTTTCGCTGGAATTCTCCAGCAACGCGGAATTCATCTCGCGCCTCGGCATCCGCCGAAATTGCTGGCGCTGCTGCTGGCCGCCGGAATCATCGCCAACCCAAGGGTTAAAGCGACCGCTTTCCGGGTCCGCGTTGAGCGGCGAACGCTCCTCAATTGCCGTAACGCTATCGGAAGAGACCGAGGCGACCGTACCGCCCGCCGGATACTTGACGGCGATCACCGGTACCATTGCGTTACGCGATACGCTGGATGCTAAAGCCATAGCGCTTATCTACATCTCCTCTCCCGATAGTATATATTAAAATATCGTTAATTGTCAACATATTAGGGGTTCAGGCCCCGGTTTTCCAAGTATGCAATGACCCGGGCCGCGGCGCCATGATCATACAGATCGTTGTGTCCGGCATCCGCAAACTCGATAAATTTCTTGGGCTCCGGCGCCAGCGCAAACAGCGCCCGGCCATACCGAATGGGCACCGTGCGGTCGCGCAAGCCGTGCAATAAAAGCAGCGGCGCGTCGATTTGGGAGATTTTCCGTTCCGATTCATAGCGGTCTTGTACCAAATATTTGACAGGAAATATGGGAAATTGGCCTTGCGCCACCTTGGCGATCGAATTGAACGATGATTCCAGGACCAGGGCCGCGAAGCGCCCGCCCTGGGCCAGATTTACGGCCACGCCCGAGCCGAGGGATTCGCCATAAAGTATGATTCTCCCTTGCGCAATTCCCCTTGATTTCAAATAGTTAAGCGCCGCAACCGCGTCGCCGTAAAGCCCCTTTTCGGTCACCTTGCCGGGGTTGGGGCCGTAGCCGCGATAGCCCACCAGAAAAACACCATAACCGGCGTCCAGATAAGGCCGCACCTTGGCGGCGCGGTGCCCGGCGTGGCCGGCATTGCCCTGGAAATAGAGGATCACCTGGCCGCCCTTTCCGGCCGGCCGGTAAAGCGATTGGAGGTGCAGCCCGCCGGAGGTTTCGAATTCAACCAAATCAAACCCGAGGGGCCTGTATTCAACCGCATCGAAGGTGCTTTTTGAAGGATAATAGAGGAGCGAGCGCTGCACAAAAAACAATAGCAGCAGCATCCCGCCATAGACGCCGGCAATGATTACGACGAAGGTGATCATCTTCTTCATCGTCCAAATTCACGCGTCCGAGCGCCGCCGGCTGGATACCCATTCGGCGAGGGGATGCGACGCTGAAAAGCCTTAAACCGGCGGCTTGATCTGCCAGGCTCCGCCGGCCACCTTGCAGGCCATTCCGGTGCCACGACCGATGCCTTCGGGCGCCGATATGGTGGCTTGAAACTCGCGGCAAACCTGGCCCTGCCCTGCATAATAGCTGCGCGTCGGGGTAATCGTGCCGGCGACGCCGGTGCTGGGATTGATCCAGTTCACAACCTGCCCATTGCCGGCATCGGCCATGGCGCGCCTGGTCTGTTCCTGGAAAACTGCGTGATCGGACGGCAACAGGCTGTCGCCGAAGGTATATCCGGCGGCGGCGCCAACGGCGATACCGGCAATGGTATAGAGGATGGTTCCGATGCCGCCGCCAAACTGGGCGCCGATCAGCCCGCCAATGATACCGCCGGCGCCGGCGCCGGCTACTTTTCCGGTTGAAAGGTCCAAGTTCACATTCTGCTGGCCGCACGCAGCCAGCAAAAGTGCGCCAGTAAGGACCATGACTTTCTTCATGATCTGTCTCCTGATAGGGCGGAATTCTTTCCGCCGGTGGTTACCAGCAATCCAGGGTTTTCTAACCCCGATGATTATTTAGGGAGTATTGCGGCCGGTGACAAGAGGCTATTTGCCAAACTAATTGCCCGGCGGCACGCATTGGAAGAAGGCCCTGGCCGGTGTCAGCAGCGGGCATTGCAGCAAATCCTGGTGATCGAATTTGGCGATTTTGCCGAATTGGGCACAGGTGCTTTCGGCCAAGGCCAGAATATCCTGCGGCGTGGAGCTGGACCCATTATAGCAAATTGCCACCTGCGAAAGATCGCTGGGCTGCTTGGCAAAATTCGGCGAGTCCCGGTTGAATTCCTCCGGATTGTGGACATAAGGCGACAATCCTCCGGAACAGCCGAACAGGATCAGCGGCAGGAGAAGTGCCATTTGCCGGATATTTGGCGGCACGCGCAACATCTCTTCTCTATAGCGCCATTCCAAATTCAAAACAACGCCGGTGGCCAATTTCGAAACAAAGCCAATGGCCGCGGAAAGAGGTCTTGCCTAGTCCAATTTTCTTTCCGATTCTGCCGCCATGAACACCGTCCCCAAGTTCAGGCTTTCCGTCCTCGATCAATCACCCATCCGCAGCGGCGGCAGTCCAACGGAATCGCTTTTGGAAACCGTGGAACTTGCCCAAGCCTGCGAAGGCTTTGGGTATCACCGCTACTGGCTGGCCGAGCATCACGCAACGCCGGCGCTGGCCGGGCCGGCGCCGGAGATCATGATTGCCCGCATCGCGGCGGTTACCGAGCACATGCGGATCGGCGCCGGTGGTATCATGCTCAGCCATTACAGCCCCCTCAAAGTCGCGGAAACCTTCAATCTCCTCGAGACGCTGTATCCCGGCCGCATCGATCTGGGCATTGGCCGGGCGCCTGGAAGCGATCAATTGACCGACGTTGCGCTCGCCTATGGCTCCGAAATCGGCATCGAATACTTTCCAACGCGGATCGCCGATATGATGGCCTTCATGGGCGATTCCGAGCCACCGACCAAAATCTTCGAGCGCATCAAGATCGTCCCCAAACCGGAGCAACCGGCGCAAGTATGGCTGTTGGGTTCGAGCGACCAAAGCGCCCTGATGGCGGCCCAATTCGGGCTTGCATTTTCGTTCGCCCAGTTCATCACGCCCGATGGCGGCCAGGGCGTACTCGACGCCTACCGGCGGCATTTCAATCCGTCGGACTTCTACCCCCAGCCGGAGGCCAGCATCGGCACCTTCATGATCTGCGCCAAGACCGAGGATGAGGCGCGGCGCCTGGGCTCGAGCCGAGACTATTCGCTGTTGCGCCGCGCCCGCGGTCAGCAAGGCCCCTTCCCGTCCGTCGCCGAAGCCGAAGCGCATGACTATTCAGAAGCCGACCGCTCGATTGTCGCCCACAACGGCAACCGCAGTTTTTACGGTGATCCCGATCAATGCCGGGTCTGGATTGAATCCCTGGCGGAGAATTACGGGGTCGGAGAAATCGTTGTCCTGACCATTTGCCACGATCCGGATGCGCGCCGCCGGTCTTATGAATTATTGGCGGAAGCGGTGTTGGGGTAAGCTAGGCTCACGAACATATTTCTTGCCTTCGACCCCATATTCCATCGTAAAATCAAATCTATAACCACTTTTTGCGGTAAGAATGTACTGGCAAACACGTCCAACCTCAGAAGGAGTGTTGCAATGAATACTGTGTTTAGACTATCGCGGCTGGCGCCGCCGGGCTGGGACCATGACGGAACCGCCATCGCGCCGACCCTGATCGAATTGACGGCCAAGCGCTGGAAAGGGCTGATGCTGGTCGGCTATGTGTTCTTGTTCGCCGGCTTGGGCCTCATCGGACTTCAACTCTGGAACGGGCTCTATGCACCTTGGTTCGGCGGGCAACTGAGCCTGGACCAGTCGCCGATCGCGTTGCTGGGGCAAACCATGACGGGCGCCGGCGGTATCGCGGGAAGTATCATCCTGGCCATTGCGTTGGCGGTTATGATCTACGCCCGCTTTATGGCATGGTGGAGGCACGGCTGATTTGGCGCGCCGCGCCGGCCGCCGGCAAATATTGGGTAAGTTCCGGCCCGCTATCGCCCTTGCGCTGATTGGGATTTTGCTGCCGGCGATGGCGGCGCAGGCCACCGAGCGCGTCGATTTGGAATTGGTCCTGGCGACCGATACATCGCGCAGCATCGACAAAAGCGAAGCCCGCCTGCAGCGCGAAGGCGTGGCCGCGGCGCTCCGCCATCCGGATATCATCCAGGCTATCCAGGCCGGCTATCACAAAAAAATCGCGGCAGCCTATATCGACTATTCCAGCGCCTATTTTAACGAAATCATCGTCGATTGGCGGATCATCAAGGATCGGGACAGCGCCGCCGCCTTTGCCGCCGCCCTCATCGATACGCCATTGACGTTCGGGCGGCGGACATCGATCTCCGACGGGCTCGAAATGGCGGCGCGCATGATCGAGAACAATCAATATAGCGGAACCCGCAAGGTGATCGATGTGGCGGGCGACGGCCCCAACAATCATGGCCGGCTGGTCAATGATGTGCGTGACGAGATCATCGCCAAGGGCATATCCATCAATGGCCTGCCGATCATCAATGATGACGATGCCGTCTTTGCCAGCCGGTTTCAGATCAATGATCTGGATGATTATTACCGGGGCTGCGTCATCGGCGGACGCGGCGCGTTTATCGTCGTTGCCAGGGATTTCAAGGATTTTGCCCAGGCCATCCGCCGCAAGCTCATATTCGAGATTGCCATGAGCGGGCGCACCATGCAGGCCAGCGGCCCGCAATTGCTGCACCGGACCCAGGTTGTGCGGCGCCCTTACGGCGGATATGTTTACCAACCCGGCTGCGATATCGGCGAACGGTTATGGCAGCGCCGCTTTATCGATCCCGATAATTATTGATCCTAGGTCATGGAATCATATCCTAGGTCATGGAATCATAAATGGCGACGACTGTAACGTGCGTTATTTTGTTTCCTGGCAAGGAGCTAGTGGCCTGCCCGAGGGTTTCGAATTCAAATATCCGGCGCCAACCACCGCTTGATACCAGGCGCGATTCGGCGCTAGAGCAGTTCCGGATAAATATGAATCAATTTGATGGGAACAAATCGGTTTTCCGGGTAGGCGCGGTGCGCAGCGCGATGCCTTCGCATCGGGCAAGGGCCGGGGCGCACCCGGGGAGCCGATTTGACCCACCGGAGGCCGGGTGCTTTTGACCCGTGGACGTCGTCGCACGCCTTTGCCGATGCTAATGCATCGCCATGCGGCGCGCTCCTCGCACACTTGGGATAAAAATGATGACAAAATCATCCCGGTCAAATGGTTCATATTTATCCGGAACCGCCCTAGTGGACGGCGGCGCCTTGCGCCTTTGCCGCCAGGGCAGAAATGGCTTCCATGGAAAAGCGCCGCAGTTTCAAATCTTTCAAAAGATCGATTTGAATGGCCTGGTCGGGATCCAAATGCCGCTCGACCATGGTTTCGACGAAGCGGACAAAATCGATGGTCTGGCCGGGATAGGACAGAATGTTGCTGATGATTTCCCGGCGCAGCAGGGGCGGAAATTTCAGCAATTCCAGCACCATCAGCCGCTTCACGGTTTCCGAAACGCGCATGCTCTTGAATATGCTGTCCAGACCGAAGCTGTAGATGCCGAAATCGAGGCGCCCGGCGACATCGACCGTGAAGGCGTTGAATTCCTCGATAAACGGTTTGGCCGATATTTGCCCTTCCATCAGCCGCTTCACGACGCCGAGGAATTCCCGGTAGCGCGCCCGCGCCGGATTGACGCGGCCGCCAAGTTCGGCTTCCAAGGCGCGAATTTCCGATTGACGGAAGCGGCTTTCGAGCAACGCGTCGGCCGATTGTTTGACGTCTTCGGATAGAGTCTGCTCGACGATCAAATGAAACAGGCGCTCATATTTATCCCGGTGCGCGGTTTCCATATTTTGCATGGAACCCGAAAGCGGCAGCAACGCGGCGACGCCCACCAGGGGGTCCTTGGAATATATGGCGGCGACAGCGGCGGCTTCGGGAATGACGCCTTCTTTTTTGAAATCGTCGGTGATGACGAAACGGTCTTCGGTGGCCACCGTCAGGTAACGCCCGAGCTTCGCGCAGGCGAGAAAATGATCCGCCAGGTCGTAGTTTTTATTTTGGTTCAAGCCAGCCCACTCCAAATTCCATTTGAATTATTCAGCCAAGACCGGAGTTATAGCGAAAGATGGTAAAGAATTTCCCACCTGAGCGCACGTGGAATATCGCGCCTCCAGTCCGGCAATTGCGCAGCGCCGCCAGGGAACCCATAAGTCTTTGATGTGAAATAAGTTATGCACACAATGCAGCGCTATGACCGGCGCTGCCTTGGTGAGCCGGGAGCGGTATTTGAAAAGCCGCGAAGGGCGCCAAATTGCGAATCGCCTAAGCCCGCCGGGCCGGGCAGCCGCATTTGGCGGAAAAGCGCGAGAGGACGCCGCACGCATGGGCCATTGCCCCTTGCGCCGGCGGTTGCGCGTACTACATAACAAGCAATGCTCTTGAACATTGTGAATAGGAAGTTTTGATCCCACGCCGGGCGGTGCCTGTGGTCGTGGCCGCTACCAATTGGCCCAGCGCGCGGGGGTTGGTATGGCCGGTACGCGCGGCCAATTGGCCATTCCCCATGGGCTCGATGGGCCATCCCCAGACCGGCTGCGCCGCTGGTACCCCCATAAACCCCCACAAAACCCCACAAACCCCCATGGCCGATTTCGGCGAAATGTGTCGCATTTGGGGGCGCCATACTAGGGGTGGTAGGACGGGCTGCCGGTGTGGCGCCGGTCAATCCCGGCTTCGCTGTTCCATGCGGCGGCGAATCTCGCCGGCGATTTCCAGCGACGGATTGAGGGGCGGGTGCTCCCAGGTATCGAAGCGATCAGCCAGCGGGCGGGCAAATCCCTTTGCGAACAGATCGCCTTGAAACCGGGAATGCTTGGCCACCGAGAATCCCGGCGGCGCGTAAATATAGACCGGCTTGCCGGTAGCGCAGGCCTCGGTGCACATGGAAACGGAATCGCCGGTGACCACCAGCAGATCGGCCAGCGCCAAAATACCGAGATAGGGATTTTCCCCGTCCGGCGACCAGCGGTGGACCAATTCCGGCGCCGCGCCGGCGCTGGCCGCGGCCGCCGCCACCTGGCCGGCGATATCGCCGGTGCGCGGGCTTGTGGTGACGATCAGGCTGCCGCCGGCCGCCTTGGTCAGGCGGCCGGCGCTGGCGCCGAGCTCCCGGGCCTCGGCCTTGCCGAACGTTTTGCGGCGCGTGCCGCCGCCCAACAGCAATCCCACCAGGGGCCGCGAATATTTTTCAAAGGCGTCTTGCCATTGGCCGCCGGCAGCGGCCAGCGCGTCCCCGGTCACCCGGTGCGGGGCACCGGTTACCGGGTACAGGTTGGCCGCTTCGCCAAGGCGGGCATGCGGGCGGTCATGGCGCGGCACCGCGATCAAATCGAAGGCGCCGGCGCCGGCCGCCGGTCCCGGGTGCATGATATGCGCGAGGAAACAGCGTTTGCCGCCCGGCCGTTCGGATTGGCGTTTAATATAACGGGCGATGGGCGCCGTCCGCCGCCCACCGGAGATGACGAGATCGGGCCAGGGCGGCCGGATGTTGTCGCGGTGATCGGCTTGCAAACCGGCCAGGCTGCTTTGCAAAATAAAGTTGGGCAAATAGGCCAAGGAAGAATGGGGTATTTCCTTGATTTCGTAGGGACTGCCGAGGGCATCGGCTACGCCCAGGCACTGATTGGCCGTGCCTTGGCGCTGGTCGGCCAAGGCCCAGGTCAGCGGGGCGCTCGGATTCCCATTGCGAAACGGTTGTGGATTTGCCTGGGGCAATGTTCGTTGCTTCGTCCGTGAATATTTTTGACCAGCGTTCCTTGTCAAGGGGCATGATAAAGCGCGAAAAATTGTGTAATTTCAATTTTTAACTGGATTCGAAGCCAAAAAATCCATACCTCTATGGTAGGCAACCCAGTTGGCATTGTTGCTGCCGCCCAGGAGATAGATCGTGGCCACATCACATGCGAAATATACGGTCGGACAGGTCATCCACCATCGGCGGTTTGACTACCGGGGGGTGGTCATCGATGTGGATCACCGGTTTCACGGCACCGAAACCTGGTACAAGCAAATGGCCACGTCGAACCCGCCGCGCGACCGGCCTTGGTACCACGTGCTTGTCGACGACAGCGATCTCCGTACCTATGTTGCCGAAAGAAATCTGGAACTTGACCACACCGGCGCGCCGGTCAATCACCCGGAGATTGCCAGCTATTTCTCGGACCTGACAGCCGAAGGGTATGTGGTCCGCTTCAAAAGCAACTAACCCAAGGCTATTTGCCGTCAACGATTCCCGTTTTAACGTCCAATTTTTGCCGGTTCTTTTCCCCGGCCTTGGCGGTATTTGTTGATTCGCCCTTGGCGCCGGATGCAGACCCTTCTTGCATGCCCAAGCGGACGATAGCGATTGTGCGTTGCGTCGATTGCTTGGTAATTGCCGGTCCAACGATACGCAATCCAGGTTGTCCCGCCTGCGCCTGAGCCGGCCCGGGCGCCGATGCGATCCCCATCGCCGCCGCCATACCGATCAGCCAAATTTGGATTGCACGGCGCATAACATGCTCCTCATTTATCAGCTTGGTGTCTTTGATCAAGCCCGTAACATACATGGTTTCGACGCTTCCGTTGATGCCGGCATTTCGATTACTCTAGAGACCGCATGCTTGATCCAGAAAACGAACCTGGTCCCGAAAAGCCGGCTTCTATGCCGGATGCGGCGGCGGCAACCCTTTTGCGGGTGCTGGCGGCTGCCTCGCCGCTGGTGATATTTTTGGCGCTGCCGCCTTTTTACAATGGCATCTGGGTGCAGGTCGAAGGCGCCGTGCCATGGTTGCATTTGCTGTCCGCCGCCGCCGCCGCGTCGATCGCCTGGCTGGCGGCGCGCGGCGATGCGGAGATTCTGGCCACGCTTCGCCACCCGCTGTTTCTGATCCCAGTCTTGACCGCGGTGCTGTCCCTGTTGCTGCTGCCCTGGACGAGGCTGTGGGGGCTATCGATTTTGGGATCGCCCGAACATGGATTCGGCGCGCTTGCCTTCCTCGATACCGCCGTCCTGACCGCCGCCATGATGTCCGCCTGGAACCGGCCCCGGTGGCGGCGGGCCATCGTCGTCAGCGTCATCGCCACCACCGCCGGCGCCTTTATCCTGGACGGCCTGTTTCGCGGCGATAGAAGCTGGGCGCCATTTTTCTTCGCCGATTATCTCGCGTTTTACGCGATTTATTTCTTCGTGGTGGTCAGCGCATGGATGCCGGGACGCGAATTTGCCTTGGCAAGGACGCGTACCATCGCCCTGGCTCTGCTGTTTGCCGGCCTCATAATTTTGTCGGGGAACAAAGCCGCCCTGTTGTCCGGCGGCATCGCCCTGGTGGCGCTGCTGGCGGCCTGGAAGCTCGGCAACGATTGGCGCCTTTGGCTCGCCGCGGCCTTGTTCCCGGTTCTGGTCGGCGCCGCCACGGTCCTGATCGGCCCGCTTTGGGAAGAGCATTTCCGGCGCACCCTGCCCGCCGAGATCGGCATCGGCCCGCTCGCCGAGCTGATCATCTCCTCCTGGCCGAGCCTCTGGTCGCGCGCCATGTTGATCATTGTGGGCGCGCAATCGCTTATCGACGAGCCGTCCAGGTTTGCGGTTGGCATGGGCTGGGGCCATTATTCCGAAGCGCTGCTGACCAACCTGACGATTATCGAGGGCCGCTTGCAGGAATTCATAGGCCAATCCAGAGCCTATTGGGACGCCATCCGGCGCTCCGATTTTCATAGCCACAACAATTACCTGGAATCGCTGCTCTCGCTCGGGTTTGCCGGTCTATTGCTCGCCATATATTATATGGCTGCCATGCTTCGTTCGGCGCGCGGCGATCGCTTAAGGCTGGCCGTGTTCTTCGTTTTGTTTTTGGGTACGCTGCAGTCCTTTTGGTTTCAAATGCCGCATGCATTGCCGGTTATGGCCGCCGCCATGGCCGCCATCGCCGCCGCGCCCGGCGACCGGTCCAGGGCTCGCGGCTCAGCGCCGCCGAAAGGGGTTTATGGCGCCGCCCTGGCTTCGGTGATAGCCGCGGCCCTTTTGGCCGGATCGATCGCCAGCAACATGGCGGCCAACACGGCCCGGACCGCATTGAATTTCAATCAAAGCGCCGGAATGCCGGTGGCGAAAATTCAGTTTGGCGGCGGCACCACCTTCGGGCTCAGCGAAATTTACCGGGCTGCGCTGTTGCAAAATGCATTTGCAAAACTGGCCGCCGAAATGGCGGCAAACGGGAAGGCGGCGGCGCGTTCGGCGGAACGGTTGAAAATATTGCTGGAGCCGGTTCTCGGACAGGACCGGGACATCAAATCCGCCGCATTGACCGTAACCGTTGTCAATGTCCTGGCGGGCCTCCTATTCCGGTTTCCCGATTTGGCGCGCGTGGTTCCCAATTCCCGGGAAGGATTTTTGCACCATACCGAAACGATGTTGGCGCGCCTGCCACGGCGCAGCGATTTGGCCATACCCTATTTTAATTTGCTGATTCGCGACGGCCAGGAAGCAAGGGCGTTGGCAACGGCGGAACGCATACTTTCGAACAATCCGGTGGATGCGGTCGCTTTATGGTTCTCAGGTATTGTGCTGTTGGCCGGGCCGAAGAAAGCGGACCAGGGCCAGGCGCGGATGCGCCGCGCGCTCGATTTCGGCATACGCAATCGAATTCCCATCGCAAAACCGCTGTTGCGGCAATTAATGCCCTGAAATATGCCGATTAAATTTCAGAAAATTGCTTGTTGCAAAATTACAACGAATTAGGAATAATTGACTGGGTCTAAACAAATTCGCACCGAACTTATATAAAAAAATGCTAGAGGCTCTAATGTGTCGGAAAATCAT
>JAYGEH010000499.1:0-7279 GCA_046582475.1 Rhodospirillales bacterium
ACTCAGCATGGTCTACACTCCAATCGTCTCAATTCGAGAAACGTTGGAATTCAATGGGTTAACCTGAGAAGTACCTAAGAAATGGTGCCCAGGGGCTGAATCGAACAGCCGACACCGTGATTTTCAGTCACGTGCTCTACCAACTGAGCTACCTGGGCAAATGGTAAGCCATTCCTATCCGGCGGCACCAGGCCGGACGCCGCTTATAGATAAAATCCACCGAGCTGTCCAGCAACCCCCCAAAGCCGAAATTTGCCGATAAATCGGGATTTATTTCTTGGCCGCATATTTGCCGGCCACATAGCGATCGACGATATTTTGGAATTCTTCGGCGATGTCGGGGCCCCGAAGGGTTACCGATTTTTCGCCATCGATGAAAACCGGCGCCGCCGGCTGCTCGCCGGTACCCGGCAAACTGATACCGATGTTTGCATGCTTGCTTTCGCCGGGGCCGTTGACGATGCATCCCATGACCGCCACCTGCATGGTCTCGACGCCATCATACCGAGCCGCCCATTCGGGCATTTTTGCGCGCACATAACCTTGGATCTTGTCCGCCAATTCCTGAAACACGGTGCTGGTCGTGCGCCCGCATCCAGGGCAGGCGATAATCTCCGGAGCGAACGCGCGGAGGCCCAGAGATTGCAAAATTTCCTGGGCGACTATCACTTCCCGGGTCCGCTCGCCGCCCGGGTCCGGCGTCAGGGAAATGCGGATCGTATCGCCGATGCCTTCCTGCAGGAGCACCGACAAGGCGGCCGTGGAAGCCACGATGCCTTTCGATCCCAGGCCCGCTTCGGTGAGGCCAAGATGGAGGGCATAATCGCCCGCCGAAGCCAGCTTCCGGTAGACGGCGATCAGGTCCTGAACCGCGCTGACTTTGCACGAAAGCACGATTTTATCGGCGCCGAGACCCAGCCTCCGCGCTTCCTCCGCGCTTTCCATCGCCGACGCCACCAACGCGTTGTGCATCACGATGCGCGCATCCTCCGGCTCGGACCGCTTGGCATTTTCGTCCATGAACCGGGCCAGCAATTCGGAATCCAGGCTCCCCCAATTCACCCCGATACGAACCGGCTTGTCGTAGCGAAGCGCCTGTTCGATCATCGTCGCGAACTGGACATCGCGCTTTTCCTTGAAGCCGACGTTTCCAGGATTGATGCGATATTTGTCGAGGCTTATCGCGCAGTCCGGATATTTGGTCAGGAGAAGATGGCCGTTGTAATGAAAGTCCCCGACCAACGGGACATCGCAGCCCATGGCGATCAACTTATCGCGGATTGCCGGGACGTTTTTGGCGGCGTCTTCGGTATTGACGGTAATGCGGACCAGTTCCGAGCCGGCCGCGGCCAATTGGGCCACCTGTTCGGCGGTCGCGGAAGCGTCGGCGGTATCGGTATTGGTCATCGATTGAACGACAATCGGGTGACCGGCACCGACGGTGATACCGGCAATATTGACACCGGTGCTCTGGCGCCGGGAAATGTTCGCTTCATGGTCAGTCATGTGAATGCCGAGTAATATAACAGTGCTGGCGCCGCTTGCCAGCTTCAATATCAGGCGGTTTTATGTATTGTTCGGCCAGGATTGGAAACCGCTCTTCGCCACGGGGTTCGACGGAACCGGAATGCAGCAAACAAGCCAACATTTCGAGAGCCCTTCGGGGAAGGATGCTTCTTACGAAAATTTTCCTGTTGGCTCGTGGCTGCTGCCGGCAAAATTGCGCCCGCACATTGCTGACTTTTATGCCTTTGCGCGGACCATCGATGATATCGCCGATGCGCCCGATCTGGACGCAGACGTGAAAATCGCCCGGCTCGAAGGTTTTGAGCGCGCCATTTTGGGAACAGGCACGCATGGCCCCGAATTCCAGACTGGTCACCGGATGCGTGCCAGCCTGATCAACACCGGCGTGGCGGAGCGCCACTGCCTCGATCTGATTTCGGCTTTCAAACAGGACGCGGTAAAGTCCCGCTACGATAATTGGGCCGAGCTGATCGACTATTGCCGGCGTTCGGCGGCGCCCGTCGGCCGCTATCTTTTGGACCTGCATGGCGGCGCCGGCGACGGCTACGTTTCGTCCGATGCGCTTTGCCACGTCTTGCAGGTCCTCAACCATCTTCAGGACGCCAAGGCCGATTATCTTGAACTGGACCGCGTCTATCTGCCCGCCGACTGGATGCGGGAAGCCGGTGCATCAATTGAAGATTTGAGCCAAAACAGGATTACACCGGAACTCAGGGTCGTCTACGACCGCATGCTGGGCGCAACCGGCGCACTTCTTGCCGACGCGGGCCCGCTGCCTGGCAAGCTTGCAAGTACCCGGCTTGCCATGGAGGCCAGCGCCATATTGACCATCGCCCAATTGCTGAGCGCTAAGCTGCGGGGCTCTGATCCGTTTGCACGCCGGGTAAGGCTGAACAAATTACAATTTCTTCGCTCCTGCTGGGTCGGTGCCGGCAAAGCCGTTCTCGGCCGGTGGCAATAGGGTGCCCGGATGATCGAATCCTTGGCTATCGGCGCCGCCAGCCTGTCTCTGGCCGCATGGATCTATCTGATATTCTTTCGCGGGGCGTTCTGGCGGTCTGATCAATTTCTGGCCGCCGCCAATCTTGCTGGCCGTCCTTGGCCCGAGGTGGTGGCCGTCATGCCTGCCCGCAACGAGGCCGATACCATCACCGGCGCCGTGGCCTCGCATCTGGCGCAGGACTATCGGGGCCGCTACCGAATACTATTGGTAAACGATCAAAGCACCGATGCCACGCCCGCTCTGGCGGCCCAGGCGGCGGACGGCAATCGGGCTTTATGCATCATCGAGGGCCGCCCCTTGCCGGAAGACTGGACCGGAAAGCTATGGGCGGTAAAACAGGGTCTGGACGCCATCGAAGAATTGTCCCCGGATGCCAAATATGTCCTGTTCACCGATGCCGATATTAGTCATTCGGCGAATGCCTTAAGAGATTTGGTCGCCAAGGCGGAAAGCCAAAATCTGGTCATGGTGTCGCAAATGGTCATGCTCAGATGCCGCTCCATTTGGGAGCAATTGCTCATCCCCGCCTTCGTATGTTTTTTCAAATGCTTACCCGTTCCGTTGGGTCAATGATCAAAATCGCGAAATCGCCGCCGGCGCCGGCGGCTGCATGCTGGTGAACCGCGAAATATTGGCAAAGGCAGGCGGCATCGAACAAATTCGAGACCGCGTAATTGATGATTGCGCGTTGGCTCAATTGCTAAAGCCGTTTGGGCCCGTTTGGCTTGGCCTCAGCCACGAATGCCTAAGTTTGCGCGCCTACGACCGGTTATCCGATATTTGGGCCATGGTGACCCGCACCGCATTTGTCCAACTGTCCCATTCGGTCCTGGCTTTGGTTGCCGCCATCGCCGCCATGAGCGTGATCTACTTGTTGCCGCCGGTAGCGGTCCTATTGGGATCGAACATCAACTCCCCGGCGGTTATGGTGATCGGCCTCGCTTCGTGGATAGCGATGTCGGCCAGCTACCTGCCAACCCTGAAGCTTTACCGCCAGCCTGCTTGGACCTCTGTTTTTATGCCGGTCTCTGCATTATTATACACCCTTATGACCATCGATTCCGCGCGCAAATTCTTGACCGGCAAACCGCCCTCGTGGCGCAACCGGAAAATATTAAGCCCACCGGCTACGGAGGTGGACCGATGAATTTGACCGCGGGCCAATCCTCTCAGCCTGCTTCGGAGCAGGTTGTCGCCGATATAACTCGGAAATCCGGATCGTCGTTCTATTGGGCCATGCGTCTGTTACCGCGCCACAAGCGCTCGGCCATGTATGCGATCTATGCATTTTGCCGAATGGTCGATGATATCGCCGATGGCGACGATACCATGCAAGCCAAACACTCCGCACTTGGCGTCTGGAAACAAAATATTGAGAAACTTTATGGCGGCGCGCCGGTTGACCCAATTTCCGAAGCGCTCCAGGTTCACATCAATCGATTTGGCCTGCAGATTACCGATTTTCATGCGGTCATCGACGGCATGCTCATGGACGCGGTTCCGAGCCTCAAAATACGGGACATGGATGAGCTTATCACTTACTGCGACCGGGTCGCCTGCGCCGTCGGACGGCTGTCGGTTTCGGTGTTTGAAATTGACCGCGAGATTGGCGCCCGGCTGGCGAAGTCCCTTGGCCTTGCTCTGCAATTGACAAATATTCTGAGAGACGTTGGAGCGGATTGGGAGCGCAATCATATTTACCTGCCCCAAGACATGCTTGTTGCCGAGGGCGTTGACTTAGGCAAAATGCTCAAACCGCAATCCAGCGCGGGATTGGCGAAGGTGTGCGATCACATCGCCGACATGGCCAAGGCGCAATTCAAAGATGCGGAACAATTAATAATGTCCTGCGACAAATCCCGTGTCCGGCCGGCATTGATTATGAAAAACGTGTACCAGCGATTATTCCTGCGAATTTTGGACCGCGGTTGGAGCCGACTTCACGAGCCGGTGGTTCTTTCCAAATTCGAAAAGTCGGCCTTGATCTTGAAATCCGCCCTTTTTAGCCATTGAATGAATCGTGGCGAGGCAACGCCAGCGGACTTGATATCCACGATTTACAAAGTGTAAAAGTCTTGACAAACTGGCGTTATAAACGCGAATAAATGCATAATTCGCATCACTGTGGATACCGTTATAAGGTTGAAATTATTGGCGTTTCTAATGTTCCATGCAAAATCTCGATCCACATAACAACAAATTCCAGCCTGGCGAACCGCTGTTCTCAAACGACGGCCGGCTCGATTTTGTGATCGACGCGGCCTCGGACCAGCTGTTGGCCATGCATGCGGGCGATGGCCATTGGTCGTTTGCGCTTGAGGCCGACGTTACGATTCCGTCCGAATACATAATGCTCAATCATTTTTTGGGCGAGCCGGATGATCCCACGGAAGCGAAAATCGCCAACTATATCCGGCGCACCCAAGGCAGCGACGGCGGCTGGCCACTTTATTTTGGCGGCGAATCAAATGTCAGCGCAACCGTAAAGGCCTATTTCGCTCTCAAGCTCGCCGGCGATGACATTGACGCACCCCATATGGTACGCGCGCGCCAAACGATTTTGGATCGCGGCGGGTTTCCCGAATGCAACGTATTTACCCGTTTCACGCTGGCGATGTTCGGCATCATTTCGTGGCGGGCGGTTCCTGTTTCCCGCGTCGAAATACTGCTGGCGCCAAGATGGTTTCCAATCCATGTGGATAAGGTCTCATACTGGACCCGAACCGTAACCGTTCCGCTGCTGATCTTGACGGCGCTTCGGGCCAAAGCGGTAAATCCCAGAAACGTCGGTTTGGAAGAACTTAACGTCAATTCCCGTAACGGCGTGAATTATCGGCAAAAGAACCCGACCGGCCATTGGATGGGATCGCTTTTGGTCGCGCTCGATACGGTTGTGCGGCCCATGGAACCGCTGATCCCGAGCCGATTTACCCGGAAAGCCATCGATCGCGGGCTCAAATTCATGGAAGAGCGCTCGAACGAGGAAGACGGCTTGGGCGGCATTTTCCCGGCCATGGCCAACGCCTTGATGGTATTCCATGCCCTCGGAATTAGCCACGACGATCCTAAGGTGGAGACGGCGCGCAAGGCCATCGACCGTCTCTTGATCGTCTCCGACGACGAGGCTTACTGCCAACCGTGCCTGTCTCCGGTTTGGGATACCGGCCTCGCCGCCCACGCAATGATGGAATCTTTTAACGGCAAGGCGCAGGCCGAACTGGCTAAAACAGGTGCTTGGCTTCTCGAGCGCCAAATACTGGAAATCAAGGGCGACTGGGCGGGGAAGCGCCCCGGTTTACGGCCCGGCGGCTGGGCATTCCAATACCGGAACGATCACTATCCGGATGTCGATGATACCGCCGTTGTCGTCATGGCGATGGACCGGATGAACCGCAAAAAATACGCGCCCGCGTTGAACAGAGCAGCCGAATGGGTGCTCGGCATGCAATCCAACAACGGCGGTTGGGCGGCGTTCGATGCCGACAACACCTATTATTTCTTGGAACACATGCCGTTTGCCGACCACGGTGCGCTTTTAGACCCGCCCACATCGGACGTCACAGCCAGATGTATCAGTATGCTCGCCCAATTGGGCTACGATCGATCGCACCCGGCGATTGACCGGGGACTAAAATTTTTAATAACCGCGCAAGAGCCTGATGGTTCCTGGTATGGGCGATGGGGCACCAATTATATCTACGGCACATGGTCGGTGCTGTCGGCACTCAATGTCGTCGGCGAGGATGCCAACGGCGACTGCGTGCGTATCGCCGCCGATTGGTTGGAAGCCGAGCAGAACGAAGATGGCGGCTGGGGCGAGGACTGCGCCAGCTATTGGGATGGCAAGGGCAATGATTTTGATCTCTCGCTGCCCTCCCAAACCGCCTGGGCGATATTGGGATTGATGGCTGCGGGGCGCGTTGATTCGGAGGCCGTTGAACGCGGCGTAAAATTCCTGACCAATTCGTTCGACGATGATGGTGGATGGGCCGAGGATTATTACAACGCCGTCGGGTTCCCGCGCGTGTTTTACCTTAAGTACCATGGCTACCGATGGTATTTTCCGCTTCTTGCCCTCGCCCGCTATAAAGATATGCAGTCGCGGAAAGATCCGCGTGTCGGCTATGGAATTTAGGTGCTGACTGTAGGCATTATCACCGGATTACAAAGCGAAGCCGACTGCCTGCGCACGATTTCCAGAGATTTAAATCTGAATATATTGGTCTCCGGCGTATCGCCCGACAGGGCCGAGGCGCTGGCCAGGCGATTGTGCGAAAACCAGTGTGATCTGCTTTTGAGTTTCGGTATCGCCGGCGCCCTTCGTGCCGGTATCGCTACCGGTGATCTGCTGATTCCGGCATCGGTTATACAATCGGATGGCCGCGTCCATGAAACCAATGCCGAAATTCGCGCCCGCCTGTTGCAACGGGCCCGGGCCGAACTGCCGGAATTGGCGGTCATTGATGATGCGATATTGGGTACCGATACACTCATCGGCCGGGAGACAGAGAAGCTCTCGGCCGGCGCAAAAACCGGCGCCGCCGCGATCGATATGGAATCCCATCGCATTGCCATGGTCGCCGAGGCGAATGGGCTGCCAATGATCATCGTCCGCGCCGTGTTGGACGACGTTCGCACCGAACTGCCCGACTTGGTTAAAAGTGCCGTAACGGCCGAGGGCACGCCGGATTACGCCAAGGTTATTACCGGCGCGCTTCTAAAGCCTTGGAATATTAAAAAACTGGCTCG
>JAYGEH010000554.1:0-2843 GCA_046582475.1 Rhodospirillales bacterium
GGAATCTCGCAAACCGCCATTTGCGAGGCATCCAGGAAATATCCGGCGCCCTTGATATCGCGGGTGCGGCGCGCCAGATCATCGGGCACCGGCGCCTTTTTGGCGAACGGCTCAGGGAGGCGCAACGCTTCATAGGCGTCCAGATGGGTCAGCACCGCCTTGACCAGCGGCGCCGCCCCATCGGCGAATTCCAAGGGGGCATCGTCGGGCGGCCGCGCGGCCTCGGCGGCGGCGCTATCCCTTCGCAGTCTTTCCAAGGGATAGGGGCCGAGCTCGATGGGGCGATTTTTGCGGTTCAAACCCAACATGAAATGTTCCTCAGCCTCATACCATCAGGCTGCATGGCGGCGGCGCTACGATAGGCGGACAAGCTTGAAAACTCAAAACAATTCGTTGGCAAACGATGCCATCAGCCGCGCTTGTCGATAAAGCGGTTCTGTTTAATCTGGCCGGTGAACTCGGCCTCCAAACTGCCCGGCGCCAGCGTCACCATGTCCGGGGTGACCTCGAATTTGGCCTTGATCGCAACCGCCAGACGCGCCGCCACCGGTGCGCTGTCCGATGCCTCCGGCAACTCGATGAAAACGCGGACGGCATCGAGGGTTTCGGTCTCGGTGACCTCGACCTTGTAGTCGGCCACATCCAACTGGCGCAGCATGAAATTGTCGAAATCCGCATGGTTGATGTTGATGCCACGCACCTTGAAAAAGCCCGAGGTGCGCGCCCCGTGGAAGATTTTGGGATAGACCGATAACGCATCGCCGGCGGCCGGGCGGGCGCCCTGCCAGCGCACATAATCGCCCATATTCCAACGCAAAAACGGCGTAACGGTGTTGTTCCACAAGGGCGTCATCACCAAGATTCCGGTTTCGCCCTCGGCCACCGGCTCCTCGCTGGCCTCGTCCAGAACCTCGAAATGAAACAGGTCCGACCAGAAAACCATGCCGTCGTGGCGGCTGGTTTCGCTGGCCATGGCGGCGCCTTCGGTGCTGCCGAATTGATCGTACAGCTCGGCGCCCCACATGCTCTCGATGCGCATCCGCTTGCCCGCCGAGACCGGCTCGGCCGCGGTCAGGAACTTGGTGACCGAGCCGGCCGCCAGATCGGCGCCCAGGCGTTCGGCCACCTGCGCCAATTGCAGACCGTAGCTGGCCATGCCGGCGAACACGGTCGGCTTCAGCGTCTCGATCAACTCCACCTGCAATTCCGACGGGGTTGAATTGCCGGCGCCGCACCAGAGCGTGCCGATACCCAGATCCTCGGCCGACCGCGCATAAATGCTGCCCACCGGATGGATGCCGAGGGGAAAGGCAATATGGGCAAGGTCATCGGGGCCGACGCCCGCCGCCAGCCACAGGCGCCGGAACGCTTCCATGCCAAAACGCATGTCTTGGCCCGAGCGCGGATAGAACA
Source organism: Rhodospirillales bacterium (assembly GCA_046582475.1). Taxonomy (GTDB): domain Bacteria; phylum Pseudomonadota; class Alphaproteobacteria; order Rhodospirillales; family UBA2165. Next base: position 1,414 of record JAYGEH010000554.1, read on the forward strand.
AGGGCCGCCCGGTGGCGCCGCCGGAGCGCCAATATTCGACCACATCCGCCGGCGCGCCGATGCAGAAATCCTCGAAGAACCGGTCCGGCGCCAGGGTGCGCAATTGCTCCTTGGTCAGGATCGGAATTTTGCGCCATTCGTCGGCCTCGTCCAGCCGGTCCACATCAATATGGTCCAGCTTGCCGGCAAAAAACGCCGAGGATTTGGCGCGCTCCACGGCCAGCTTTTTCTGCCAGCTTTGAATGCGTTCGATGTCCTCGATGGTTTGCGCCGGAAACGGCGTTTCGGGCGTATCCCACATTGCGTTTCCCCTCCTTCGGCGCGGCCGTCCAAATTCCGGCTTGCGCGCGGGCCTATCGCCGATAAGGTTAGAGCATGGCCGGGATTAGCAGCAAACATATTTTCCGGGCCGATCATGTGGGCAGCTTCGTGCGCCCCGACCGGCTCATCGAAGCGGCGCGCGCCCACCGCGCCGGTACGCTGTCGGGCGATGATTTCCGCGAAACCCAGGATCAATGCATCGCCGAAATCGCCGCCTTCCAGGACGCCATCGGCATGCCCTCGGTCACCGATGGCGAGTTCCGGCGCGCCGTCTGGTCGGGCGGCGTCATCAACGCCCTGGAAGGCATGGGCGTCCGCGAAGCCGGCACCCTCAGCTTCAAGAACGCCGATGGCACGGTTTTCATGCCGCCCTCGCCCTATGCCGAGGCCAGGCTCCGCCGCCAGGGGACAATCGTCGCCGGTGATTTTGCCTATCTCCGCTCCCTGAAACCCAATGGATTGCCCAAGGTGACCCTGGCGTCGCCACCGGTACTGCATTTCTTTCTCGGCGATGCCAGTTTCGACAAGGGTGCCTATCCGGACCAGGATGCCTATTTCAACCATCTGGGCGCCATCTACCGGGACGAGATTGCCGATCTGGCCGAAGCCGGCTGCACCTACGTGCAGCTCGACGATACCGCGCTCCCTTGCAATTGCGACGCCGCCGCCCGCGAGGCCATTCAAAGCCGCGGCGAGGATGCGGACGAGCTGACCGATGCCTATATCGGGCTCATCAACGATGCATTGGCCGCGCGCCCGGACACCATGACCATCGGGCTGCATATGTGCCGGGGCAATTTAAAGGGCATGTGGATGGGCGAGGGCGGCTATGAGTCGATCGCCGATGCGCTGTTCAACCAGTTGAACATGGACACGTTTTTTCTGGAGTACGATACCGAGCGGGCCGGCGATTTCGCACCGCTCCGGTATCTGCCCAAGGGCAAGCTGGCGGTGCTCGGCCTGATCAGCGCCAAAACGCCGGAGCTGGAAGACAAATCCCGGATCAAGGCGCGCATCGATGCGGCCGCGAGGCATGTGCCCTTGGAGCAACTGGCGCTCAGCCCGCAATGCGGATTCTCGTCCGGCGGCGGCTCGGGCCAGGTGGTCGA
>JAYGEH010000556.1:0-3161 GCA_046582475.1 Rhodospirillales bacterium
ATAAAAGCCACACCCCGAAACCGCCAGGCTAAACGCAACGACCCCCAACCAACGCATGATGCTTCCTCTTTCAAATCGACGGCGCGCCAAAATGACGGGCCGATTGTTGACCGGTTCGGGAAATTTGTCCAGCGCCGTTGAACGGGACGGTTGTGGATAACTCGGCAAAGCCGGCGAAGCGCATAAGGCTGCACGCCTTTCAATCGAACTCCGTATCCCGATAGGCGGCCGATGCGCCCTGGCTGGCGCTGGCGGCAAGATCGGCGGCGAAGATGCGCGCCTCGGCGCCGAAATGGTTTATTCCTCGCGTGGCCTTTGGCTGTGCGCAGACCCGCTTTCGGCCCGGTAGAGGATCAGCGCGGCAAAGCGGTAGACCCCATGCACGAACTTGCCATAGGGCAGGGTCACGAACAGGGCCAGCACCACGCCCAAATGCACCGCCAGCAAGATTCCCATGGCGGCGGATTCCCGGAACGCCAACAAAGCCAGACCGGTGAGCGAAGTCAGCAAGAGCAGCCAGATAAACCCCCATTCCATGCCCCGCGCGGACCTGTGCGCCGGGTCCGGGTCTTCGGCGATTTTTTGTCGCATCAGCCCGATGCAGCCGATGACCATGGCGATACCGCCCAAGGTGCCGAGCACCACCGGCAGGCTGAGATATGCGTAGGGCGCTTCCAGCCCCAGAAAATTGTCATAGAACGCGGCGACGCTGGTGGCGGCGAAGGCGGCAAAAAAACCGTACATGACCAAATGATGCAGCCAGCGCCTTGTCGCAGAGAATTCCTCGCCGGGGAAATTGCAGCCGGGCCCGCCGCCGGAAAGATTTTTCATGGTCAGCACATCCAGGACGGCGCCGGCCACCGATCCGGCATCGATGCCTTGGCGATGGGCATTTAGGAATCGCACGAAGCCGATGGCCAGCGCCAGCGCCACATAGAGCCCGGCCGCCGAGGCCAGCCCGACCATCAGCCCCTTGGGGATCACCGCATAGAACGCACCGGGCCCGGCATGGGCGCCGTAAAGAACCTCGGGGTCTTGCAGCAGCACCGCCAGCACCAGCACCAGCGCCAATCCGCCCGCCAGGGCCAGCGCCGCCAGGCTGCCGGCGCTGCGGAACAGCCCGGCCAGCGGTCCCGGCCAGGCGTAGGCGGCATAGGTTTCGGTGCGCAAGCTGGCAAAGATTTGCGGCACGTTGATGGCGAATTCGTGGGGCGGCGCGAACTGGCACGCGTAATAACAGCCCCGGCAATTGTGGCAGAGGTTGGCGAGATAGGTAAGATCGCCGTCGGAGAATTCGCGGCGCATCTCCATGGCCGGAAAAACGCTGCAATAGCCCTCGCAATAGCGGCAGGCGTTGCACACCTGCATCTGCCGGCGCGCCTCTTCCAGAACTTCGGAATTGATCACACTAGCCGCTGGCATGGCGCGCCGCCTCCCGCCCGGCGATGCGCCCAAACACGGTGCCGATGGTCATGCCGAAACCGGCCAGGTAGCCTTGCCCCAATATATTGCCGCTCATCATCTCGCCGGCGGCAAACACCCCGGGGGCAATTGCATCGTCTTCCATATGCACCCGCGCGGCCGCGTCGATGCGCACCCCGAGATAGGTAAAGGTGATGCCCGGCGCCAGCGGGTAGGCGTAAAAAGGCGGCGTGTCTATGGGGCGCGCCCAGTTGGATTTTTCGATCTCCAAGCCTTGCGTGCGGCAGCCATCCAGGATGGCGCTATCCAAGTTCCCCGGCTGCACGGCGGCATTGTAGGCAACCATGGTGGCTTCGAAGGCGGGCCCATCGAGCCCGATTTCGGTGGCCAGCCCAGCGAGCGTGTCGGCCTCGAGCGGCGCATAGACCGACGGCATGAACAGGGGCACCGCCTTGGCGTCGATGATCGAATAGGCGATCTGGTCCGGCTGGGCGGCGATCAGGCGGCCCCAGATGGCGTAGCGCTTGGGCCAGAAATCCTCGCCCTCGTCATAAAACCGGACAGCGTGCTTGTTGACCATGACGCCGAACGGCACCGAGTCCGAGCGCGACACGATGCCGGCATCGAACTTGGGCACGCGGGCGTCGATGGCCACCGCATGGCACTGGTCCGCCTCGCCGATGGTGGCGGCGCCGGCATCCATCATGGCGCGCAAGGTGAGCCCGGTATTATAGGGCGAGCCGCGCACCAGAAAGTTCTCCGCCGCCGGGCCCCAGGCCTCGATCAGCCAGGGAATGTTGGCCTCGAAGCCGCCGGCGGCGGCGACAAACGCCTTGGCCGAAATCTCTATCTCGCCATTTTCGGTGTGCGCCGTCACATGGCGGAAGCCATCGCCGCCCATTGCAACGCCGCGCACTTCGGTATCGTAGCGCACCCGCACCCCCAGTTTTTCTGCGTGGGCATAGAGGGCATTGACCAGCGCCTTGCCGCCGCCCAGAAAAAACGCATTGGTTTCCGACAATTGCAGGGTGCCGCCGAGGGCCGGCTGAAAGCGCACCCCCCGGGCCCGCATCCAATCCACCGCATCCTCCGATTGCTGAATACAAAACCGCGCCAACGCCACGTCGGTCTTGCCATCGGTGACGCGCAACAGATCATCGTAAAACGGCTCTTCCTCGTAAGCGCCGGTCATGATGTCGGTGGCGTTCCGGTGCATATAGCGGATATTGCGCACATGCCGGGAATTGCCGCCCCGGAAATGCTTGGGCGCGGCTTCCAGCATCGTCACCTTGGCGCCCGCCTCGGCGGCGGTCACCGCCGCGCACAAGGCCGCATTGCCGCCGCCGGCGATGAGCACGTCGCAAATTTCGGGAGGAGTATTCACGCTCCGCTGTTCCCTTTATTCCTGGTACCGGGGCCGGACCGTATCACCTCGCCGGTAGCCCTTCAACGCGGGCGCCCGCCTTTTTCCTCCTACCCCTGAAGAGGGGATGCGCGGCTATTCCGGAACCGATCCCGGTCCGGGGCCAGGTTTCGCATTGTGAAATTTGCCGGGGCGGCCGGGCCGATCCACGCCTTAGCGGGCTACGCGGTTAGATCATATTCTTGATATCCGGGGTAAATGTGGGATAGGCGTAGACCGTGTTGCGCAGGTCGGCGGCGGAAATATCGTGTTTCATGGCCAGCGCAAAAATATGGATGGTTTCCGGTGCGCCGTGTCCCAAAAGATGGGCGCCCAG
>JAYGEH010000062.1:0-11520 GCA_046582475.1 Rhodospirillales bacterium
TGCCTGGATTTGGGCCTCAAACCCCATGAAATCCTGACCGTCAGCGGCATCGGCTGTTCCTCGAACTTTCCCGGATATTTCAATTCCTATGGCATGCACACCCTGCACGGGCGCTCCCTGGCGGTGGCCACCGGCGCCAAAATGGCCAACCATGAGCTAACCGTTCTGGTCACCGGCGGCGACGGCGACGGCTTCGGCATCGGCGGCAACCACTTCACCCACACCGCCCGACGCAACGTCGATCTGACCTACATCGTCATGGACAATCAGATCTATGGCCTGACCACCGGCCAGGTATCGCCGACCAGCGCCAAGGACATGAAAACCAAAAGCACGCCGTTCGGCAGCGTCGAGGCGCCCTATAATCCGATCACCGCGGCGATCATGAACGGCGCCAGCTTCGTGGCGCGCGGCTTTTCCGGCGACACCAAACACCTGACCATGATCATGAGCCAGGCCATCCAGCACGAGGGTTTCGCCCTGGTCAGCGTGTACAGCCCGTGCATCACCTTCAATCTCGACAACGACTTCAGCTTCTTCAAACCGCGGGTCAAAAAGCTGGAAGACGAGGCCCACGATACCGGCGATTGGAAAGCCGCCTGCGAAAAAGCGCTGGAGTGGGGCGATACCATCTATACCGGCCTGTTTTACCGGGACGGCGAGGCCCAGTCCCTGGGCGCCCAGGAGCCGGTGCTCGATGCGGGCGGGCCGCTCAGCGCCCGCTCCCTGGGTCTCAGTACCGATCAAGCCGACGCCATTATCGCCAAGATGATGTGACCGCCGGGCGCCCGGAGCGGCCGACCGGGACCCGATCCCGAGGATTCGCAACCGGGCGGTCTTCGGGCCTCGATAAAACCCGCCGCATCCTTCGATTTTTGTCGAACGAATTTAGAACATGGATTATTTTATTGTTTGATATCAAAAGGATAAAGAAAACACTTGCGTACGAGAACAAAATATGTACATTGTTCCTTCATTGCAACCGCATCGCCCCTATGGAATAAGGAGGAAGGCAATGAACGAACCGGCATTACATCTCGTGGAAGCGAAAGACATGGATAAGGTCAAGGCATTGGAGGCGGCGCTCGGCCAGATCGAACGCAATTTCGGCAAGGGCTCGATCATGAAAATGGGCGACCGGCCGGCCTTCGACGGCGACGCCGTTTCCACCGGCTCTTTGGGCCTGGATATCGCCCTCGGGATCGGCGGCTTGCCGCGCGGCCGCATTGTCGAAGTGTACGGTCCGGAAAGCTCGGGCAAGACAACCCTGGCGCTGCACGTGATCGCCGAGGCGCAAAAAGTCGGCGGCACCTGCGCCTTTGTCGATGCCGAGCACGCCCTCGATCCCGGCTACGCGCTGAAACTGGGCGTCGATGTGGAAGAGCTTTTGATCGCGCAGCCCGACGCCGGCGAGCAGGCCCTGGAAATCGCCGATACCTTGGTGCGCTCCGGCGCCATCGACGTTTTGGTAATCGATTCGGTCGCCGCCCTGGTGCCGCGCGCCGAGCTCGAAGGCGAGATGGGCGATCATCATGTGGGGCTTCAGGCCCGCCTCATGAGCCAGGCGTTGCGCAAACTGACCTCCTCGGTGGCCAAATCCAACTGCATGATCATCTTCATCAACCAGATCCGCATGAAGATCGGCGTCATGTTCGGCAACCCGGAAACCACGTCGGGGGGCAACGCGCTCAAATTCTATGCCTCGGTGCGCATGGATATCCGCCGCATCGGCGCCGTCAAGGACAAGGACGAAGTGGTCGGCAACCATACCCGCGTCAAGGTGGTCAAGAACAAGATGGCGCCGCCCTTCAAGACCGTCGAGTTCGACATTATGTATGGCGAGGGTTTCTCCAAGGCCGGCGAGTTGATCGATCTCGGCGTCAAGGCCGGCATTGTCGAAAAATCCGGCTCCTGGTTCTCCTACGATTCCCAGCGCATCGGCCAGGGCCGCGAAAATGTGCGCCAATTCCTCAAAGACAATCCCGACATCGCCGATGCCATCGAACGCCAGGTCCGCCAAAGCGCCGGATTGCTGTCCTCGGAGATGATGACCGCCCCCGACAGCAGTGAGAGCGATGAAAGCGGCGACGGCGAGGACGGCGAAAGCGATGGCGATGGCGGCAAGGATGGCCTGACCGGAACCGGGAGTTAAATCTCCGCCGCCATTCTCCGTTTGCGAATCCACCCATCCCTGGAAATGGCCCCGCGGTATTTTGCGCGGGGCCGTTTTCATCGGGGCGTGGCGCCATCGGGCTAATAAGCCTTGGCTTTGGCGCGCCCCTAGTTACAGTACGCGACCATGCAATCGACCAACGAAATCCGCGCCGGCTTTCTCGATTATTTTGCCCGCGCCGGCCATCGGGTGCTGCCGTCCAGCCCGCTGGTGCCGCAAAACGATCCGACCCTGCTGTTCACCAACGCCGGCATGGTTCAGTTCAAGAACCTCTTTACCGGCGCCGAAACCCGGGATTACGCGACCGCCGTCACCTCGCAGAAATGCGTGCGCGCCGGCGGCAAGCACAACGATCTGGAAAATGTCGGCTACACGGCGCGCCACCACACCTTCTTCGAAATGCTCGGCAATTTTTCCTTCGGCGATTATTTCAAGGACCGCGCCATCGAGCTGGCCTGGACCCTGATCACAAAGGAATACGCCATCCCGGCGGAAAAGCTCCTGATCACCGTCTATTCGGAGGACGATCAGGCCTTTGATCTTTGGAAAAAGATCGCCGGGCTCGGCGATGACCGCATCATCCGCATCGCCACCTCCGACAATTTCTGGTCGATGGGCGCCACCGGGCCGTGCGGGCCGTGCTCGGAAATCTTCTACGATCACGGCGATCACATTCCAGGCGGCCCCCCCGGCAGCGCCGGCGAAGACGGCGACCGTTTCGTCGAGATATGGAACCTGGTGTTCATGCAGTTCGAACAGGTGGACGCCGATACCCGCCATGACCTGCCGAAACCCTCCATCGATACCGGCATGGGGCTGGAGCGTATCGCCGCGATCATGCAGGGGGTGCACGACAATTACGATACCGATCTCTTTAAGGCGCTGATCGCCGCGTCGGCCGATGCCGCGGGCGTGGCCGCCAACGGCGACGCCGCCGTTTCGCACCGGGTCATTGCCGATCATTTGCGTGCCTCGGCCTTCCTGATCGCCGACGGCGTGCTGCCGTCCAACGAGGGCCGCGGCTATGTGGTGCGCCGCATCATGCGCCGCGCCATGCGCCATGCCCAACTGATGGGCTGCGATGCACCGCTGCTGCACCGGCTGGTGCCGGCGCTGGTGCGCGAAATGGGCCAGGCGTTTCCCGAGCTGGTTCGCGCCGAAGCGCTGATCACGGAAACCTTGGAGTCGGAGGAAACCCGCTTCAAGCGAACCTTGGAGCGCGGCCTCAAGCTCTTGGCCGACGAGACCGATAAGCTCGGCGCCGGCGGCGTGCTTGCCGGCGCCGTCGCGTTCAAGCTCTATGACACATTCGGCTTCCCCCTGGATCTGACCCAAGACGCCCTGCGCGGCCAGGGCATGACGGTCGATCTGGCCGGCTTCGAGACCGAAATGGAAGGCCAGCGCCAGGCCGCCCGCGCCGCCTGGGCCGGTTCGGGCGAGGCGGCCACCGAACAGGTCTGGTTCGAAATTCACGAGCAGTTAGGTGCCACCGAATTTCTCGGATACGACTATACAGACGCCGAAGGCATCATTACCGCGATGCTGGTGGACGGTGTTCGGGTTAAAGAAGCGCCGGCCAATACCCACGCCACGGTCATCGTCAATCAGACGCCGTTCTATGGGGAATCGGGCGGCCAGGAAGGCGACACCGGTTATATGTCTAACGAGCTCGGAATAACTTTCAAGGTGACAGATACCCAGAAGAGGAATGGCGCGATCCATGCGCATATCGGTGAGGTTGCTGGCAACCCTGGCGCTCTCAAAGTCGGAGACAAGGTACAACTTGCCGTTGACGGCGACCGGCGGGGCGGTCTTCGCGCCCACCATTCGGCGACACATCTATTGCATTCTGCCCTACGCAGGAAATTGGGCGAACATGTATCTCAAAAAGGGTCACTCGTCGCCGAAGACCGGCTGCGTTTCGATATCAGCCATCCGAAACCAGTGACGCCAGCGGAAATGGCCGAGATCGAGGCGGCGGTGAACGCCCAGGTGCGCGCCAACGCACGTGTCACCACCCGGCTGATGACCCCGGACGAAGCCATCGATGCCGGCGCCCTGGCTTTGTTCGGCGAAAAATACGGCGACGAAGTCCGCGTCGTCGCCATGGGTGTGGGAGATGGGGGGGTGGATGGCAACCAGGCCTATTCCACCGAACTTTGCGGCGGCACCCATGTAAGGCGCACCGGCGATATCGGCTCCTTCCGGGTGACGGTTGAGACCGCTGTCGCCGCCGGCGTGCGCCGCATCGAAGCGGTGACCGGCGCCGGCGCTGAGGCGGTCGCGGCTGGGGACGCCGAGACCTTGGCCGGGGTCGCCGCGCTTTTGAAGGTGGCGCCCAACGAGGTTGCGGAGCGGATCGAAAAGCTGTTGGGCGAGCGCCGCCAGATGAGCCAGGAACTGGCCGATGCGCGCCGCCAGATCGCCACCGGCGGCGGCAATGGCGGGGCGCCCGAATTCGAAGAGGTGAACGGCATCAAATATATCGGCAGGGCCCTGGACGCGGTGCCGCCGAAGGAATTGAAAAGCCTCGCCGACGATATCAAGGCCCAGATCGGGTCCGGCGTGGTGGCCCTGATCACCGTCAACGAGGGCAAGGCGTCCCTGGTGGTCGGCGTCACCGACGATCAATGCGGCGCCATCAGCGCCGTCGATCTGGTCAAGGCCGGCGCCGCGGCTGTCGGCGGCAAGGGCGGCGGCGGCCGCCCCAACATGGCCCAGGCCGGCGGCCCCGACGGCGCCAAGGCGGCCGCTGCCCTGGCCGCCATCCGGGACGCCCTGAGGGGCGCAAATTAATCAAGGAACAATACTCATGAAGTTCGAAGGCACCGACAGCTATGTGGCCACCGAGGATTTGATGGTCGCGGTCAACGCCGCCATTACCCTGGAACGGCCGCTCCTGGTCAAGGGCGAGCCGGGCACCGGCAAGACCATCCTCGCCCACGAGATTGCCAAATCCCTGGGCGCGCCGCTGATCGAATGGCACGTGAAATCGACCACCAAGGCGCAACAGGGGCTCTATGAATACGACGCCGTCTCCCGGCTCCGGGATTCCCAGCTTGGCGACGAAAAAGTGCACGACATCCGCAACTACATCCGCCCGGGCAAAATGTGGGAAGCCTTTACCGCGCCTGAGCGCCCGGTGTTGCTGATCGACGAGATCGACAAGGCGGATATCGAATTTCCCAACGATCTTTTGCTCGAACTGGACCGCATGGAATTCCACGTCTACGAGACCGGCGAGCGGGTGGAAGCGCGGGTACGCCCGATCGTGGTGATCACGTCGAACAACGAAAAAGAATTGCCGGACGCGTTCCTGCGCCGCTGCTTTTTCCACTACATCGCGTTTCCGGGTACCGATACCATGACCGAGATAGTCCAGGTGCATTTCCCCGACATCCAGAAGAACCTGGTGCGCACGGCCTTAAAGGCCTTTTTCGAGGTGCGCGGCGTGCCCGGCATGCGCAAGAAACCCTCGACCTCGGAATTGCTCGATTGGATCAAGCTGTTGATGGCCGAGGACATTCCGCTGGAGGCGTTGCGCTCGGAAAACCGCAAGGATTTGATCCCGCCCCTCTATGGCGCGCTGATCAAGAACGAACAGGATGTGCAACTGTTCGAGCGGCTCGCCTTTCTCAACCGGCGCGAGGAGCGCTAGCGCGTGTTCGCCGACTTTTTCCTGTCCCTCAAAAAGGCCAAGGTCCCAGTCACCTTGCGCGAATACCTGATGCTTTTGGAGGGTATGGAAAAAGGCGTCGCCGATTACAACGTCAATGAATTCTATTTCTTGAGCAGAGCCTGTCTGGTCAAGGACGAGCGCAATCTGGACAAGTTCGACCGGGTGTTCGGCACCTGTTTCAAGGGGCTGGAACGGATCGGCGAAGACAATAGCCTGCTCGATGAAATTCCCAAAGACTGGCTGCGCAAGATCGCCGAGCGGGTCATGACGCCGGAAGAAATGGCCGAGATCGAAGCCATGGGCGGCCTGGAAAAGCTGCTCGAAACCCTGAAAGAACGCTTGGCCGAACAGGACGGGCGCCACCAGGGCGGCTCCAAATGGATCGGCACCGGCGGCACCTCGCCGTTCGGCGCGTGGGGCTATAATCCCGAAGGCGTGCGCATCGGCCAGGACCAGGGCCGCCATAACCGGGCGGTCAAGGTCTGGGACAAGCGCCAGTTCAAAAATCTCGACGCCGATGTGGAAATCGGCACCCGCAACATCAAGATGGCGCTGCGCCGCCTGCGCCGCTTTGCCCGCGAAGGCGCAGCGGAAGAATTGGATCTCCCCGATACCATCCATTCCACCGCCCACAACGGCGGGTATCTGGATATCAAGATGGTGCCCGAAAGGCACAACGCGGTGAAGGTGTTGCTGCTATTCGATGCCGGCGGCTCGATGGAGCCGCATGTGCGCGTCTGCGAGGAATTGTTCTCCGCCGTCCGCGCCGAGTTCAGGCATCTGGAATATTTCTATTTCCACAATTGCCTGTACGAGGGCGTCTGGAAGGACAACCGCCGCCGCTACGACGAGGTCTATCCGGTCTACGACCTGGTGCATACCTACAGCGCCGACTACAAGCTGATTTTCGTCGGCGACGCCACCATGAGCCCCTACGAAATCACCTATCCAAACGGCAGCGTCGAGCATTGGAACGACGAACCGGGCGCCGTCTGGATGCAAAGAATGCTCGACGTTTACAGCCATGCCGTCTGGCTCAACCCGGTCCAGGAAAGCTACTGGCGGGCGACGCCGTCGGTACAGCTCATGCGCCAGATTATGGGCGGGCGCATGTATCCCTTGACCCTGGACGGCCTCGATGGCGCCATGCGCGAATTGAGCCACTGACCCATGCGCCCGGCAACGAACGCGCCGGGCCCGAAATTTTTCTGAAAATGTCAGAACGAAAGCTCGACCAGGCCAAGGCTGAGCCAGGGAAAGGCGATGATCAGGATCAGAATAAACAGCATTATGACTGCAAACGGAAAAGCACCTTTGAAGATATGAGACAAGGTGATGGACTTGTCTCTGATGGTGCTCTTGATGGTGAAGCACGATATGCCGAGCGGCGGGGTCAGCAAGCCGATCTCGGCACCGATCACCGTGACAATACCGAACCAGACGAAATCGCCGCCCAGCGCTTCGACCGAGTTTAGAAATAAGGGCACGACGATCAAAATGATCGATGCGGTTTCGATGATGGTGCCGAGCAGCACCATCAGCACCACATATATGACCATCAGTCCGGTCATGCCCAAATTCATGCCGATAAGCCATTCACTGAACAATGTCGGCAAAGCCGCGACACCCAGCATCCGGCTATACATCGATGCGGTGATGATCAGGAACAAGATGGCGGCGGTAATATGACCGGTTTCCACCAAGACGCGCCAGAAACCTTGCCAGGTCAGGCGGCGTTTCAAGATACCAATCGCCAGCGCACCGGCCGAACCGGCGGCGCCGGCTTCCTCGGGCGAGAACCAGCCGGAATAAATGCCGCCGAGAACCAGAACGACGAGGAAGGCAACCGGCGTCAGCAATTTGGCGAGTTCCCCAATCCCCATCAGCGGTTCGGTGTCCTCGGCGGGCTGGTCGGACAGGCCGCCGATGAATTTCGGATAAAAGCGGGCCATCACTACAATGCCCAGTATGAAAGCCGTGGCCAGCAGGATGCCGGGAACGAACCCGGCGATGAACATGTGGCCCACCGATTGCTCGGCGACGATGGCGTAAATGATCAGCATCGAAGACGGCGGGATCAGCATGCCGAGGACCGACGAGCCGGCGACGACGCCCACCGAAAACTCCCGCGTGTAGCCAAAGCGCCGCATCTCGGGCACGGCGATGCGGGTAAAGACCGAAGCCGACGCAATCGACGATCCGGTGATCGACGCGAACAAGGCGTTGGCGGCCACGGTGGCCATGCCGAGCCCGCCGCGGATGCGGCAGAAGAACTGGTAGGCAACCTTGTAGACGTCGGCGCCCAGCCCGATCTCGCTGGCGACGATACCCATCAATGCAAACAGGGGGATATTGGCGAAGACGGCGTGGGCGATGGAATCGTTGGCGGCGGCGGCCAGCAGGCTGATCGCATTGTTGAGGGAATCCCGATGGATCCAGACGCCAACGAACGAGACCAATCCAAGCGACACGGCGACATGAATTCCGGCATAGATCAAAATCAGGATGATGATGACCGACGCGATGCCGATTTCAACGCCTGCCATCGGGTCTAGTCCCGCCTGGCGAGAAGGCGGTATTCGGCCGCCCCCATGATCAGGAATTGGACCAAGGTGACCGCCAATCCGATAACGATGACCAGCGCAATCGGCCAGACCGGCGCCGTAAACATGCCCTCGACGCCGATATAATAGTCTTTGGTCCAGCTATCGACGAAAAACGGCCCGGTGCCCCAGATAATCAGAGCCATGAGCACCGCGCCAGCCAGGTAGGTGGCCATCGCCATAATATGGCCGGCCGCCGGATTGCGGGCGGAGACGTGGTTGAACAGCCCATCCGACCGGGTCAATATGCCGCGCCTGAGCGAATCGGCGAGCTGCAGGAACACAATCCCGACACCCGAGATTTCGATCATCTCGATGACGCCGATAATCGGCGTGTTGAAGGCCGAGCGGCCGATTGCCTCGATGTTGATCAACAGCATCAGCACCACGATCCACACCGAACCGGTGGCGTTCATGCCGCCGACGATTGAGCCAAAAAAACGAAGCGGAGCGGACTGGGTTCGCTCCGCTCCTGGTTCGGGCGGCCGGTTATCGGCCAAGCGCCCCTACTCCTTGTCCCAATGGCGGATGATGGGCTGGTTCGCGGCCCGCATTTTGTCCATATAGGCGGCCAACAGCTTGGTGCCGGGAAGGCCCTTCTTGTCCAGCTTTCCGGCCCAGTCCTTGCCGATATTCGGCATCGATTTTGCCCAGTTCTCGCGGGCGGCCTGGGACATTTGAATGATGGTTCCGCCTTTCTTCTTGTAATTCGCATAGGCTTTCGCGGCGTCATTCATGGCGGCGCGGCCGGTATGGTCCCGGTAGTCCCGGGAAACCTCGTGAATGACCTTACGCACCGGCCCGGGCAGCTTCTTGTAGGTGTCCAGGTTCATGGTGAGCGCCTTGGAATTGGCCGTCCCGATATCGGCCTTGAGCATGAATTTGGCGCCTTCCACCAACTTGAAGGCAACCGCGGCGTCGGTCCACAGCATGGAGCCGTCGATCGCCCCGGTCTTGAACTTGTTGTAATAGTGAACCATCGATCCGATCACCGGGGTTGCGCCGGTGCCGGTCAGGTAGCGCATGTTGATGCCGGCGCCGGCGATCTTCTTGCCCCTGAAATCCTCCACTTTGGTTACTTTTTCGCGGAAGAACATCTGATAGGAATCGATCACCGAAAAGCTGGTCAATACGACCTGATTGAATTTTGTCCAGGCCTCTTTCATTTCCGGGAATTTGTCGGCAAGGGCGTCCACGGTTCGCGACAGCAGCACCGGATCGGCGGTAACGAACGGCGCCACGTAGGCGATCGCCTGCATCGGCACCTTGTCCTGATGGAACACAGTGGTGACGACGCCGATATCGCCGAGACCATTCTGCATGCCGGTCAGCACATGGCGTACTTTGACGATCTGGCCTGAGAACGCCTGGTTCCAGCGTATCTTGTACATTCCGGCCGCGGCCAGGCGCTTGTCCACTTCGGGAATGAAGTAATTGATAAAGGTTCTGACCTGCAAGGCACGCGGCGGATAACCGTCGACCGCCGTCAGGTTGATGGTTTGAGGTGCCCCTATGGCGGTATGGCTGGCAAATCCAACAAACGCCGCGATCGCCGACGCCAGAAACGAAGTTCGTGAAATGGAAATCGAATTCATCGTATGTCTCCCTAGTTTGAATTTGGCCGAAACAATAAACAAATAAATTTGCCGAGCGTGATCGGCATCAAGTCCAGCCGGGATATCACGGAAACGTGAAGTCATCAACACCCGTTCGCCATGGGCGCCGGCGAAAACAATATCGCTGATAATTTGCGCGCGATTGACGCGCTGACAAGCGCCGGCCGTCATCCCTCCGGCAGACCGGCCTGGTCAAGCAAGCCTATTGGAACGACACGCCGTCGGTGCAGATGTTGCGCCAGATCATGGGCGCGCACATGTATCCATTGACCTTGGACGGCCACGCAAAACGCTGGAGTTTGAAACGCCGGCAGAGAGATTTAACGCATGTGTTGCGTCGACCGGTTGAGGCGGCCACCTGTAAGCGGACGAAATAAATTTAAGGCATTTCGGCAGAAGTTGACCCATTTCGGACTCACGCTTTAATTCCAATTAATATTCTTTTCCGTGATCCGGAATTGGAGCTACTCAGTAGAACACGGCCGGTCCATCCCATTAGCGGACATTGAGCCGATTTGAAAGTACGAGCGCATTGGTTCTCTGGGTAAGGTCCGAATGTCGCGGATGAGCCAAATGGAATTTCGAGCACGGTCAAACCGCCAAAATCAGGCCATCGGATGCCTGCAGGAGAATATTCTGTTCTCTCGACGGTGGTACGGTGGTACATGCTCCGCAAACCTGAAGGTCATCTGGGAAATGTCGGCTTGGCCTCGGGGGTCGGGAACTTTAGGGAGGGGAAAACATGAATCGAAGATCCTTGGCGCTGTTTGCCGCGATGGTGGCGTTTTCGTTCGCGGGTGCGCAAGGCGCTGCCGCGCATGAGACCAAGCCGGCAGTCAAAAGCCTGTTGAAAACGCCGCTCAACGGCGTCGCCGGTAAGGAGGCCAACATTGTCCTATTCAACGTTGGTCCCGGCTGGAAGATCAGCAAGCATTTTCATCCCGGCCACGTCTTCGTCTACATGATCCGGGGCTCGATTAAGATTGAGGTCGAGGGCCAGCCGGTGCGGGTCATCAGCCCCGGCGAAGTGCTGCACGAGCTTCCGGACCGGAACATGGTGGCCAACAACATCAGTTCCACCAAAGGGGCGAGATTTCTTGTTTTCCAGGTTGGAGATATTGGCAAACCCCTGACCGTCAAGGTCGAGTAGTCGCCGATCATCACCGCCGGCACAAGAATACCTTGCACCGAAGTTCCTCTAGGGAAACTCGGTTCATATCGGATAACTTCGGCGAGCGCCTTTGCCAGAAGTGCAAGGGGAGGAGTGATTGGCGTGGGGCGAGTTTCCCTAGATGGCTCTGATGTGGTCTCATCTTAAGTGGCGGGAGAAACGGCTTGGGTTATGTGAAGATAAGTGATGCACGATCTTGAGTCCGCATTTGGCTAAACCCGGTCATCCAGACCCGATATGATAATGTCGGCTTCGCCTCTAAAAGATGCTATGAGGCC
>JAYGEH010000119.1:0-1875 GCA_046582475.1 Rhodospirillales bacterium
TTCGCCAATCCAGAGCCCGGAAGACCTGGCCGGCAAGGAAATCGCCGTCGGCTACCAGTCGGGCAGCCATTACTCCACCATCCAGGCGCTGGAGCCGTTCATGGCGCACGAGGATATCAAGCTCAAATTCATGGGCCTGCCGTGGCAGCGGGTCGATGTGGTCACCGATGGCGATCTGCCGGCATCCAGCCTTTGGGGCATCACCTATCAGGTGGCCGAGCAGATGGGCCTCCGCAAAATCGCCGACTGCTCGTTCATGATCACCTTCATGTTTCCAGAAGGCGTCGATCAGGCGGACGTGGAGAAATATTTCGCAGCCCTCAAACGGGCGCAGATGGAAGTGGATCTCCGGCCCGAACCCTATAAGCATTACTTCGCCGACATGATCCCGGAACGCTACCGGGACTTAGTCGATGTCAGGCGCTTCTCGGTCGGCGAGCGCATCGTCTTTTTGCCCTATACCCAGGAAACCTTCGACCGCACCCAGGAATGGATCCATCAGCGCGACATCTTCGAAGCCGTGCCGGAATACGATTACAACATGGCCGTCGCCGGCTGACGCACGCGCAAATTTGGCGGGAGCATGATGGACGAGCGCATTACATTCGACTGGGACGGCACCCGAATCGCCGGCATATTGGATATTCCGGACGGCGCCCCAGGGGATGATAAGCGGCCGATTCCGGCGTTCATCGTGTTGCACGGGTTCGGCGCCAACAAGGATTCGGGCAGCGTGCCGGCCATGGCCAGGCTGCTCACCAACCGGGGCTATGCATCGCTCAGGCTCGATATGCCCGGCGTCGGCGATTCGGGCGGCGTCGTTGGCCGGCTGGTCTGTCTGGGACAGGTCGCGGTGGCAAGGCGCGGCATCGATTATCTGGAGAGGCGGGCCGAGATCGACAGCGCCCGCATCGGCGTCGCCGGCGCCAGCTTCGGGGCCGCGGTCGCCATTTATACCGGCGGCGCCGATGCGCGCGTGGCCGCGGTGCTGTCCTCGGGCGGCTGGGGCAACGGCGCGCGCAAGGCCAAGCTGCAGCATCCGCCGCCGGACGCCTACGACAAGTTCATCGCCATGATCGAAGAGGGGCGCAAAAAAGTGGCGGCCGGCGAGACCATGATGGTGCCGCGCTTCGATATCGTGCCGATCCCGGAGCGCTTGCGCGGCAACCTGGACATCACCTCGCTGATGGAATTCCATGTGGAGACGGCGATCGGAATATTCGATTTCCGGCCCGAAGACATGGTCGGGAAAATCTCGCCGCGGCCGTTGCTGCTATTGCACCCGACCAACGATTCGGTGACGCCGGTCTCGGAAACCCTGGAGCTGTTCCGCCGCGCCGGGACAAACACCGACGTGCATTTGCTCGCCGACGTGGACCACTTCCTGTTCTCCGAAGACAATATCCGCATTGCCCATGTGATCGGCGACTGGCTGGATAAGTTCTTCCCGTTGGACGTATCGGCGGCCCGCGACGCGGCGGAGTAGTTTAGGCCACGCCCCGCTTGGGCTCGTCCTGCAGCCCGGTCAGGATTTCGAGGGTGCGCGCCCAGGAAGTATCGAACGATCCCTGATCCCAGGCCGGCGCGGCGGGCATCATATAGCCGTGGCTGATGCCGGGATAGATGATGACGTCGAGGTTGCTCATTTTGGCGTCCAATTCCGCCGCGCCCTCCTGGCAATGGGGCGGTGCGGCGTGGTCCAGATCGCCCCAGTGCAGGCTGATGGTGGCGCCGCCCGCGTTCAGCTCCAACTCGTCGAAATAGGTTTCGACCTTGGTGCCGTGATAGGAGATGCCGGCGTCGCAGCCGAGGCGGGTGGCGCCCAACACCGCATAGGGCCCGCCATAGCAAAAGCCGATGACGGCGGTGCGCCCG
>JAYGEH010000188.1:0-9403 GCA_046582475.1 Rhodospirillales bacterium
TCGGCGGGCACCGGCGGCACGCGAATGATCTGGCCGCCGGCGATGCGCGCATTGGCGCGCACGCGCTTGCCGTCGAGACGGACTTGGCCGGTGCGCAGCATCTTCTCCAGCCGGCCATGGGTCAGGGCCGGGTAATGGCGCTTGAACCAGCGGTCGAGACGCAATCCGTCCTCATCCTCGGCGACGGCGACGGTTTCAACGCGCCTCACGCCAGTATCCAGCGGAACAGGATCATGCCGCCGAACAGAGCGGCGACGGCGGCCACCACCGAAACCGCAATATAAATGGCCACCAGCCAATAGGTGCCGCGCTCGATCAGGGCCAACACGTCCAGGGATAAGGTCGAAAAGGTGGTGAACGAGCCCAAGACGCCGACCACCAGAAAGGCCCGCATTTCCGGGCCCGGCGACCATTTCAAGGCCATAAATTCGATCAGCACGCCGAGGATGAACGAGCCGGCGATATTCACCGCCAAGGTGCCCATGGGAAAGCCGTACCCGAACAATTGGCCGGCCCTGGTCATCACCGCATAGCGCGCCAGCGCTCCGAGCGCGCCGCCGGCGGCAATGGATAATATCATGCCCATGAAGATTCCCCGTGTATCGGACTCGAATGATCAAGGTGCTGGGATGATCAAGATTGCCGATGGTAAGTCAAGATTCTCTCAACCGCCCTTGGCCTTGCGCAATTTGTTCCAATATTCGAGGCGCTTGATGATTTCCCGCTCGAAGCCGCGCTCCACTGGCCGGTAGAAAATCTGCCGCTCCATATGCTCCGGAAAATAGTCCTGGCCGGAGAATCCATGCTCGGCATTGTGGTCATATTCATAGCCATCACCATAGCCCAAATCTATCATCAGATTGGTCGGCGCGTTGAGGATATGCTTGGGCGGCATCAGCGAACCATCGGCCTTGGCGCTCTTCATGGCCGCCGATAACGCCTTGTAGGCGGCGTTGGATTTGGGCGCGGCGGCCAGGTAAATGACGCATTGGGCGATGGCCAGCTCGCCCTCCGGCGAGCCGAGACGCTCAAAAGCTTCCCAGGCGGCGATTGATTGGGGCAAGGCGTCGGGATCGGCAAGACCCACATCCTCGACCGCAAAGCGAACCAAGCGGCGGGCGATATAGCGGGGCTCCTCGCCGCCCGCCAGCATGCGCGCCAGCCAATAAAGCCCGGCATCCACGTCCGATCCACGCAGGCTTTTGTGCAGCGCGCTGATCAGATTGTAATGGCCCTCCTGGGATTTGTCGTAGAGCGGCACCCGCCGGGCAATGGCTTCCGACAGGGCCTTGGTGCCGAGCAAGGGCTTGGCCGGGAGGGTGAACAATTCCTCGGCCATATTCAAAATAAAACGGCCATCACCGTCCGCCATGGCACGCAAGGCGGCGCGGGCATCCGGGTCCAAGGGCAATTGTTTGGCCTCGGATGTCTCCGCCCGCCGCAACAGACTTTCCAAGGCCTCGTCATCCAGCCGGCTCAGAACCAGAACCTGGCAGCGGGACAAAAGCGCGCCGTTCAACTCAAAGGACGGATTTTCGGTGGTGGCGCCGACCAGGGTCACGGTGCCGTCTTCCACATAGGGCAGGAACGAGTCCTGCTGCGCCCGGTTGAAGCGGTGAATCTCATCGACAAACAACAAGGTGCCGCGCCCGGCTTCGCGGCGCGAGCGGGCGGCATCGAAAACTTTGCGCAAATCCGCAACGCCGGAAAACACCGCCGACAATAATTCGAAATGCAAATCCGTATGTTCCGCCAGCAGGCGCGCGATGGTGGTCTTGCCGGTGCCGGGCGGGCCCCAGAAGATGATCGATGTCATGCGCCCGCCGGCCAGGAGCCGCGCTAAGGCGCAACCGGGCGCGAGCAAATGGTCTTGGCCCAACACTTCGTCCAGGCGTTGCGGCCGGAGCTTATCGGCCAGCGGGCGCGGCGCCTGGGATTCGAACAAGGTCGCCATTAATTAATCGAAAGCCTGAGCACCCGGCCGCCGCGCAGAACCGCAAGCCGCCAGCGCCTGGCCGGCCGCGACAGGATAAGTTGCAGCTTGGCCACCGATTTAATCTCCGTGCCATTGACTTCGGCCACGATATCGCCCGGCTGGAAGCGGAAGCGCTCGGCGGTGGAACCGCGCCGGACCTCGCGGATGATCACCCCCCTTACCATGATGTCGGCGCCGATCTCATCGGCCAGCGCCGGTGACAAATTGGCGATCGTGGCGCCGGCGAACGGGTGCGCGCCGGAGAGTTCGGTGGTTTGCGCCGCGGGAATTTCGGGCGGCGCGGCGATGGTCAATTTCAACCTGCCGGGACGCCCGCCGCGCAAATATTTCAGGCGCACGATTTCGCCGACGGCACGGGTGGCGATACGGAACCTGAGGGCTTCGGGATCGTTCACTTCGCGCCCGCCCACATGGGTCACCACATCGCCGACGCGGAATCCGGCTCGGGCCGCGGGTCCTCCGGGATAAACATTGTTGATCAAGATCCCAACCGGACGCTTGAGATTTAATGACGCCGCGATATCGGGGGTCACGGTCTGCCCGGCGGCGCCGAACCAGGGCCGGCGCACGCGCCCAGCCGCCGTCAATCCGGCCAGGACCGAGCGCACCATATTCGATGGAATGGCGAAACCAATGCCCACCGAGCCGCCATTTTTGGAATAGATGGCGGAATTGATGCCGACCAGCGTGCCAAGCATGGATATCAAGGCGCCGCCGGAATTGCCGGGATTGATGGCCGCATCGGTTTGGATGAAAAAGTTCAGATCATTGATACCCACCTGGGTGCGCGCCAGGGCCGATACGATGCCGCTGGTGACGGTCTGGCCGACACCGAAGGGATTGCCGATGGCCAGCACCAGATCGCCAACTTCAAGATCATCGGAATCCTGAAGCCTCAGGAATGGCAGGCGTTCGCGGCCGGCATCGATCTTCAAGACGGCAAGATCGGTCTTCGGATCGCGCCCCAGCACCTTGGCTTCAAACTCCCGCCGGTCGGTGAGCACCACGCGGATCTCGTCGGCGCCCTCGATCACATGGTGATTGGTGATGATGGTGCCGTTGGCGCGAATGATGACGCCGGAGCCGAGCGAGTTTTGGACCTTTCTCTGGCGGCCGCCGCCCAGCCGTCCGGGCCCGAAATTATCGCCGAAAAACCGCCGGAAAAACGGATCGTCGAACAAAGGCGAGAATTGCCGCTGGGAGACGATTTTGCGGGTAAAGATGTTGACCACTGCCGGCGCCGATTTTTTCACCAGCGGCGCGAAGCTCATCTGAATTTCGGCGCGCGCCTCGGGTACCCGCTTGACCGTCTGCGCAGCGGCGGAACCCGCCGCCAGAAGCAGCGCCAAAACGGTCATCATGGGTAGGTTGATGCGCAAGGTAATCATGGCGCTATTCTAGAGCGGTTCCGGATAAATATGAATCAATTTGATGGCAACAAATCGGTTTTCCGGGTAGGCGCGGTGCGCCGCGCAATGCCTTTGCATCGGGCATGCGCCGCAACGCCGCCTTAGGAGCCGATTTGACCCACCGCAGGCCGGGTGCATTCGATGCGTGGACGTCGTCGCACGCATTTGCCGATGCCACCGCATCGCCATACGGCGCGCTCCTCGCACACTTGGGATGGAAATGATGGCAAAATCATTCCGGTCAAATGATTCCTATTTATCCGGAACCGCTCTATCACCATAATATGCAATCAGGGCAGCCTTGGCGGCCGCCCCCTGGTTCAAATTCCGGTTCCCGATGTCGCCTAAACGGAGGCCATTTCCTCGCCGTCGCCGGTGGCTTCCATTTGCGCCTCATGGCGGGCGCGATCTTCGGCGCCCTTAGCGTCCGGGTCCCGGTCGACAAGTTCAATAACCGCCATCGGCGCATCGTCGCCATAGCGGTGACCGGCGGCCAGCACCCGCGTATAGCCGCCTTGGCGGTCCTTGTAGCGTGTCGCAAGGCTATCGAATAGCTTTTGCACGACCGCATCGTCGCGCAGGAACGCGAACGCCTGGCGGCGGGCATGCAGGGTTCCCCGCTTGCCCAGGGTCACCATCTTCTCGGCAAAGCCTCTAAGCTCCTTGGCCTTCGGCTTGGTGGTTTTGATTTGCTCATGCCGGAGCAGCGAAACGGTCATGTTCGCAAACATGGCTTCGCGGTGGGCCGACTTCATGTTCAGTTTGCGGCCGCTCATACGATGACGCATGGTTCTTTCCCTTTGGTTTTGTTCGTTTACCGTTCGGCCAAAATTAAAATGGTTCTTCGAGGCGCTTGGCAAGCTCCTCGATATTCTCGGGCGGCCAGTTGGCGATGTCCATTCCCAGATGCAGGCCCATTTGCGACAACACTTCCTTGATCTCGTTCAAGGATTTGCGGCCGAAGTTGGGGGTGCGCAGCATTTCCGCTTCGCTTTTGAGAACCAGGTCGCCGATATAGATAATATTGTCGTTCTTCAGGCAGTTCGCCGAACGCACCGACAGTTCCAGCTCATCGACTTTACGCAAAAGGTTGCGATTGAACGGCAGATCGTCGCGCAAATCTTCCTGGACGGCTTTTTGCGGCTCGTCGAAATTGATGAACAGCTGCAATTGATCCTGAAGAATACGCGCCGCCAGGGCCACCGCGTCCTCGGGCGTGATGGTGCCGTTGGTGGTCAGTTCCAGGGACAGCTTGTCGTAATCGGTCACCTGGCCGACGCGGGCGTTGTCGACTTTGTAGGCGACTTTGCGCACCGGCGAGAAAACCGAATCGATGGGGATCAAACCGATCTGCGTTTCTTCCGGCTTGTTGGCGGCGGCGGGGATATAGCCCTTGCCGTGATCGATGGTCAACTCCATGCGCAGGGACGCATTGTCATCGAGGGTGCAGATGACCAGATCCGGATCCATGATCTCGATATCGTGGCCGGTATCGATCTGGCCGGCGGTCACCTCGCCGGGGCCCTTGGCTTCCAGCATGACCCGTTTGGGCCCTTCCGAATGCATGCGGAGCCCCATGGATTTTATGTTCAACACGATATCGGTGACGTCTTCATGGATACCGGGTATCGAGGAAAACTCATGCAGCACGCCATCGATCTGGATGGCGGAAACCGCCGCGCCTTGCAGCGACGACAACAATATCCTCCTGAGGGCATTGCCGAGCGTCAATCCGAATCCCCGCTCCAGGGGTTCGGCGACGATGGTCGCGCGCCGCTCGGGAACCGGGCCCTGAACGATTTGAAGTTTCGTCGGTTTAATAAGGTCTTGCCAATTTTTTTGAATCACGGTTGCGTCTCACTCCCGCAAGGAAAAAACTAAATATGCTCAATCGGCCGGCTGAACAATGCCATCCGGCCGCGCGGATTTACAAAAGGTTGTTAGACCCGGCGCCTTTTGCGCGGGCGGCAACCATTGTGGGGTATCGGCGTTACATCGCGGATCGAGGTAATCGTAAAGCCGGTGGCTTGCAGCGCGCGCAGCGCCGATTCACGGCCCGAACCGGGGCCCTTGACCTCAACTTCCAAGGTCTTCATGCCATGTTCCATCGCCTTTTTGCCGGCATCTTCGGCGGCGACCTGGGCGGCATAGGGGGTTGATTTTCTGGACCCCCGGAAACCCTGACTTCCGGCCGACGACCAGGCAATCGTATTTCCCTGCGCGTCGGTAATGGTGATCATTGTGTTGTTGAACGTTGCGCTCACATGGGCAACGCCTGAAGAAATGTTTTTGCGTTCGCGGCGGCGCGGACGCGCTGATGCGGATTTAGCCATTGTACACCTTCAAATATCTTAAAGGGATCGTAGCCCGAGGGCGATCGAAACCTATTTCAAAACTTTTTTCTTGCCGGCGATGGCCCTGGCGGGCCCTTTCCTCGTCCGGGCGTTTGTATGAGTGCGCTGACCCCGCACTGGCAGACCGCGCCGATGGCGCAAGCCGCGATAGGTGCCAAGATCCATCAAGCGCTTGATATTTATGGAAACCTCGCGGCGGAGGTCGCCTTCCACCCGATAACCCTGATCGATCGCATCACGAATGCGGGCAACTTCGTCGTCGGTCAATTCATGCACGCGCCTCTCGAACGGGATATCCACCGTCTGGCAGATCGACTTGGCACTGGTGTGGCCGATCCCAAAGATGTAGGTCAGCGCGATTTCCACTCTTTTCTGCGTCGGTATATTGACGCCAGCGATACGAGCCAAAGCTCAATCTCCTAATCTTTATAATAAAACAACATGTTAGCGGGGGGGCGCAAAGTCGGCGATTATAGGCTCCAACTCCTTGAAGTCAACTCGCTAAGCACCATCCACAATCTCTTTAATTCCGGCAAATACTTGGTCCACGCCACCCATTCCATCGACCGTGCTCAAGCGCCCGGCCGCGCCGTAATAGGGCAATATGGGCGCCGTTTGTTCCTGGTAGGCCCGCAATCGGGAGCGGGCCGTCTCTGCATTGTCGTCGCTACGCCTGACGAATTCCTTGGAGCCGCAATTATCGCAGGTATCGGCGACTTTTGGCTTGTTGAACCGCTCGTGATAGCCGGTTCCGCAATTGCCGCAGGAAAACCGGCCGGTCAGACGGGCGATGACTTCCGCCTCCGAGATTTCGATCTGTATCACCCGATCCAATTGCATTCCTTTATCCACTAGCATTTGATCCAAAGCCTTGGCCTGGGCGGCAGTGCGCGGAAAACCGTCAAGTATTACGCCGCTGCCCTTGGCTTCATCGATGCGTCCGGAAATCATCGAGATGATCAGATCGTCGGGAACCAACTTGCCCGCATCCATAAGTTCCTTGGCTTCACCGCCCAAATTGCTTTCCAACTTCACTTCTTCGCGCAGCATCTCGCCGGTTGAGAGCTGCACCAATCCATACAAATCCACCAGCCGTTCGGATTGCGTCCCTTTTCCTGCTCCCGGAGGACCAAGAAGGATCAGGTTCATTACCGCCGCCCCCTGAGCCTCGATTTCTTGACCAGACCCTCATATTGGTGGGCCAGAAGATGGGATTGCACTTGCGCCACGGTATCGAGCGTCACCGACACAACGATCAACAGGCTGGTGCCGCCAAAGAAAAACGGCACCGAAAAACGCGAGATCAACAGTTCCGGCAAAATGGCAATCAAAACCAGATAGCAGGCGCCAACCACCGTAAGCCTGGTCAAAACATAATTCAGGTAGTCCGCCGTGTTCTTACCGGGCCGGATACCCGGAATAAATCCGCCGTATTTTTTTAAATTGTCGGCGGTGTCCGCGGGATTGAATACAACGGAGGTATAGAAAAACGCGAAAAACGAGATGAACGACGCATAGAGCAGCAGATAGGCGGGCTGCCCGCGCCCCAGGAATGCGGCGATGGTGGTCAGGAAACCCGGACCCGAACTGGCGGTGAAATTGATCAGCGTGATCGGCATCAACAGGATCGACGAGGCAAAAATCAGCGGGATCACCCCCGACGTGTTGATTTTCAACGGCAAATGCGAGCTTTCGCCACCGAACATCTTGTTGCCCACCTGGCGCTTCGGATATTGCACGATCAGCTTACGTTGCGAGCGCTCCACAAACACGATGAAGCAAATCACCGCCACGGCGCCAACCAGCAAGGCGGCGATAAACAGTGTCGACAAGGCGCCGGTGCGGCCCAATTCGAGGGTCGAGGCGATCGCGCTCGGCAATTCGGCGACGATGCCGGCGAAGATGATCAGCGATATTCCGTTGCCGACGCCGCGCGCCGTGATCTGTTCGCCCAGCCACATGAGGAAAACCGTTCCGGTGACCAGGGTGACCACCGTGGTGAACCGGAAAAACGCGCCGGGATCGATCACCGCCGTGCCCTGGCTGCCGGTCATGCCTTCCAGGCCGACGGCAATTCCATAGGATTGGAACAAGGCGATAACCACCGTCCCGTAACGGGTATATTGATTGATCTTTTTGCGCCCGGATTCGCCTTCTTTTTTGAGCTGGGCCATGCTCGGCGACAGCGACGTCATCAACTGCATGATGATGGCGGCCGAAATATAGGGCATGATATTGAGGGCGAATATGGTCATGCGGCCAAGGGCGCCGCCGGCGAACATATTGAACATGCCGAGGATGCCGCCGGCTTGCTGGCTGAAGATATCCTTCAAGATGATGGGATCGATACCGGGCAGCGGGATATAGGTCCCCAGCCGGTAGACGATGAGCGCACCAAGCGTAAACCACAAACGCTTTTTAAGCTCCGTCGCCTTTGCAAACGCGCCGAAATTCAGATTTGAGGCCAATTGTTCAGCGGCTGATGCCATTTTTATTCCTCGATCTTTGTTCGTGAATACATCCCATTCGCCCGATTATAACGGAACGGAGGAATTATTCCGAATTATCCGTCCCCGTATCTGCTTCAGATTTCGCCTTCGCTTCTGTTTTTTTGCCGGAATCCTTACCTGCATCCTTGCCAGAATCCCTCGCGCCACCGCCGCCGTCACCGGACTTGTCTTTTGATTTGGTCGATTTTCGGTTGCGCGCAACCTTTACCGGCGCCAGCGTGACCACGGAACCGCCGGCCTTCTCGACCGCCGCGATCGCCGAGGCGCTGGCTCCCATGACTTCTATCGCAATCGCCTGGCTGATCTCGCCGCCCCCCAGCAAGCGCACGCCATCGCCTTTGCCCCGGACCAGACCGGCGGCGGCCAGGGTTTCGACATTGATGGCCGCCTTGCCATCAATTTTTTTGTCGTCGATTGCTTTTTGCAGGCGGCCAAGATTTATAATGTCATATTTCTTGGAAAACAAATTCGTAAAGCCGCGCTTCGGCATGCGCCGGTAGAGCGGCATTTGACCGCCTTCAAATCCGAGCAACGAAACGCCGCTGCGCGATTTCTGCCCCTTGACGCCGCGCCCGGCGGTCGTGCCCTTGCCCGAACCCTGCCCACGCCCGACACGGGTCCGGTTCCGGCGGGCCGCCGCATTGTCGCGAATTTCATTCAACTTCATTCTATTCCCTTTCCACGCCGCGTTCCCATATGGGATCAGACGGTGTCTTCGACCCTGACAAGGTGATGGACCTTGTTGATCATGCCGCGCACGGCCGGCGTATCCTCCAGGGTGCGCGTGGCATTGATTTTTTTCAGGCCCAGCCCCGCCAACGTGGCGCGCTGATCGTGTTTGCGGCCAATCGGGCTGCCGGTCTGCGTTACCGTCAGGGTTTTTTTATTCGCATCAGCCATCAATCATATCTCCACGTCTATTCGACATCGGCGTGGGCGCTGGCTTCGCGCTGGCCGACGATTTCGCCCACATTTTTACCACGCTTGGCGGCAACAGAACGCGGCGACGCAAGATTTTGCAAGGCATCGAAGGTCGCCTTCACCATATTGTGCGGATTCGGGCTGCCCGTGGATTTGGCGACAACGTCCTTGACGCCGAGAGATTCAAACACGGCGCGCATCGGACCACCGGCG
>JAYGEH010000251.1:0-4795 GCA_046582475.1 Rhodospirillales bacterium
CGTAAGCGTCATGCATGACGAAGCCCTGGCCAAGAAATTCGAGCAGTATTTCCAAACGCCGCAATTAGCGGCGCTCGACCGTATGAAGCTTTTCAAGCTGGCCTGGGACGTGGTCGGTTCCGAATTCGCCGGCCGCCAGCAACAATATGAGAAATTCTACGCCGGCGCCTCGTTCGTGGTGCGCAGCCACAGTTTCCGCGAAGCGCCGTGGGATGAGTTCGACGCATTGGTCCAGGATATCATGGACGGGTACGACGTGCCGGAAGCGGTTACATCAGACGGCGCCAAGGCTGCCGAATAGGCGCTAAACACCGAGATAGCGGTGCCGGATGGTTTCGTCGGCGCGCAGCTCGGTCGAGGATCCGGTCCACACCACGCGGCCTTTTTCGATGATGTAATGGCGGTCGGCGATGCGCGACAGGATATCCACATTCTTGTCGATGACCAGGATCGACTGGCCTTCGGATTTCAGCATCTCCAACACTTTCCAGATATCGGCGCGGACCAGGGGCGCCAAGCCTTCGGTGGCCTCGTCCAGGATCAGCAATCCGGGATTGGTCATCAGCGCCCGGGCGATGGCCAGCATCTGCTGCTCGCCTCCCGATAGCTGGTTGCCCAAATTTCCCTGGCGTTCGCGCAGCAGCGGAAACAATTCGTATATGCGGTCCAGGACCCAGGGATTGCCGGACCGGTTTCGGTTGCCTGCGGTCGCCGTCAAATTCTCGCGGACGCTCAAATTCGGGAATATCTGGCGGCCTTCGGGAACCAGGCCGAGGCCGAGCTTGGCGATCCTAAAGGACGGCAACTGGTGGATGGCCAGGTCCCGGTGCCGGATGGCCCCGGCGTGGGCCGGGACCAGCCCCATAATGGTGCGGACGGTGGTGGTTTTGCCCATGCCGTTGCGCCCCAAAAGGGTGATCATTTCGCCTTCCTGGATTTCCAGGGACATACCGAACAGGACCTGCGACGCGCCGTAGGAGCTTTCGACGTCATTCAGATGCAACAGCGCACCCATCAATCTTCCCCCAGATAGGCGCGGCGCACAGCTTCGTTGGCGCGAATTTCGTCGGGCGCGCCCGAGGCGATGGCCCGACCGTAGACCAAAACCGTGATCCTGTCGGCGAGGGCGAAGACGGCGTCCATGTCGTGCTCGATCAACAGCATGGAATAGGTGCCCTTGAGGCTCGAGAGATAAGCGGTCATGCGCTCGCAATCTTCGGGACCCATGCCGGCCATGGGCTCATCGAGAAGCAGCATCTTTGGCGAGGTGGCCAGCGCCATGGCGATTTCCAACTGGCGCTGCTCGCCGTGGGCCAGATTGCCGGCCAGAATTTCGGCCCGCTCGCCAAGACCGATGGCGTTCAGAATTTCCATGGCTGGACCCCGCAAAGCCGCGTCGCCCCGCGCCGGCGCCCAAAATTTGAAACTGTGTCCCTGGCGCGCCTGGATGCCGAGGGTGACATGATCGGCGACCGTGAAATTCTTCAGGATCGAGGTGATCTGGTACGAGCGCACCAGCCCCGCGTGGCAGCGATTGGGCGCCGACATATGGGTGATGTCACCGCCGTCGAATAGGATTTGGCCGCTGTCGGGTTGCATCATTCCCGATATCTGATCGATCAGTGTTGTCTTGCCGGCGCCGTTGGGCCCGATGATGGCGTGCAACTCGCCCGTTTGCACTTCGAAATTCAGATTGTCGGTAGCCACCAGCCCGCCGAAATGCTTGGCCAGATTCACCAGTTTCAGGATCGGATCAGCCACGGCGGCCACCCAATTGATCGATAATGCCTTCGAGGCCGCCACGCGCAAACAACACCACAAGGATCAGGAACGGGCCGAATATCAGATGCCAATGTTCGGTGATATCGGAGAGGAATTCGGACAGCAGCCAAAACACGATGGCCCCGCCGAGCGGGCCGAAAATGGTGCCCATGCCGCCCAGCACGACCATGAATATCAGATCGCCCGAGCGCGGCCAGGACATCATGTCGGGGCTGACGAAATCTTCCAGGTTCGCCGACAGGATGCCCGACAAGCCGCACATGACGCCGGCGATCACAAAGGCCGTCAGTTTGTAGCCGTAGGTGGGATAACCGATCGAGCGCATGCGGTCGTCGTTGGACATGGCCCCCCTGATCACCATGCCGAACCGGGAATTCACAATTTTGTAGGTGGTGTAAATGGAGAGCATCATCAAAACGAAGATCAAGTAATAAAGCGTTATGCCATCGTTGAGATCGAAGAACGGAATCGAGAAATCGCTGCGGGCATCGATGGTCAAGCCGTCGTCGCTGCCGTATTTTTCCAGGCTGACGCTGAAAAAATGGACCATCTGCGTGAACGCCAGGGTAATCATGATGAAATAGACACCCCGGGTGCGAAGGCTGATGGCGCCGAATATTAGCGCCACCAGTCCGCTCGCCGCCAAAGCCACCGGCCACTGGATATAGGCGTTTTCGATGCCGTGAAAGGTCAGGATACCGACCGCGTAGCCGCCGACACCGATATAGACGGCGTGGCCGAAACTGATCATGCCACCGTAACCCATGATCAGATTGAGGCTGACCGCGGCGATCGCCCAGACCATGGTGCGGGCGAAGACATCGGTATAAAAATCCTGGCCGATCAGAGGCGCCATAAACGGCATCAAGGCGCACAACAGGACCAAAATCAGATTAAATGCGCCGCGCGGGGATTTGATCAAGTCAAGGGACATGTCCGTTTTCCGCTCACGCGCCCCGGGGCGGGAACAGCCCTTGCGGCTTGAACGCCAAAATGCCGGCCATCAGCAAATAGATGAGCATCGACGATATGGCCGGCCCGGCGCTTTCGGCCGCTTCGGAGTCCAGGAACGTCAGCAACCCCACATCGAGGAACGAGCGGCCCATGGTATCGATGATGCCGGTGATGACGGCGCCGACGAAGGCCCCGCGAATGGAGCCGATGCCGCCGATGACGATCACCACGAAGGCCAGGATCAACGGGTCTTCGCCCATGCCGCTTTGGGCTTGGGTGATGGGCGTTACGATCATGCCGGCGAAGCCGGCGAGAACCGCGCCGAGGCCAAACACCGCCGTAAACAGCACTTGCACATTGATGCCGAGGGCGCCGAGCATTTCCCGGTTGGAGGCGCCCGCCCGGATCAGCATGCCGACCCGTGTCTTGGACACCAACAGATACAATCCCAGCGCCACCAAAAGCCCCAGAACAATGATCACCAGCCGGTATTCGGGAACCGTGACGCCGCCGGGCAAGGTGGCGATACCGCTCACCGCTTCGGGCAACGGAAGCGCCATGCCTTCGGGTCCGTAGACAATCAGGAACAGCTCGTTAAAAAACAGGATCAGGCCGAAGGTCGCCAGCACCTGATCCAAATGGTTTCGCTCGTACAGGGTTCGCAGGACAATCAGGTCCAGCACCACCCCAGCGATCATCATTGCCGGGATGGCGAGCACGATGCCCCAAACGAAAGAGCCGGTCCAAAGGGCCAGGGTGGCGGCAAAAAACCCGCCGAACATGTAAAGGGTGCCGTGCGCCAGATTGACCATATCCATGATCCCGAAGATCAAGGTCAGGCCGGCGGCCATCAAAAACAGAATGATGCCAAGCTGAAATCCGTTGAAAAATTGTTCCGCGAGAAGAACGTAATTCATAATTCCATTGTCGGCGTTTTAACACCCTAAATAAACAAGGAAGCGGGGACGCCGTGACGTCCCCGCGACCATTTTAATACCTTTGCCAGTGTTCTTTCCCTGTCGTTCAGTCGATTAATTTGAGGCACCGGGGGCATTCTAGGGCCGATTGAATAATATTCAAGTCGGGGCGCCCGGCGCCGGACGGGCCACCCTAAATCTCGGTGAATTCCGGCCCCTTGCCTCCTTCCCGGGCCGCTTCCACTTCGCCCCTGAGCGCGCGCCGCAGCACCTTGCCGGCCGCATTGCGCGGCAAGCTATCAAAAAAAACATAGGCCTTGGGGCGCTTGAACCCGGCGAGGCCGCTTTTCTGCATATGAGCGTCGAGCCCCTGGGCGTCCGCTTTCGCCTCGCTGCTCAAAATACACGCGACCACCATCTGCCCCCATTTGGCGTCGGTGGTTTCGGTGGTGCCGTAAATATGGCGCACCACGCCGCCCCATTCCGCGTCCATGCGATCCAGCAGCGCCGGCACCCTCGGCTTCATGCCGCTCAGCCACGCCATCGGATTTTACGGCGTGTTCCTGGTGACCCTGGCCATGAACGGCGCCATCGATGCATTCTGGCGCACGGTCGGCAAGATCGGCATCGACGCCACCGCCAAGTCCGCAAACGCCGAAGATTTCGAGCGGGTCTGGCCGGCAAACTGGGGCAAGGTTAAATTGGAAGACTATCTCTGAGGATTGAATTCATGACCGATGCATTTATCCCCTATGTGGAAGAAGCCGATTATCCCGAAGAGCTGATGCCGATCCTCGACCCCTATCAGGAACGCATGGGTTTCATTCCCAACGCTTTGAAAATTTACATGCACCGCCCGGAAATCTGCGGGCCGTTGTGGGCGCTCAACAGTAAAATCATGCGCGATGAGTCTTCCGAGCTTGATGCGTTCCTGAAACGCAGGCTTGCCGCCGTCGCCAGCCATTTGAACCAGAGCGACTATTGCGTCACCCACAACACCCACATGCTGAAACAGGCCGCCGGCGGCTCCTCTGAAGGCTGGGGCATGGATCAAGGCGAGATCGACGCGTTATTGGAGGGATCGTTCGAGCCCGAGGACGAATTCGAAGCCGCTTGCCTTGCCTTCGTCAAGGCCGCCTCCG
>JAYGEH010000099.1:0-1862 GCA_046582475.1 Rhodospirillales bacterium
CCACGATACTTGCCTGACCGAAATTCCCGACCTTGCCGCCGCCACGGTCTGGCCCGGCGCCATGTCGCGGAGCCGGCGCAACCGCCTTATCGAACGCTGGTCGGGGCGCGAATGGGCCTTGCGCCAGCACCAGGGCCAAGCCCTGGCCGGCATCGTGGCGGCGCGCCAGTCGGGCGATATCGAAGAAGCGCCCCTGTCCTACGGCCAGGACGCGGGCCTGATCCATGCCATCATGCCGTGCGGCGCCATCGTCCGCCAGATAGCCGAAGAAGCCGAGCAAATTCTGGCGGCGCGCTTGCCGGAGTTGGTTCAATAATCCCGATCAGGCCAACAGCGATACCGCCGCCGCATAAATCAGGCGCGCCGCCAGCAAGGTCAGGATGATCTGCAGCCCGATGCGGAAGGCGCGCTCGGGCAACCGGTTGAGCACCAGGCGCCCGCCCCAGGTGCCGGCGAAACCGAGCGCCAGCGCGCCCGCCAGAAAGGGAATATAGGGCGCGAAGGCGAAGCCGATGAAGCCGAACGCCGCCAGCTTGACGATATGCTGCATCGACATCAGCGCCGCGTGGGTGGCGACCACGATTTTCTTGTCGTCGCCGACGGCGCTGGCGAAGGGCGCGATCAGCGGCCCGGAGCCGCCGACGAACATGGTAACGAAGCCGCTGACCAGGCCGAGGCCGCCGAATTTCCAGGCGCCCGGCTTGGAGACCTTGAAGCGCTGCGCCCAAGTGGCGTATAGCACAAAGACCGCGAGCGCCAATTGCAGCACGCCCACCGGCAAGGCCACGAACATGTTGGCGCCGATGGCCGAGCCGGCCACCGTACCGACGGCGAAGTGGGGCAGCACTTTATACAAGACATGGCGCCGCATCAGCGCCGTGCGGCCCACATTGGAGCCGAGCTGGACAACGCCGTGCAGCGGGATCAGCGCCACCGGCGGCAAAAACACGGCCATGGTGGCTAGCACCAGAATGCCGCCGCCGAGGCCGAGGGCGGCGGTAACGAAACTGCCCAGGAACGAAACCCCAAAGAGTACCAGAACTCCCAAGCTGGAAAGATCGGTGCCTTTGATCAATATCTCGATGAGGGCGTCCAAATTTCGGTCCCAGTTTGCGGCCTTGCCTAGCGCCGCAAATTCGCGGCATGATCTTCTATCGCCGCCGGTGGGTGGACGCAATGCAAGCGGGAGAAACGATGATGGCCGAACCGGTCACTTTGGAGGTCTTCAGCGACTACGTTTGACCGTGGTGTTATCTCAGTACCGGGCGTATTGAAAAGCTGAAGCAGAACTACGATGTGGAGATCAAGCTGGTGCATTTTCCGCTGCACCCGGAAACGCCCGCCGATGGCGTGACCCTGGAAGAACTGTTCGCCGGGCGCGATGTGGACATGGACGGCATGCACAACCGCATGAAGGGCCTGATGGACGAAGAGGGCCTGCCCTACAACCGCCGCAGCCACACCTATAACAGCCGTCTGGCGCAGGAGCTGGGCGTCTGGGCCGACACCCAGGACGGCGGCGGCGATATTCACGACGCCCTGTTCAAGGCCTATTTCGTGGGCGGCCGCAATATCGGCGACGTGGAAATTTTGGTGGAAATCGCCGGCGCCAATGGCCTGGATGCGGATACCGCGCGCGGCGTTCTCGAAAACCGCAGCTTCAAGGAACAGGTGGACGAAAACTGGAACCGGTCCCGCCAATACGGCGTCACCGGC
The DNA here is from genome assembly GCA_046582475.1 of Rhodospirillales bacterium. GTDB lineage: Bacteria > Pseudomonadota > Alphaproteobacteria > Rhodospirillales > UBA2165. The sequence continues at coordinate 1,717 of JAYGEH010000099.1, forward strand.
GTGCCCACCTATGTGGTCGGTGGCCGCAGCGTCGTCGGCGCCCAACCCTATGAAGTGCTGACCCAATTGTTGGACTCGGCCGAAGCCGAACTTCGCGGCGCCTAGAGCGGTTCCGCGTTGGCGGCGCCAGGGGGACCCCATGGCCG
>JAYGEH010000305.1:0-30450 GCA_046582475.1 Rhodospirillales bacterium
AGCAATACATACCTTTTTTCGTTGCCTCCCTTGCGCCCTGGCCGGAACAGGCTATATATGTATAATATACTGGAAAATGGAGTAAATACGCTGGCTTGGGAGGCTCGAAAATGCCCGCGGATGTTAACGAATGTCAACAAATAACAACAATGTTAATGTTTTTTGGCGTGTTGCATGTCGCACCGCAGGCCGAGCAAATCACACAACGAGGTGCCAAACCGGACGGCCAATCGGCCAACCATGCTATCCCCATTTGGGCTGCGCCGACGGTACCCCATACCCGTTTCACAAAAATATGTCGCACGAGATCGTTAAAATGATACACGCATTCGAAGAAATCAAAGAAAAATCACCGCAAAGGTTACCGAGAATGAAATATGCGCTTGGCGCGGAATTCCGCTTCCCGGACCTCCCGGACCCCGATGGTGAAATAATCTTGTTTGAGGCTGGGGGTGCGAATCAATGGGACGCGCTCAGGCCAGCTATGCCATCCCCTGAGCGCGTTGAGCCAAGCCGCACCAAATATTTCCCATCCCCGCGCAGCAATGCATTGACCCCGCCTGAGCGAGCCCTTAAGCAAGTTTGCGCAAAAAATAATTTGAATCCCCGGGAGCCCCAGACCCATGACCGATCTGACCATGACATTTGCCTGCGGCGACTATGACCGCATGGAAGCGCTGATGCGGGGCGAGATTGCGCCCGAAGGCATTGATCTGCAATTCGATGCCATCCAGGCGCCGCGCGAGATTTTCGACCGCATGGTTCAGAAACGGGAATTTTCCATGTCGGAACTGTCGTCATCCGAGTTTATTTCGATGACCGGGCAAGGGGATTGCCCGTTCGTGGCGTTGCCGGTGTTTCCATCGAAGGCGTTCCGCCACGGCTTCATCTGCATCAACAAAAACGCCGGCATCAAGGGGCCTCAGGATCTGGCCGGGAAACGCATCGGCACGCCGCTTTATACCCAGACCGCCGCCATCTGGATCCGGGGCATGCTGGAAAACGATCACGGGGTCGATTTGAGCGGTGTCCATTGGCTGCAGGGGGCCATCGAAAAGCCCGGCACCCACGGCAACGCCAAGGTGCCGCCGCTCCTGAAACCGGTGGATATCGCGATCAACGAAACCGGCAGTTCCTTGAGCGATCTTTTGGCCGATGGGGAATTGGACGCCGTCCTTGGCTCGCGCATGCCGGACTCGGTGGTTACCTCAGGAGATGTGGAGCGCCTGTTCGCCGATTTCCGGGCCGAGGAAAAGGATTATTTCGCCCGCACCGGCATCCATCCGATCATGCATCTGGTGGCTATCCGGCGCGAAGATTACGAGGCCAATCCCTGGATCGCCCAGCCGCTCTACGATGCCTTCTGCAAATCCAAGGATGCGGCGCTCGCCAAGATGGGCTTTTCCGGCGCCCAGAAATTCATGCTGCCGTTCCTTTATGGCGATCTTGCCGAGATCGACGAATTGTTCGGCGGCGATCCCTGGCCCTACGGCGTTGATGCCAACCGCAAGACCCTGGAGGCGCTGATCGGCTATATGGTGGAGCAAGGGCTGATCGCCGAAAGCCTGGCGGCGGATGATTTGTTCCTGGACGTCAAGGGGTAAGCCCGGGTCCATGAAAAAACTCGCCATCATCGATGATTACGAACGGGTTGCCTTGGAACTGGCCGATTGGTCGGCAATCGAGGGTGACGTGGAGATCAGCGTTTTCCATTATCACTTGGCGGACGAAGACGCCCTCGCGGCACGGCTTGCCGATTTCGAGATCGTCTGCATGATGCGCGAACGCACGCCGTTTCCGCGCTCGTTGATCGAAAAACTGCCCAAGCTGGAGCATCTTTACACCAGCGGCATGCGCAACTGGTCCCTGGACGCCGAGGTGGCGCGCGAGCACGGCGTCGCCGTGACCGGCACGCCGACCCTCGGCTATCCGGCGGCCGAGCACGCCTGGGCGCTGATCCTGGCGCTGGCCAAACGGGTTACCATCGAAGACGCGGCGACGCGGGCCGGCGATTTTGGCACCGGTGTCAGCCTCGGCCTCAGCGGCAAGACCCTCGGCATCATCGGTCTTGGCAAGCTGGGCGGCCAGGTCGCCGGGGTGGGCAAGGCGTTCGGCATGACCGTCGCCGCCTGGAGCACCAACCTGACGGAAGAGCGCTGCCAGGAGGCGGGCGTCGCCTACGCCACCAAGCAAGAGATGTTCGGAAACTCCGATTTCATCTCCATCCATGTGCATCTCGGCACCCGCAACCAGGGTCTGGTGGGCGCCGCCGAGATCGCCATGATGAAGCCGACTGCGTACCTTATTAACACGGCGCGCGGCCCGATCATCGATGAGGCGGCGCTGATCGCCGCGCTCCAAGCCAAAAAAATCGCCGGCGCCGGGCTGGATGTTTTCCAGGTGGAGCCATTGCAAGCCGATAATCCGCTTCTGGGCCTGGACAATGTGGTGCTGACGCCGCACCAGGGCTACGTGACCCGCGAAAACTACGGTAATTTTTTTGCAGCCGCGGTGGCCAATGTGCGCTCCTGGCTGGATGGCAAGCTGATCAACGAACTGCCGTAAGTCTGATGGTATCCCTGGCGGGCGTACCGGGTTTTATGCTTTAATCGCTTAGGATTTTGAATGGGGTTTAGGAACCATGGCACCAGATAGCATCAGCCCGGAACGGGCGGAAGAACTGAAATATATCCTGGAAGAGCTGGAATCCATGAACGCCGAGGCCATGGACAACCATATCTGGATCAGGACCAAGTGGAATTCGGCCAGCCAGAAGCCCTGGCACACCTACGATGCCGAGCCGCCGGCGATCCCCGAACACGGCTTGCCGCTGGAAAACGCCAAGGCGGTGCCGCATGTCTGGAAATGGGATTATTTCTCCGATTATCTCTACAAGCTGGCCGATCTTTGCCCGCTGGAATTGACCGAGCGGCAATCGTTGCTGCTCACCAACCCCGCCTTTACCACCGGCTACAAGGTCACCAACACCATCCGCATCGCCATTTCCATCTACAAAAAGGGCGACAACGCGGTGCCGCACATGCACGCCCCCAATGCCAGCCGCACCATCCTGTCGGACGGCGGCGGCCATACGTTTGTGGAGGGCGAACGTTTGCCCGCCTACCGGGGCGATCTGATCCTCACCCCCAACGGCACCTGGCACGCCCACGGCAACGATGACGCGACGCCGGTAATCTGGGCCGATACCCTGGATTGGCCGCTGATGGATTTCCTCGGCCTCATATGGGTGCGCAACGACCATGAGAACGCCAAGCTGAACGATGCCCCCGAGGAGGGCTTTTCCACCAGGTTCTTCGGCCATGGCGGCATGCTGCCCAGCTTCGCCGGCCCGAGCCGGGGTTCGGGAAAGAAGCAGACCGAAATGTTCTATTATGCCGGCGCCGACATCCGCACCACGCTCAAGGACCTCCGCGATATGGATGGCGATGCCTACGAAGGCATCATCATGGAGTTCGTCAATCCCAGGAACGGCCGGCCGATATTTCCGTCGCTCCGCTATCAGGCGCAGCTTCTGCGCCCCGGCGAGGAAACCCTGGAATACCGGCACACGGCCAACAGCGTCTACAGCGTGCTCGAAGGCACCGGCGTTACGACCGTCGACGGCAAAGAGCTGGAATGGTCGCAGAGCGATTTCTTCGTCGCCCCCAGCCATCTTTGGCGCAAACACAAAAATACCGGCTCCGAGGATGCGATCCTATATTCCTATTCGGATCAGCCGGTGATCGATTGCATCGGCCATTATAACGCGCAAGGGCGGACCAAGGCCGGCTCGGTGATCGAGCTCGCCGACGACTGAGCAGCGCGCTGGTCGACATTTCGCCATTCACGGCCGCCGATTATGGTATGCGTTCCTTACTCCGCGCCTTCGAACCGGTAATAGTTGGAAAACCGCATCAGGAACTCGTCGGTCATGGAAAACAGCACCGTGTCTTCCTCGGCCCGGTGTTCGATCCAATGCCAGATCGGCGCAACCAGGCAATCGCCCCGGGTCCAGGTGAATTCCTCGTCGCCGATGCGGCTGGTGCCGGAACCGATCATCGGGCTGAACACGGTGTTCGCCGAATGGCGGAACCGGCGCGTCGTCTGGCCGGCCTCCAGGCGTTCCACATAGATGGCGATGGTCGGCATTTCATCGGCCTCCAGGCGCACCCGGCGGCCGAAGAAACCGTCCGCGTCCGGTGCCGCGCCTTCGAGCCGGCGCTGGATGGTCTCCCAGGTGAACCGGTAGGGGGAATCGGGCGTCACCCGCTCGATCTTGGCATAGCCATCGGGATGCGGTTCGAAAAACATCGGCTCCAGCAGGCTGGTCAGCGGCACGTCGAGCCCGTCCAGCCAATAGGCGGGCGCGTCGCCGTCATGGCCATGGCCGTGCCAGCACCAGCCCGGCGTCAGAACGATGTCGCCGGTCTCCATCGGATGCTTTTCGCCGTTCACCACCGAATAAGCGCCTTCGCTTTCGATGATGACGCGGAGCGCGTGCGGCGTGTGGCGGTGTGAGCGCGCCACCTCGCCGGGCAAAATTGTCTGATAGGCGTTGACCAGGGTTTTGGCGGTGGCGTAACCGTTGCCCTCGGCCGAATTGCAGAGGACCAGATTGCGCCGCTCCGCCAGCTCCGTATTGATCAGCCGGCTGGCCGCATCCAGCGCCGCCTTGCAATCGGCATAGCGCCAATGCATGGGCTTGAACGACGTATCGGGGTCGGGCCTGAGGATCGGTTTTTCGCGCTCGATCCAGCCCGGCGTTATGTTGAGAGGCGCCAGCGCCTGATAAAGCGCCTCAAGATTTCCCGCATCCCGCAATGCCGCGATGGAATCGGCGTGGCTGATATTTGTCATGGTTTGCTCCTCCCCTGCCGAATTATACTATCAGACATCGGTTCCCTGGCCAATTTATGAGGGGCGATTGGGCGCGCCGAAACGTTGAAAGGAATGGGATTATGCAGGACAAAGACTATTTGTTGTCGCTACTCGACTATACCGTCTGGGCGAACGAACAATATTTCCGGCAAATTCGCGAAATGCCGGCGGCGGAAGTCCGCAAAAAACGGCCATCGCTAATGAACAATCTCTTGATTTCGGTGAACCATCTTTTGGTCATCGACAAAGTGTGGATGGCCCATATGAAGGGCGAAAAGCATTCCTTCGAAGCGCTGCAAACCATCCTCCACGAAAATCTGGACGATCTCTTTGTCGCCAAAAGCGAGATGGACGCCGAGATCAGGGACTATGTCGCGGGCTTGGATGCGGCCGGCCTGGAAGAGGTCATCGACTATGAGCTGATCGGCGGCAACTCGGGAAGCCTACCGCGCTATATGATCATTACCCACCTGGCGATGCACGGCGCCTTTCACCGGGGCTTTATCGGCGACATGTTCGGCCAGATACCGCTGCTGCCGGCGGGCCAGGATATTCCTGTGTGGGAGCGGGCGCTTCGGGCCGGTTGAACCGCATCTGGCAACCCGTCGTTTTCGATCCTACGAACCTTTATAGGCTTCGATCAGCGAGCCCATTCCAACTTCGGGTTGGCCTTCGAAAATCAAAACATCATTGGGTATGGTGACCCAGTTGAGGGCCCGGCTGGTCCACAAATGGGCCACCGGTATTATGTCACTGGCATCATCCAAAAGGCCGGTTTTGACCATCGACATGGCCGCATCGGTCTTGATGTGATGAAACAGCCGATTGCCGCATTTGGGGCAGAAGACGCAGTCAGATTCGCGGCCCGAATCAGCGGTCTTTATGAACGTGCTGGTGCCGCCCTCAAGAACGGCAATGGCATCGGTCGGCACCACGATCGCCATGCCAAAGGCGCTGCCCGATTGCTTCTGACAGGTGATGCAGTGGCACACATAGGCGGTCAAAGGCTCGGCACTGATCTCGAAGCGAACGGCACCGCACTGGCAGCCTCCCTTATATGGCGCGGGCATCGTGATATCTCCTTGAAATTATTGGCATTATGCCGGGTGTTATCGCTAGTACAATTCCTTCATGGCTTGCTCGTATTTTTCGTTCATCGCGGCCGCATCGTTGCCGGTGCGGGCGGCAATTACCTGGGCCGGCGACGGAACCGCCCGGCGGTCCAACTGCGCCTCCTTGTGCCAAATTTTGGAGCGCATTATGGACCGGCCGCAGACGTAAAATACCTGTTCGATATGGATGATAATTCCGGTCCGGGGCGGTTTTCCATTGATAACCATGGGTGCAAGCAGTTCCGTATCATCGGTTATCTCGGCGCGGCCGCCGATGCGCAGGCATTCGTTGACGCCGGGTATGAGAAACAGCAATCCGACGGTGGGATTTTTCAAGATGTTTTGCAGCGTGTCGATGCGATTGTTGCCGGCCCGGTCGGGGATCAGCAGGGTTTGATCGTCGAGGATAGCCACAAATCCAGGGTCATCCCCCTTCGAGGACACATCGCCTTCGGTTCCGATCATGACCATCGGCGAATTCGCGATAAATTCCCTGGTAAAGGCGTCCAAGGCCGGCATTTCGATGCGCACGGCATTCGGTCTCGGCGCGTCGTACAGTTCCTCAAGCCGCTCCAAGCTGGTTACCCGGCTGGCCTCCGCGACCGCTTTGAAATCCATCGTGTCAGGCATAATTATATCTCCTTGAACGCCGCGTTCACCGAAGCCGGACAATCTCATCCAGCAATCGATTGTTGATTTGTCGGCGCGGCTTATCATCGTCCGCCGGATCCACATAGGAAATGGTCAGCTTGCCGTGATAATCCGCCGGCAACACCATCATGCGCACGAACTGGGTCTCGGCGGTTTCGGATGCGATGGCCAGCACCGGCTCGCCCACCGCCTCGAACCAGGCGTGCCCCTCTTCCATGAGATCGATGCCGTGATCGGAATTGATCTCCAGCGTGCCCCGCAAAATGTAACGGATGCCGGAGGAGACGTGGGTATGGCGATAGGCACGGGTTCCGGGCGGAAAGGTGACCGTATCCAGGCGGATACCGGTCTCAGGCCCAGGCAGGTGAATAAAATCGGTGCGCTTGTTGAGGCTTTGGCCGATCGCCGCCAGGGGATTTGAATGGGGCGTTGCGAACGGCACCAGCTCCCAGCGCGCCAGTTTCGCCCCGGCGCCGCCGGCTTCGATCTCGGCCTCGCCTTCGGCCAATACCGCCTCGCCGGACTCTAAGGTTGCGCCGTTCACCGCCGCGCTTCCGGCCACCACATAGATGAGGCGGATCGCCGGCTCGAGGCTGGCCGAAGCGCCGGCATGGCCGGCGATCTGGTCTTCAAAGAACCTCAGTTCGTAATTGTAATCGGGCATGATCCGTTCAGCCGCTGCCCCACACCGCATCGGCCAGTTCGACCACCAAATCCAGTTTCCGGCGCTGCTCGTCCTCGGTCAGCTTGTTGCCGTGGTGGGTGCTGGCGAAACCGCATTGCGGCGACAGGCAAAGATAGTCCATATCAACATGGCGGGCGGCCTCGTCGATGCGCCGCCGGATGGCGTCCTTGTCCTCCAGCTCCGGAAATTTCGAGGTCACCAGCCCCAAGACCACCACCTGACCCTTCGGCACGAAGCGCAAGGGCTCGAAATCGCCGGCCCGCTCCGAATCCCATTCCATGAACAAACCATCGACGCGAACCTCCGAAAACAAGGTTTCGGCCACCGCCTCATACCCACCCTCGGCGATCCAGCTTGACTGGGAATTACCCCGGCACATATGGACGGTGAGCGCCATGGTGTCCGGCTTGAAGTCCGCCAGCCGTTGGATGTTGGCGGCGTAACGGCGGATCAGGGCATCGATGTTGTCACCGCGGTCGGTCATGGCTTGGCGCACCTTGGCATCGCACAGCATGGCGAAGGTGGTGTCGTCGAGCTGCAGATAGGTGCACCCCAGTTCCGAAAGGAAGGCGATTTCCGCTTGGTAGGCCGCCAAAACGTCCTCCCAAAATAAATCGAGATCGTCATAGGCCGGCTCTTCGATGGCTTCGCGCCCGCCCCGGTGGTAGGCCAGGCTGGGCGCCGGAATACAGAATTTGGGTGTCTGCGTGGTGGTCTCTTGCAAAAACCGGAAATCATCGAGCATGACACCGGCGGGGTTCGACACTTTACCGGTCACGAAGGTGGTGCCGGGCGCGCGTCCCGATGAAAACCGGGGCCCAAAGGATTGTTCCCGGAACTCCATGCCCTCAAACCCGGACAAAAAATCCCATTGCCAGGCGGTGCGCCGGAATTCGCCATCGGTGACGGCTTTGAGCCCGGCCGCCTCCTGCATCGCGACCGCATCCCGAATGCAGCCATCTTCGATCTCGCGCAACCGGTTGGCATCCATATCACCGCTTAAAAACTCCGACCGCGCTTCGGCGAGGCGCTGGGGACGCAGCAGGCTGCCCACATGGTCGGCCCGGTAGGGCGGTTTTTCGCGCTGGCTCATGGAACCTCCGATCGCCAAGTCTATCGATCCCCTGGCAAGCCCGAAAACAAGAGCGGCGGATGCCCGATCAATAATTAATCATGCACCCGCCGCCAAAGTTACTTGAACGAATCCGCTCAAAGCTCAACCGTTACTTGGCGCCCATGATCAGTTTTTGCGCGCGCTTGACGATGGCCGGCGAAATCTTCAACGCGTCGCTGACGATTTTCTGTATCTGGGCTGCGGGCAGGCCGCTGACCAGGAGCTTGCGTTTTTTTGCCGCCACCTCGAAGGCGGGATCGGCCATCATCTTGGCGAACGCCACCTGCAAGGCCTTGGTCCGGTCCGCCGGTGTCCCCGGCGGCACGGCGAGGCCGCGCCCGATCGGGCTCATCGAAGCCATGAATGCGACGATCTTTTTGTCGTCATCGCTTTTCACCACGTCGGAGAACATGGGCACGTTGGGCAGCGCCGGATCCTTGGTGACGCCGATCTGAACCAACGGCTTGGCGAAGCCGCCGGGCTTGAACCATTGCGGTTTGGCAGAGCTCCAGGCGAGCCAGGTGAGCGATACACCCTGGGATTCACCCTGTTCCATCGACAGCTGCATTTTGCGGCTGCCGCGATAGCCGGCGACGATCTTGAACTTGGCGCCGTAAAGGGCGTTCAGAAGCTGCGGCATCAGGAACGTCTGCGAGCCCTTGCCGCTGGATGCCATGATCACCTGCTTGGTTTTCAAATCGCTCAGCTTGTTGATCCCGGCGTCGGAGCGGACGACGATGACCGCGTTGGACTGGATCACGGTGCCCAGCCAGGTGAACTTGTCGGCCTGGAACTTCACTTTGTTGGGCCTAAGCAATTGCGAAATGATCAGCGAATCGACCGGCATATATAGGGACGATCCGTCCTTGGGCATCACGTTATAGGCATAGTTGGCGGCCTTCAGCCCGCCCGCGCCGGGCATCGACTGGGCGACGATTTTTGGATTGCCGGGGATGTATTTGGACAGAAAATCCGCCAGCGTGAGCGAATATCTACCGTAGGTCCCGCCGGCGCCGAAGCCATAGACCAAAGTGACGGTGCGGCCCTTGTAGAAATCGGCGACGCTTTGCGCCTGGACCGGTGAACCCGCGATCAAGGCAACGCCCGCCGCGGCCAGCGCGACGGTACTCAATTTTCTAAACATGCTTTCTCCCTTTGCAAAATTTAACTGCTAACGGTCTATAATAATTGGGTTTTTCAGATTAACGCAAACGCGATCGTTGCGATAGTACCAAATACTTTATTCGATTGGTAGCGTTGTCCGTACTAAATCGTTCGGGCTCAGCCGAAATTCGGCGCAATACGACAACCCATAAATCCTTGCCGGGATTTGATTTACTTGGAAATAACGGTCTAATTGGCGCGCGCGGCGATGGTGAGAGGCTGACGGGAGAATTAAGGCACATGGATTCCGGTATGCTGGATGCGGCGATTTCGGCCGCGGTGACGTTGTCCGATCCGACGCGCCTGTCCTTTTTGGGGCTTGGCGTGATCTTCGGGTTGATCCTCGGGGTGATTCCCGGTTTGGGCGGCCTGGTGGGCTTGTCGCTTCTATTGCCGTTCACCTTCAATATGGATCCGTTCACGGCGCTCGCCTTCATGATGGGATTGAGCGCGGTGGTGGTAACCTCGGACACCATCCCCGCCGTCCTCTTCGGGGTGCCGGGCACGGTTGGCTCGGCGGCGACCATCCTGGATGGCTACCCGATGGCCAAAAAGGGCGAGGCCGGGCGCGCCTTCGGGGCCGCCTTCACCTCCTCGGTGATCGGCGGTGTCTATGGGGCGCTTCTATTGGCGCTCATGGTGCCGATTATCCGCCCCATCATCCTGCAGATCGGCTCTCCGGAACTGTTCGCCATCTGTATATTCGGGCTCTCGCTGGTGGCCGTGCTGAGTGGCGGCACGCCCTTGAAAGGATTGGCCGCGGCCTGCATCGGGCTGATTGTGGCCACCGCCGGCGACGACCCGCAGACCGGCACCTTGCGCTGGACCTTCGATTCGCTTTATCTCTGGGACGGACTGCCGGTGGTGCCGCTGGCCCTCGGCCTGTTCGCGGTTCCGGAAATCGCGGATATGGTGATCACCCGCCAGTCCATTTCCGGCGGCGCCAGCGCCGGTTCGCGCTGGTCCCAGTGGGAGGGCGTCAAGGACGTTTTCCGCAACAAATTCCTGCTGTTCCGGTGTGCCACAATCGGCTCTGCCCTCGGCGCCGTACCCGGAATCGGCGCTTCGATCATCGACTGGATCGCCTATGGCCACGCGGTCCGCACCATCAAGCATTCCGGTAAGACTTTCGGCAAGGGCGATGTGCGCGGCGTGATTGCGTCCGAGTCCTCCAACAACGCCAAGGAAGGCGGTGCGTTGTTGCCGACCATCGCCTTCGGCGTGCCTGGCTCGGCGTCGATGGCATTGATTTTGGGCGCCTTCCTCATCCACGGCCTGGTGCCGGGGCCGGAAATGCTGACCACGCGGCTCGACATCACCTATACGCTGGTCTGGTCGGTGGCCGTCGCCAACATCCTCGGCGCCGGTATTTGCTTCGCGTTCGCCAACCAGCTTGCCAAGATCGCCCTGATCAGGATCGGCATCCTGGCCCCGGTGGTCCTCGCCATCACCTATATCGGCGCTTTTCAGGGCGCCAAGGCGTGGGGCGATATCATTGCCCTGCTGGTGTTCGGATTTATCGGCTGGGGCATGAAGCGTCTGCGCTGGCCGCGCCCGCCGCTGATCCTTGGTTTCGTGCTCGGCGCCCTGGTCGAACGCTATATGTTCATCTCCGTCGAACGCTATGGCTGGGAATGGCTCTGGATTATCCGCGAGGGCGACTTCCGGCCCTGGGTGATGATCATCTTCCTCATGTCCCTCTACGGCGTCCTCGGCCCGATCATCCGCTCGCGGCTGGCGCGCAAACGGGACGGTGAAACCCGTGACATGCGGCTCGGCTTCCAGCCGAAAAACCTCAACCCGGACACCTATTTCACCATCGCGGTCCTGGCCATGTTCCTGACCGTCATCGGTGTCGCCGCCGGCTGGGAATTCGGCGCCCGGCTGGTGCCGACGATCATCGCCATCGCCGGTATATCATTCACCGGCGGAATTCTTGTCTTGCGCCTGTTCGTGGTTCCGGTGGCCAGCCCCGCCTTGGCCGCCAGTGGTGTTGGTGGTGGTGTTAGTACCGGAAGCGACGACAGCGATGACGGCTTCGACGAAGCCCAAGCGGCAACCGCCGGCGATGCCTTCAACGTAAAAAGCGAAGAGGTTCATTTCGATATTCAGGCCGATTACGGCGATCTGAGCGCCAAGACCATTTTTATCCGCGCCGGCATTTATTTCGCCTGGCTGTTGTTCTTTTACGCCATCGCCAATGTGATTGGCCTGTTGCCGGCCATGTTCGTGTTCCTGGTGGGCTATATGCGCTTCGAGGGCAAGGAAAGCTGGAAAATGACCCTCTATATCGCGGTGCCCATGTGGATCGGATCGTACGCGCTGTTCCACAAGCTGCTCGTGGTGCCCTGGCCGCAGTCGCTCATCGGCCATCTGTTCCCGGCATTGCGCTCCAATATCTGGTTCAATCTGTTTTGAGGGCTAGTGGAATGCGACGCGGGCTGGCGGCATCCCTATTGGCGCTGGCCCTTCTGGCGCCTGATGCAAACGCCCAAATCCGGACCGAGGTTACATCCACCGAGGCACCGGGCGGAATTGTCGAGTTGTTTCTGAGCGCCGGACGCGCCATCCTCAAAAATAATCACAGGCAATAATTTACCGTCACCATGGAGGCTGGCGCCGCCAAATTCACCGAGACCGATGCGCCGCCGGCCGCCGGACTGCGGCCGGGCATGCTGCCCGACGGCCGGGTTTCCAAAGGCAACAAAAACATCCGCGCCGCCTGGCTGACCGATCCGACCCGGCGCTACCGCCACGGCGTGATCGGCGATGCCATCGAAGCCGGCGGTCTCGCCGCCGAAACCGGGACCGGCGTCATCCAAACGCTTAAACTGGCGAAGAATTCGGTGTTCGAAGACCGTCTGGCGCGGCTTGTCGATATGGACGGCGACGGCAATCATGAAATTCTGGTGATCAAGTCCTATCTGGACAAGGGCGCGGCCTTGGCACTGTTCGAAAGCACCGGGGCCGGCCTGGAACGGATCGCCGAATCCAAGCCCATCGGCCGCGCCAACCGCTGGCTCAACATCGTCGGCGCCGCCGATTTCGATGGCGACGGCAAAATAGAAATCGCCGCCGTGATCACCCCCCATATCGGCGGCACTCTGACCTTGTACGAAGTCAAAAACGGCCGCCTGCAAAAAGACGGCGACGCGTTCGGTTTTTCCAATCATTCCATCGGATCCAGGCAATTGGGATGGTCGGCGATCCTGGACGTCAACGGCGACGGTATTCCGGACATTGCCCTGCCCAATACCAACCGCCGCACATTGCGCGCTGTCAGCTTTGCCGGCGGCTTCCAGGAACTGGCCGCTGCGCCGGTGGGCGGCAGGCTGGCGACAGCGATCATCGCGGCGGACCTGGACGGCGACGGCAAGGCAGAGGTCGTTTACGGGCTTGAGAGCGGCCGCCTGAAAATCATTCGATTCGTTCGCTAACAAGAAATCCGGCGGACCCGGTCAGGCTTCTTCGTCCAGCCAAGTATCGATCAGCCAGCGCGAAATGGAGAATTGCGACGGCGGCAGGACCATGCCGGTTTCGCCCATTTCGCGCACTTCGGCGCGGGTGAACCAGCGCGCCTCGACCAGCTCGTCGTCTTCGCAATTGATTTCGGTAGTTGTGGCGCAGGCGCGGAAGCCGAGCATGATCGAGGCCGGGAACGGCCAGGGCTGGGAGGCCATGTATTGAACGTCAACGACGTGGACGCCGGTTTCCTCCTTGACCTCGCGCGCCGCCGCCTGCTCCAGGGTCTCGCCCGGCTCGACAAATCCGGCGAGTGTGGAAAAGCGCAAACCCTTGAAGCGCTTGTTATGGCCCATCAGGCATTTGTCTTCGGTTGGGTGGATGACCAGCATAATCACGGCGGGGTCGGTGCGCGGAAAATGCGAACGCCCGCAGGCCTTGTTGGTGCATGTACGCTCGTGCCCGCCCTTTGAGGACCGGGTCACGGCGCCGCAAACACCGCAGAATTCGTGGTTGCGGTGCCAATGGCCGAGGGCGCGCGCATAGGCCAGGTAGCCGGCCTCCGCCGCATCGATATTGGTGGCTAGGCGGCGCAAATCCTCGAACTCGGCGCCATCGGGCAAAGGCAGTTTGCTGGTATCGTCGTGCTTGGAGAGATCCGCCGCATAGTAGGATACGCCGTCTTCCAGCCCTAGGAATATGACCGTCGACGCCGCCTCGATGACGGCGTCGGCGTCGGAGCCTTTCAGGAACACCGCCGATGGCGGCTCGCCGGCAAAGACCATGTTTTGATCGCGCCAGATGGGCAGCACGCGTGCATCGCCCGATTGCGGAGCGCCCACCGACCATTCCGGATGGCGGCGCAGGTGCGGCGCCCGGTCGAGGCTGATGGCGTCGTAATAAAAGCGGTTGACCATGTTGCCGGGGAGGATGCCCGGATCGGACCCGACAGGCAACCATCCACCCGGCAAAAATTTGACAATTAACTGTTGTCGGGAAAACCGCTTCGACGCTATAAGGAATGATCGCCAAAAATATTGCCGGACGGCTCACTTTTTTCATGCGCGTGAAAGCAGATACCCAATTGGCCCCGCCAGCGGAACCCGTGCCGGCGCATGCGCGAATGCGGCTGGTGCTGGTGTTGCTTGTCGCCATGACGCTTCTGTCAGCTTGCGCCCGGGGAGACATTTTTGCCCGCCTCAGCGACAAGAATTTCACCCCCGATCAGGCCGAAATTGTCGCCGCCGTCGAATGGGAAGATGCCGAGGTTTTCCTGATCGATATCCGCCAGGACGAGTTCCGGCCGGCCATCATCCACCTGTTTCAGGGCGAGCCTTATATCATGGTGGTGGAGAACCGCGATGAGACCAGCCATTTCTTTTTCGCGCCGGAATTCTTCCGCACCGTCGCCATCCGCAAACTGGTCACCGAAGACGAGGAGATTACCGGCGTTAACTTGATGGGCCTCTTGCTCAGGCCGGGCGAAGTGAAAGAAGTGCATTTCGTTCCGGTGCGCGACGGCTGGTACGATTTCGAGGACGGCAAGGGTCCCGGCGTGTTTTTGACTGGTCTGGTCTCCTCGCCTTTCTCCAATGGCCGGCGCTTCGGCGTTGTCGGCGCCTTCGTGGTCGAGGAATAGCCGCGCCTGCGATTGGCCACCGCCCGCCCGCGGCCAGAGGCTGTCATTCGGACTTGCGCGGCCTCCCCCCGGAACTGCTATAATCCACCCGGGAGGCCGGCTGCGGACGGTCGGCTCGCCAACCCGGTCAGGTCCGGAAGGAAGCAGCCGCAACGAGTTTCGCCCGGGTCGCGTGTTCGGTCTTCCACCCTTTTTTCGCTCGGTCCTGTCCCTAATTAAGGCGCCCCGCCATGAACGACGCGTTAGAACCGGCATCGCCAGCGAGAGATTATGCGGCGTCCGCCGAGCCGGAATATCAGGTTCTGGCGCGCACCTACCGGCCGCAGACCTTTGCCGATCTGATCGGTCAGGAGGCGGTGGTGCGCACCCTCACCAACGCCTTCGATTCGGGCCGCCTGGCGCACGCCTTCATCCTTACCGGGGTGCGCGGCGTCGGCAAGACAACCACCGCCAGGATTATCGCCCGCGCCCTCAATTGCATCGGGCCGGACGGCACCGGCGGGCCGACCATTACGCCCTGCGGCCAATGCGAGTTTTGCGTTGCCATCGCCGAGGACCGGCTGGTCGATGTCTTGGAACTGGACGCCGCCAGCCGCACCGGCGTTGCCGATATGCGCGAGTTGATCGAGGGTGTCCGCTACCGCCCGGTTTCGGCGCGCTACAAGGTCTATATCATCGACGAAGTGCATATGCTGTCGATGAGCGCCTTCAACGCGCTTTTGAAAACCCTGGAAGAGCCGCCCGAACACGTCAAATTCATTTTTGCCACCACCGAAATTCGTAAAGTGCCGGTGACCGTGCTGTCGCGCTGCCAGCGTTTCGATCTGCGCCGCATCGACATCGAAGCGCTGGCGCGGGATTTTGGCCGCATCGCCAAGCTGGAAGGCGCCGAGATCACCGATGCCGGCCTGGCGCTGATTGCGCGCGCCGCCGGCGGCTCGCACCGTGACGGGCTCAGCCTGTTGGATCAGGCGCTGGCGGCCGGCGCCGGCGCCGGAACCGAACTTGGCGAAGACCAGGTGCGCGTCATGCTCGGCCTCGCCGACCGGGAAGCCTCCTTCGATATCCTGGAGCGCATCATGGCGGGCGATATCGCCGGCGCCCTGGAAAAGCTGGACGCCGATTACCAGGACGGCGCCGATCCCTTGATCCTGCTGCAGGACCTTTTGGACGTGGTCCACTGGCAGACCCGCATCAAGGTCTCGCCGGCGGTTATGGACGAGCCGGGCACGGCCGAGATCGACAAGCTGCGCGGCGCCCAATTGAACGACAAGCTGTCGATGGCGGTGCTGACCCGCGCCTGGCAGATGCTGTTGAAGGGCGCGGCGGAGGTGCAGTCGGCGCCGGCGCCGATCCAGGCCGCCGAAATGCTGCTGATCCGCCTCGCCTATATGGCCGATTTGCCGTCACCGGCCGACGCGGTCAAGGCGCTGCAATCTGCCCCGGCGGCCGCGGTGGCCCCGGCGGCGCCCGCGGCGACGGCTTCAAGCCCGGCCGACAGCGGCGGCGGCCCCGCCCTGGCTTCGGCGCCGTTGGTGCAATCCGAGCCCGGCCCAGATCCCAGCCTTGGGCCGGATACCACCCCCATGCCGGCCCCGCAAAGCTTCAACGACATCATCGTCCTCGCCGAAGCCGCCAACGAACGCATCTTGAAGGCCGACCTGGAAAGCCAGGTGCATCTGGTGAGTTTCCAGCCCGGCGCCATCGAAATTCGCCTCGGCGACGGCGCCGACGGCGATCTTTCCAGCCGCTTGAGCAAGTTTCTGCGCGAACAAACCGGGCAGCGCTGGATGGTGACCCTGGCCAAGGAAGGCGGCGCCGAGACCCTGGCCGAGCAATCGGACGCCGCCGCCCGCGATCAACGCGGCGAGGTGGAACGCCATCCCGTGGTGCGCTCGATCATGGCAACATTTCCCGGCGCCGAGATCGAAAGCGTCCGCACCATTGCCGGCACTGGGGCTGGTGATGCGGGTGAGCCGGAACCGGTCGGCGAAGACGAAGGAGACATGGAGCCATGAAAAATCTCGGCCAGATGATGAAGCAGGCGCAGGAGATGCAGGCCAAGATGGCCGAAATGCAGGAACAATTATCGGCGACCGAAGTGACCGGCTCGGCCGGCGGCGGCATGGTCCGGGTGACTATGACCGGCAAGAACGAGGCGCGCAAATTGAAGATCGATGCGGCCCTGATCAACCCCGCCGAGGCCGAGGTGCTGGAAGATTTGATCGTCGCCGCCATCAACGATGCCCGCGTCAAAGCGGAAGCGGCGGCGGCGGAAAAAATGAGCGATCTGACCGGCGGGCTGCAATTGCCGCCGGGCTTCAAGCTGCCGTTCTGAGCCGCACCCATCTGCCGCGCCCAACCATGACCACCACCGACATTGACCGTTTGATCCAAATGCTGGCCAAGCTGCCCGGCCTCGGCCCGCGTTCGGCGCGGCGCGCGGCGCTCGCCCTGATCAACAATCCCGATGCCGTCATGCGCCCCCTGGCCGCCGCCTTGACGGCAGCGGCGGAAAACGTGAAAGCCTGTTCGGCTTGCGGCAATCTGGACACCATCGATCCTTGCGCCATCTGCACCGATACCAGGCGCGATGCGGCGCTGATCTGCGTCGTCGAACAGGTGGGCGATCTTTGGGCCCTGGAACGGGGCGCCACCTATTCCGGCCTTTACCATGTCCTGGGCGGCGTGCTGTCGCCCCTCGACGGCATCGGCCCCGACGATCTCAGGATCGATAGCCTGGTGGCCCGCGCCCAGGACCGGGGCGTGACGGAGATTATTCTGGCCACCAGCGCCACCGTCGATGGCCGCACCACCGCCCATTATATCGCCGAGCGGCTCGAAGGCTCGGGTGCCAAAATCACTGTATTGGCCCACGGCATCCCGGTGGGCGGCGAATTGGATTACCTGGACGACGGCACCCTGGCCGCCGCCTTGCGTGACCGGCATGCGGTGTAGGCCGCCGGGCCGAGGAGCAGAGACGGCAATGAAACTTGGTTTAGACGAAGTCCGCGCGGCGGTTGTCGCTATCGATCTGCACCGGGGGCATCTGGATATGGAGGTGGCGACCCTGCCGGCGCCGGCCGATCTGGCGCAACGGGTGGTCGCCGCCAACCGGGAATTCAACGCCCGCTGCCGGGCGCTCGCCATTCCCATCATCCATGTTGTCTCGCAATACCGGGATGCGTCCGAGACCGCCGGCAACCCGGTCTGGCGCACCAAGGCGGACCAGGCAGGCGATACCCGCGAGAACCAGTTCCGCCACAACCTCGCCGGCAGCCCCGGCACGGAAATTATGCCCGGCCTCTACGCCGACGGCGATCTGCTGATCGACAGCAAAAAGCGCAAAGACTGTTTCTTCGCCACCGATCTGGATTTTGTCCTCAGAGCCCGGGCGGTGAACACGCTGCTGATCACCGGCGTCAACACCAATTCTTGCGTGCTGGCCACGGCGGCGACGGCCAACAGCTTGGATTACCTGCCCATCGTTGTCGATGACTGCACCGGCTCCATGGACGGCGCCGAGGTCCATGAAGCCGCCCTGCTCTGCATCAAAACCGCGCTCGGCTTCACCCTGGACGCGGACGCCGTCTTCGAGGCCCTCGCCGCCAACGGCTTGGGCTAATCGTCCGCAGCTTCGCGGCGGCTGCTATATACCAGATAGACGGCGTGGACGACGGCGATGATCCAGAGCGGGCTCGAGATGAAGCTTGCGATCCCCAGGGTGAACACGAATATGACAATGCTCAGCCCCCAGAGGATGGCGTTGAAGATGGCGTGAAACAGGCGCCCCGACAGCAGCAATGCCAGCGGCGGTATGATAATCGCCAGAAGATACATCATCGGCCCGGACCCTTTCGTATGACGCCGGCTCCAGGCTGGCCCGGCCTGCGCCAAAAGGCAATGTTTAAAGGGCGCCGATGCTTGGAACCGGCGCCGGATTTCAATAAGCTGACGCCCGTGCAACGCATCGGAGCCGCTGCCATGTCCAAACCCTTGGGAACGATCATCAAACTCCTGGTCGCATCGCTGATCGTCGGCTGGATATTGAAGGCGCTCGATCTGGATGCGCAGGATCTTTTGCTTTGGATCGGAGGATTTGCCGACACCTTGATGGACATCTTCGCCGGTTTCCTCGGCTGGGCGGCGGGACCGATCCTGGTGGGCGCCGTGGTCGTGGTGCCGATCTGGCTGCTCCGCGTCATCTGGAAAAAAGCCGCGAATCGGCGTCGAAGCAGTATTTTCCCTCCATTAGGGTATTATAACATTATCTTCGTGCAATATATTTTCCCGAAATCGACCAGACCGTTTTATCAATATTCCTAACGGTTCCTATCGGTTTATACCGGTTTTTTCGCCCATCGTGCGACATGCAACACGCCCTTTGGGATGGACATCCTTGTCATTTATGGACATTTGTTGACATCCGGGGACATTTCCAGGCGGCAGCCGCAAACAGGACATGCCAAGCGCTTCGCCTCAGCGCCGGTTGGCGGGCGGTCCCTCACCTATTCCTATTCACAATGTTCAAGAGCAGCGGGTAATATCCCTGGAACCGATATAGAACGTAAGCCGAAGAAATCAAGTGCCCGATTTGCCAAATTCGGCGCAGTTTTCCTTGGTAAAGCGGTCGCCTACTCCGGTAGCCCGGCCTTGCGCAAGCTGTCAAAGAGACGATCGCGGACTTCATCAATCCGGAAAACATAAATTTTCGCGGCCAGCGTAATCGTGTAATCGGGCATAATTTCCAAAAGCGCCTTTATCGCGCCGTTGGCGTCGTCGGGCTGGTCCAGTTCGAGGTAAGTCCAGGCCAAAAAATTATAAGCATGGAAAAACGGGTAGGGTGGCTCGACCGCCCGGTTAAATCTGGCAATTGCCTCGTCATATTGCCCCAATAACAAATGGGAAAGGCCCATTTGGTATTCCCAATTTGGAGGCACAATCATCTCAATGCTGAATGCCTTTTTCTGCATTTGCAGCCCTCGTTCCGGGTCTCCCCAGTAATTTAAAACTTGGCCAAATGTCGCATTGACGTCGGCATTATCGGGAGCCAGAGCGATGGCCTTTTCTAAATTCGAAATCGCAGAATCGTAACGGTGCAAAAAATTCTGCATCCAACCCAGACGCGTCAGCGCGATGGCCGACGCGCCATCGAGCGCGACGCCCCTCTCGGCCAGCTCGATGGCCCGGTCCAGATTGTCGTCGAACCCGGGCCTCAGTGTGGCCCATCCCTGAAAATGGCAGTAGGAGAGCCAGCCATGGGCACCGGCAAAATCCGCGTCGATCTCAATTGTCTTCTCCAGATAGCCTCTCGCCTCCAGCAAATATTCAGGCGTGTAGCGGTGATAACTCGCCCGCCCCTTGAGGAAGAGATCATACGCCTCGACGCTGTCCGTCGGTTTGCGCATCGCGAGCGCCTTATCGGTTGGCGATAGTTTCAGTTCCAGCGCCGAAACGATCTCGGCCCGGATACGGTCCTGGAAATCGAATATTTCGTCCATATTGCCGTCATAACGCTCGGCCCACAGGTGATCGCCATCGGCCGCATCGATCAATTGGGCATTGATGCGCAGCCTCTCGCCCATCTTGCGGACACTGCCTTCGAGGACATATGCAACGCCGAGCTTTTCGGCCACCTCCCGCACATCGGGCATTTGACCCTTGAACGAAAACGAGGAATTGCGGGCGGCAACGTAAAGGTTGGAGATTTTGGAAAGATCGGTAATCAAATCCTCGGCCATGCCGTCGGAGAAATATTCCTGCTCCGGATCGCCCGACAGGTTATCGAACGGCAGCACCGCGATGGAGGGTTTATCGGCAACGGTTTGCGCCGCGGATGCGGAAACTCCGGTAGGTTCCTGCAACCGAATGGCAAAGACCTTTACCGGCGCCGAGACGTTCTTAACCTCTTGCTCGCCCCTGTCTTCATAGTTGGCGTCGATTCGATTGCGCACCTGGTTATAGACATCGCCCGAAATGCAAATACCGCCGGGCTCGGCCAGTCCTTCCAGACGCGCCGCAACATTGGCGCCTTCGCCGTGGATATCCTCGCCATCGTCGACGATGTCGCCCAGATTGATGCCCATGCGGAAATTCAGGCTGCTGGATACCAATCCATGCTGCATGGCGATGGCGCAATTGACGGCGTCCTGCACGGTCGGAAATTCCACCAGGAAGCCGTCGCCGGTAAGCTTGACGATCTTGCCGGAATACTCGGCAACCTTTGGCTTGATCACATCTTCGCGGGCATCCTGCCAGGCGGCCACGGTGCCGTCGGTGTCTTCTTCCATGGCCGCCGTATAGCCGGCCACGTCGGCGGCAAGAATGGCCGCAAGCCTGCGCTTAACTTCCCGGTCCGCCATGATTTCCCCCGAAGGATTTAACGTTGGCGGCTATTCTAGAACAAGTTGAAGCTATGGCAATCGTTGCGGCGATGGCTTCAAGGACCGCTTCGGCCCGTTTACGGCTTGACCACGATATTGACGAAGCCGCCGGGGTTTTCGCCGGATGCCGCCAGGGCATCGTTGACGTCTTCGAGGGCGAAGACCCGGTGCTCGAAAACCTCGAAATACCCCGCTCGGCTCCGGCAAAACCGCCGGAAACGCCGATTAGCCGGGGACCAGCGCCACGTAAATAATGGCCAGGACTATCTGCACCAAGGCAAACAGAAAGGCCAGCTTTACGAACCCGGCGAAGGACATTGGCAGGTTATATTTGTGAATGATGGTCACCGCCACCAACGTCGAGGCGGAACCGATGGGCGTCAAATTGCCGCCCAGGTTGGCGCCAAAGATTACCGCCCACCAAAAAGACGAGCCCGCCGGGATATTCAGGCCGACCAGGATTTTTGCCAGCACCGCCGCCAGCGGAATATTATCAGTGACCGAGCTGGTGGCGGCGGAAGCCACCAGGAGAACGCCGCTCCCCAGGATCTCGCCCAGACCGATAATCGGTTTCAACCCCTCGCCGATCAGGTCGAGCACCAGCGCATGTTCCATGGTGTTGATGACAATGAAT
The DNA here is from genome assembly GCA_046582475.1 of Rhodospirillales bacterium. Classification (GTDB taxonomy): domain Bacteria; phylum Pseudomonadota; class Alphaproteobacteria; order Rhodospirillales; family UBA2165. The sequence continues at coordinate 21,723 of JAYGEH010000305.1, forward strand.
AGCGCACCGAAAAAAGCCAACAGGTCCCAGTCGATGGCTTGATAAAATTTGTCGGCGGTCGCCTTGAAGCGGATCAGCATAATGGCGCCGAAGGCCAGGGCGACGTAACCCATGCCCAGCTCTTTCAACACCGGGGTCACCGAAACGCTGGCCATCGCCACTACGAACAGGCCGGTCATGGCGGTGCCGAACCAGAAAAATCCGCGCGACTCCAAGCCATCGTTTTCGTCGAACCCCTGCACCAGCCGGAGCGCCTCGGCCTTCGCCTCTGGATCGCCGAGCGGGCGGATATCGAATATCCGCGTGCCCATCCAAATGGTGGCGATGGTGGCGATCACCACATAAGGCGCCGACTTTAAAAAGAATTCGACGAAGCTGATCCCCGCCGCATTGCCGACGATGATATTGGGGACCGACGATATCAGGGTGAGCAGTCCGCCGATATTGGTCATCAGGCCCTCGACGATCAAGAAGCCCAGGAGCTTATCCATGCGGCCCAGCTTGCCGAGCGAGACGCCGGTAAGGGTGCCGACGATGATCATCGCCGTAACATTGTTGAGTACCGCCGAAAAAACCGCCGTCATCACGCAATAAAAGACCAGCAGCCGCATCGGATCGCCCTTCGAAGCCTTGGTGAGGCGGATGGCAATCCAGGTGAACAACCCCGATTTGCTGGTCACGTCGACAAACAGGGACGAGCCCAGAATTATGGCGATCACCTCCCAATTGACGCCGGGAATATAGACCGGAAATTCGACCTTCTGGCCGAGGATGGTGACGGTTTCGGGCCGCACGATGCCGAACGCCACCGACAGAAAAACGGTGATCACCGCGAACACGCTGACGATCACCGATTTCTTGGCATGAAGTTTTTCTTCCAGGGCCAGGCACAGGATCATCGCCACCAGCAACGCGGCAAACAGCAAAGTGACGGAACTGGGGACGGAATGCATGGGCGGACCCGATTCTATAACATCAAGATGGCAATATCACGGAGCTCCACGGCCAGCGGATAGGCCAGCCCGTGCATCGCCAATTGGTCTTCGTCCTTGGTGTTCAAGATCAGGAGATCCACGTTATGCGCCTCGATCAAGCGCCGGTATTCTTCCAGACGCCGGCCCATGATGGTGATTTCCTCTACTTTGATGCGAACGGTTTCGCCATCCGCGGCGCCGCGGCAGGATTGAATGTAGTCCGCCGGCTCCTTGAGCAACTGCGCTGCAATGGACTGGCGCGCCTGATCCGTATCGATGTTGGGAATTTTGGAAATCACCTCCATATAACGCTCGAACTGGACGGCGCTTTCTACATGGGAGAGCCAGCACGTGCCGTTGCCCCGGGTCAGGCTCAACGCGTAATTGACCAGCCGGTGATCGCCGGTCAGATGATCGGTAATCGCCATGACCGTATCCGTGCCCCGCAGTTTTCCGGGCAGAGAACCGTCACGCCCCGGATGCGGCAACACGATGACCGGCGTGGTAGTCGCCTGCGTCATCACGTCCAGATATTCGCCCAGGCTGTAGGGCCAGTTCCAGCCTTCCGAGTGCAAATGCCGGTAGGTGACGATCAAATCCGGCTGGTGCTGCTCGATCAGATCCAGCAAGGCCCGGAGGTCGCCGAATTCATCGCCGATGACGGCCGGCCAGGACGCATCGCCGCCGTCGATGACGCTCAGGAATTGCCGGACCCCAATGACCAGCGCCGCCGTTCGATCCGCATCCAAATCGGTGACCACAAGGACCGTACCGATGGTCACCAGCCGATGCTCGAACGGGGACCGGGAGGCGGCGCGGAAGACGGAGTCGAACTGATCGATATTGGTCATGTTTCGAAGTGCCGCAATCTCAAAATGCAGGGTGAAGCCGGCCCGTCACCGGCCTGTAGCCCTACCGGACATCATTGTCAATCTGATGCGATTGCGGATTTGCGATTTTGCCGGCGGCATCGCGCCATCGCCGCTCTGGGCCGTGGCCAGGGTCGCACCGGCCGCGCCGGCGAAGGTGGCCGGCCACGAAATTGAAACCGCCGCCAGCAGGAACAGCGGCGTGAGAAACACCCGAAACATGCCTGCCTTACCCCCTTGTATGGCCCCGGTTCCGGGACGGATGGCGCAAACTCCCCTGTGCATCCCCGAGGACTTAACTACCGGCTGTTGTACGAATGGAAGAAAACCCGATGGCAATCGTTTGGGCGGCGGCGGATTTTATTCGGCGGCGTCCGCCAGGGCCGCTAAATACCCGGCGTTACGCTTCGGAGGGGGGAGAGTACCGCGTGCCGGAACCTCTGAGAAGTATTATCGTAAATGAGCCTCGGTTATCGAGCTTTGATCCCACCGGATTGTAGGGGTATTGGCCAGGGAATTTTGTGCACTTGACCTTCAAAACGGAAACTAACCAACCGCCAGGCATCTTCGGGTTTGTAAAACGAAAACAACCACACAACCGGTTGCCTGGCTCGTTTTACCAAGTATATGTAACGCTTTAATGAATTCCCCCAGTTTTCCATGCTGATGAACTCGAAACCAGTTGCCGGACCCGCAATTTTTGCCTGGCCGGAAACAAGCACTTTGATCTTTACAAACCCCGCAGCATTATTTTTCCCAATACAAAGACTCATTCTCGATCCTTTGTATCGCAGCGTCTTCACCAACATTTACAAGAATACTCAGAACGGATTCAATCCATTGGCGTGGATCGGCTACGTCTTGCGCGGATGAACTCTGAGGCAGCGCAGTTGTAAAAATGACTGCAAGCAGACACAGTGCTTTCATATCCCATCTCCCGTTGAAATAATCGTTGTAGCAGCGAGCATGGATACTACTCGGCGGCGTCCGGCTTGGCCGGGTCCGACAGATATTCGATCGCGCCTCCGACTTCGTCTTCGCTGGCGTCTTCCAGCAAATCGTCGGGAATCGATTTCGATGTCTTGGCGCCCATGTCTTTGAGCTGTTCGATCTGGCGAACGATGTTGCCGCGCCCCGACGACAGCTTGTTCAACGCCGCATCGTAGCTGTGCCGGGCCTGATCGAGGCGGCCGCCGAGGGCATCCATGTCGCTGGTGAAACCGACGAACTTGTCGTAGAGGCCGCCGGCGCGCTTGGCGATATCCTCGGCGTTGCGGTTGCGCCGCTCCACCTGCCAAACGCTGGCGATGGTGCGAAGGACTGGCATAAGTATATTGGGCGTCGCGATCTGCACATTTTTATCGATGGAATATTCGATCAGTTGCGAATCTTCCTGCAACGCAGTCGCTAAAGCGCCTTCGATGGGCACGTACATGATCACATAATCCAAATGCGATCCGACGGCCAATTGGTAATTCTTCTCGCCGAGGCCCTTGATGTGGGTCCGTATCGACTGGATATGGGCGCGCAAATGCAAGGCGCGCTCCTCCTCGTCCTCGGCGTTGATATGGGCCTCGTAGGCCTTCAAGGACACCTTAGAATCGATGACAATGCACTGCCCGCCGGGAAGGTTGACCAGAAAGTCCGGGCGCAACCGGTTTCCTACTTCGTCCGTATGGCTCTCCTGGGCGGCATATTCCTCACCCGCGCGGAGGCCCGATTTCTTGAGAGCGGTTTCCAAACTCAACTCGCCCCAGGCACCCTGCGTCTTGGAATCCCCCTTGAGTGCGCGAGTCAGATTGCTGGTTTCAGTCATCATACCGGTACTGGCGACGGTGAGATTTTGAATTTGATTCTTCAGGGCACCCCTATCGGCCACGGAATCTATATGGGCCTGCCTCAAAGAATCCCGAAATTCCGTGATCTTTAAATTCAAAGGCTTGAGGATTTCGTCTATTTGGTCCTTGTTTTGTTTAGTGAAAGTTTTGCTGTTCCCCTGCAAAATTTCCCCCGCAGTTACCTGGAATTGTTGCGTCAGGCGTTCTTCAGCATCTACCAGCAGTTTTACCTTTTCGTCGTGGGCTTCGCGCTCCTTATCCAGGATCGTCTCGAGCCGGGTGTTTTCGATTTTAAGCTGCTCCGCTTCGCCGCGAAAGCCGTTCCGCTCAGCGCGCAGCCGTTCAACATCCAAGTCCGAAGAGCTGGATTTTGGACGTCGTAGCAGGCGGCCAAGGAGAAGTCCGACGGCCAGCGTCGCCAGGGCAATGACGATTGCGGATATTTCCATGGAGCAACCATGCCGCAACAACCGCTGCGAATCAATTGGGTCTTTGGTCCAGCGCCGCACCCCTTGGCAATGCTAGAACTTGACCGGAGCCGACCGCTGCCTTATTTCCACCACTCCCGGTCAATAACAGCGAATCACCATGGCCCTTTTGCCGATCATCATCGCGCCCGATGCGCGCCTGAAAGTCATCTGCGATCCGGTAACGGACGTGGACGCCGCTATCCTTACGCTGATGGACGATTTGCTGGATACCATGTATTCGGCCCCCGGCCTCGGCCTGGCGGCGCCCCAGGTGGGCGTCGAGAAGCGGCTTCTGGTGGTCGACGTTTCCCGGGACCCCGACGCGCGCGATCCCAAATGCCTGATCAATCCGGAACTATTGTCGGCCTCGGAAGAATTGTTCACCTACGAAGAAGGCTGCCTGTCGCTGCCCGAGCATTACGCCGAGGTGGAACGTCCGGCCAAAATCAAAGTCCGCTTCTTGGGCCGGGACGGCGAGCCCGAGGAATTGGAGGCGGAGAACGTGCTGGCCACCGTCATCCAGCACGAGATGGACCATCTCGACGGCATTTTGTTCGTCGATCACCTGTCCCGGCTGAAGCGCGGCCTGATCCTGCGCAAGCTGAAAAAGATGAAAAAGCAGGAGCTGCAAAAGGCGGCGGCGGAATAGGGTGCCATGGCCGGACCACGACGCCTCGCCTTCATGGGATCGCCGGATTTTTCGGTTCCCATCCTTCGCGCCCTGATCGATGCCGGCCATGAAATCGCGTCAGTCTATTGCCAGCCGCCGCGCGCCGCCGGGCGCGGCCAAACGGCAAAGCCCGGCCCGGTGCACGAATTCGCCGAGACGGCCGGACTTGAAGTCAGGACGCCCCCAAGCCTCACCGATACCGCCTTTCAAGAAGATTTCCGGGCTTTGCACCTGGATGCGGCGGTGGTCGCCGCCTATGGGCTGATCCTGCCGAAGGCGATCCTGGAGGCAACCCGCCTGGGCTGCATCAACGTGCACGCCTCGCTGCTGCCCCGCTGGCGCGGCGCGGCGCCGATCCAGCGCGCCATCGCCGCCGGCGATACCGAGACCGGCGTCACCATCATGCAGATGGACGAGGGCCTGGATACCGGCCCGGAATTGCTGCGCGGCGCCGTGCCGATCACTGCTAAGACCACCGGCGCAAGCCTGCACGACGCCTTGGCCGGCCTGGGCGCGGCGCTGATCACCCAGGCGCTGGATGGCCTTGATAGCCTGACACCCCAGCCGCAACCGGAAACCGGCGTCACCTACGCCGCCAAGCTGGACCGCACCGAGGCGCGCATCGATTGGACCCGCCCGGCCGCGGAGATCGAACGCCGGTTTCGTGCCTTCACCCCCTGGCCCGGCTCCTGGTTCGAGCATGACGGCGACCGGCTGTCGGTCTTCGGGCTCGAACGGGCCGATGGCATCGGCGCGCCGGGCGAAGTGCTCGACGACAATCTCACGATCGCCTGCGGCGCCGGCGCGGTGCGCATCACGCGGCTGCAACGGAACGGCCGGGCGCCCCTGGGAGCGGCGGATTTCCTGCGCGGCCGCCCGATCCCCGAATGCACGCGCCTGGATTAGGGCGGAACGAGGAGCGAGACAACGATGGATACGAATTCGGACGATCCCTGGGACTATTTGACGGAGCGCGACGTGGCCCGCTTCGGCGAGGAAATTCTCGACACCAAAGAGCGAGCCCGCTGGGCGGCGGCCATCGCGCTGGCCGGCAGCCTGCCCTATATGTGGCGCAAAAAAGCCGCCGTGGTGCGGGAATTGATCTACGACAAGCTGGAGCTTAAATCAGGCGACAAGGTGCTGATCATCGGCGAGGCGGTGGATAGCTGTGGCTTCGATGCCGACATCCAGGCCCGCATCGGCGAGCAAGGCGAGGTGGTGGTTATCGACATCATCGAGGAAGCCCGCGACAAGTCCCTGGCCAAGGTGCGCGGGCGCTCGGGCCGTATCGCCAGCTGGCAATGGGACTTCACCAACGATACCGCCGACGAATATTATGATTGCGTCGCCGTCCTGCAATCGGTCCAGCACGCCGACGATTGGCGCGAGACCGGCGCCGAATTGCTGCGCGTCATGAAATCGGGCCGCCGCATCGCGCTCACCGAAATATGCCTCGGCGAGCCGTTCCAGGCCAAGATCGAAACCGATATTCATTTCGAATCCATCTTCGACCGGCTGGGGGCGGCCATGGGCGTGCATCTGGGCGAGCTCTCCAACCACTCACCGGATGAAATCCTCGCCGCCTTCGACGGCCTGGTGGAAGGCCCCGAGACCTTCCAGTGGAAAGGCATCGAAACCTTCTGGGGCCGCAAGCCGTGAACGAGCCGAGGAATATCCGCATTGCAATGGTGCTGTTTCCGGGCCTGACCCAGCTTGATCTGACCGGGCCGTTCGAGGTTCTCAGCGCCTCGCCGTTCACCGAAATTGAATTACTGTGGCACAGGCTGGAGCCGGTCACCGCGCAAGGCGGGCTGGTTCTGACGCCGACGGCGACGTTCGGGGAATATGGCGCGCCGGATGTCTTGTTCGTGCCCGGCGGACCCGGCGTCCTGGAAGCGATGCAAGATGAAGCCTTGCTGGAATTTGTCGCCGGGGCCGCTAAGAATGTGCGTTTTCTCACCTCGGTTTGCACCGGATCATTGATCCTGGCGGCGGCCGGCCTGTCGATCGGCAAGCGCGCCACCTGCCATTGGAGTTCCATCGAATTGCTGGCGCTGATGGGCGCCGAACCGGTGCCGGAACGAGTTGTCGAAGACGGCAATATCATCGCCGGCGCCGGCGTGACCTCGGGATTGATTTCGTCTTGACCGTCGCCGCCCGCCTGCTCGGCCAGGACGCCGCGATGCGCATCCAGTTGTTGCTCGAATATGATCCGGCACCGCCCTTTCAAAGCGGCTCGCCGGCGCAAGCCTCGGAGGCGACGGTAACCAAGGTTACGGAAATTTTGGCGCCCATTATCGACAAGCGCCGGGACGTGGCGGAGCGCATTGGCCGCGAAAAGTTGAAGCTCTAGGTGCCAGCGTAAAAGCAAGCGCTGGAGGCAGCGGTGATGGCGTTTTGCGGCGAGACGACGCTTGATCAGGTAATTTTTCGATGTTCAAGCTCTAATTCTAGCCGATTAGACCCTTTGGAATTTGCACGCCAAATTTATGCGAATCCTCCTTCGCAGAACCAGTCAGATTTCGCGAGTGCTTCATAGGTGGCAGTCTGCCAGGAGTTGACTCTATTCGCTTGTCGAGACCTCCATTGGTGTTCGAGTTCTTCGCGTACTGCATCGACCCCGCCATAGTCAAAATGCCGTTGCAGGTTTTGTCTGATGTCTATGGTCTCGCGCGCGGCTTGTCTCGAATAAAGGTCCGCCAACCCCAAGAGGTCGAACTGGCCGGCTACACGAGCGTTCAAATCATGGTCCCAATCATCTACATCTATTGCGCTAAAGGTGACCGCCGTTGGGGACGACATGACAACTCGGGCGATAAGCCATTTCAGGTCGCCTACTTCATCAAAGTAAGGATGTAGTATAGAATCGCTGGCGCTTGTAGGAAAAAACGCCATTTTTGCCTTGTTGCAGTCTGCGCAACTGCCAACGAGATTTACCGGTGTTACTGCGAAGATTGGATATCGACTTTTTGGCAGAATATGATCCAGCGTTGAGACATTCCGATGATCACAAAAAGGGCAGCGATCATGCTCCGGTAGCAGCTTGATCTGATCGTAGATGGGACGACCAGGTTGGCCTTTTTTTGCCATGCGTCCATCATAGGTCTTGACTATTTCTCTGCCGGGAACAGTGCCAATTCGGACCATCGGCCGGATAAGGTGGAGTTCGCCATTTTCGGCTTTTTCCTCATAATCGGTCGCCGCAGCCACTATGTCAGGGCGTATCCTGACAAGTCTGCGCCGCGTGGCCGAATTCTTGACCCGGCTGATACACGTAGAAAATGTTTCGCCAACGTCAAGTTCGGGACGATTCACTGGCCACACTTACTCATCCTCGTCGGAGTCTCTCGACGCAATCATGCTGTTTATCAGCGCGCGGCCTTCTGCACCCACTTCATTGTCGAATTTTCTAAGAACCCGCCTAATTTGCGGTTCGTCTCCCACCGCGTCGGCTAACATTTTGTGAAAGCCTGATTGCGTGACTTCGAGGCCAAAAATTTCTCTGGTCAGAACACCAACGTTCTCAGCAAATGTCTCAATTTCCGGGCGACTCGCTTGAGCAGCAATGCCATGTCTGACGATTTTGCGCACACAGGAACTTGGCACCTCTTGCAATACCACGGGGGAATGAGTGGCGATAATGGCAACACCATTTCGATTGATAAGGAGGTCTGACAAGGCTCGTACGAATGCGGCTAATAGTGGCGGGTGGAGATGTGCCTCTGGCTCGTCGATTAGAACAAGAGTTTTCTCATCGACGTTCTCAACTAGGGTCAGGACTCATTAATTCAGATAGAAGATAACAATAGCGGCGATGCATATGGCTGAAAAGAAGGTGTGTGCGCAACGGTCATATCGTGTTGCAACGCGGCGCCAGTCTTTGAGTTTGCCGAACATGTTCTCGACC
>JAYGEH010000355.1:0-4761 GCA_046582475.1 Rhodospirillales bacterium
ATGCTTGGCTCGTGAGAGTTCGACGCGCTCGACAGGGTTTGCGCTACACCAGCCCAAGCGCCGAGCCACCTCGAACACACAGGTGAGCTGAGCTAATTTATCGCGTTTGGTTTTGTAGGCAAGGGGCCAGCCTTGTTTATACAACTGTCGGCCCCGGAAAGCGTCGAGCACCAGCTGGATCTGATCATGCGTAATGTCATCGCACTTGATGCTGCCCAACTTATCAGCCCAGCACCGAGCGTTGAAGAGATCATTTTCGCCGGTGCCATGTGCGATTATTTTTTTATCGATGCGACTGAGGATTTCACTGCAGTAAATATCAATCGCCGCTTCCAGTGTTCCGGCCCGGGCGGCGACAACTACACCGCCGGTTGCCTGCGCGGCATTGATCTTCGCCGCGTAGGCCTGGGCATCCTCGTAATACTTGAACCATTTTGTGTGCCTCTGGGCACCGCCGGCCAGCGCCTTGATCTTGCTCGAGCGGCAGCTCACCGGCCAGCAGGCTCGGCCTTTAGCCGCGAACTTCTTGTTCTTTTTTCCGACTGTGACTTGGTAGGTCATCTGTCATCTCCTGTTTAATATATGACTCTCAGTAATATAATAGAGGTTTGACAGTTATGGTCAAGTGTTTTGACACTCTGAATTTCGAATTATGGGTTTGCGGAATGGCTGTAACCGTTGGTGAGCTTGGCGCGAACATCAGAATGCGCGACTGTTTGATTCTATTTGGTTGAAAATTCATGCCGTCGATTTCACTGCGCCGAGCCCGCTACCTTCGGGCCGAACACCCGCACCATTGACTTGGGATTTATGGACCGGGATATAAAGATGGCGGAGCAAAAAAGCGGCGCCGATTTGGTCACTCGGCAGCATTGGGTATGGGGCCGCCATGCACCAGCGGCTCGGCGCCTTCGATCCAGTCCGTCTCGGCGTCCAGCATTACCGAGCAGGAGCGGCGGTTATAAGCGGCGCCGTTGGCGGCCATGGTTGGCGGTTGCCCATTTTGCAAATCCTTGGCGAGGCCGAGAATTTTCTTGCGCCACGCAATAATGGCGGAATCCGATGCCCCCAGCCATTCCCGCGATCTGTCGACGATGGGCCCCATGCTTTCCTGCACGGCGGCGTCCTGGTTGGGCACGCCCTCGATGCCGGTAAAGCTCATCTCCCGTTGCCGCTCCCGGTCGATGAGGTATTCGTTGTCCTTGTTGCGGAGCGGCCGGTAATTTTCGTCGATCGGCCCCCAGGTGCCGTTGCGCCCGCCGGTCCATTCGGCTTCTTCGGCGGTAAATGGGCGCCCCGGATGGACGCCGAAGGACCAGGTCCAGGTGTTCTCGTCGTCGATGGGCACCCAGGCATGGCCGCCGAAGGGGATGCCGTCGGAACTGGTGCCGTCTTCCATGGTCGGCGGGATCATGGTGTAGAACGGCAGCAGGGCCTGGGTGATGCGCCAATAATACTGGCCGTCCTCGGCCTCGCGGCGGGCGCCGATCTGGATGCCGCAATCGGTGTCCGCCAAAAAGAATTTCGGATGCCGGTCGCTGAGCGCGAAACTTTCGCGCTTCAGATTGAAATTGCCGCGCCCGGCATCGCCCAGGTTGGCGTGCAGGAACGAAATATGCGACGAATCGATGCCGCCCTCGACGGCCTGCGCCCAGTTGCATTGCTGCAACCGCTTGATGGCGGCGGTGCGGTCGGCGGGCAGGTACGACCATTCGAACTGGGGCAGTTCCGGAATGGCGTCCTTGGGGCCCATATAGATCCAGACCACGCCGCCGCGCACGCTCGTGAGGTAGGCAGTGGTGGTGACCTTGCGGGCAAAATTGGTGGCTTCTGGCTCCGACGGCATATCCACGCAATTGCCGTCCACATCGAACTTCCAGCCGTGATAGACGCAGCGCAATCCGCATTCCTCGTTGCGCCCGTAAAAGAGATTGACCTTGCGGTGCGGGCAGTGGGCGTCCAGCACGCCGACGCGCCCATCGGTGTCCCGGAAGGCGACCAAATCTTCGCCGAGCAGGCGCAGCTTCACCGGCGCGCCGTCCGGCTCGGCCACTTCTTCTTCCATGAGGCCCGGTATCCAGAAGCGGCGCATCAATTCGCCCATCGGCGTTCCCCGGCCGATGCGGGTCAGGATTTCATTGTCTTCGGGCGATAGCATGGCGGCGGCTTCCATATCATCGTTGTTGGCGCCGCGAGTATATCATTTCCGGTCCGTCCTTTCGATCAATAGGATTGGCAATCCCAACGTTTGGGATATCATGCGGTCACATACCAATAACCAAGGCATAGGGGAGGATCATCATGTCCATTCTGGACGGCAAAAAAGTCATCGCCATCGAAGAGCACTATTACGACGATCGGTTGACCGAAACTTTCACCGGCGTCGATGCGCGCACCGGCGGTCACGTCCGCGAGGCGTTGGAAGATGTCGGCGCGGCGCGCATCAAATCCATGGACGAACATAATATCGACGTGCAGGTATTGTCCCACGGCGCGCCGTCGGCGCAGAAACTCAACGCCGATACCGGCCCCGCCATCGCCACCGCCATCAACGACCGCCTCAAGGAAATCTGCGATGCCTATCCGGACCGGTTCAAGGGATTCGCCGCCCTGGCCACCGCCGCGCCGGAAGCCGCCGCCGACGAATTGGAGCGCGCGGTCAAGGATCTCGGCATGGTCGGCGCCATGATCCACGGGCTCACCGGCGGCGAAAAGTTCATCGATCTGAAGGAATTCTGGCCAATCTTCGCCCGCGCCGAGGCCCTCGACGTGCCCCTCTATATCCACCCCGCCAATATTCACGCCAACGTCCTCGATGCCTATTTGAAAGACTATGTGGGCGACTATCCGGGCCTCGCCAACGCCGGCTGGGGATTTACCATGGAGACCGCGACCATGGGCATCCGCATCGTGCTGTCGGGCGTGCTGGAAGAATATCCGGGGCTCAACATCATCCTCGGCCATTTGGGCGAGACCCTGCCGTTCCTCATGTGGCGCATCGATCTGGCCCTCAACCGGCCGGGCAACGAGGGCGTCGAGTTCCGCAAATTATTCACCAGCCATTTCCACATCACCACGTCGGGCTTTTTCTCCGACCCGGCGATGCTCTGCTGCCTGCAGGAGATGGGCGCCGACCGCATCATGTTCGCCATCGATTACCCGTTCGTGCCCAACGACCCGGGCCCGGTGTGGATGGAACGGCTGATGCTCAACGAAGAGGACAAGGACAAAATCCTGCACGGCAACGCCGAAAAACTGTTAAAGCTCTGATCATGGCATATGAACTTTACTACTGGCCGATGATCCAGGGCCGCGGCGAATATATCCGCCTCGCTCTCGAAGAAGCGGGCGCCGATTATGTGGATGTGGGGCGCAAACCCGAAGGCGAAGGCGGCGGCCCCGGCGCCATCGCCGCGTTTTTGGTTGACGCCGCCAACCCGCGCCCCGCCTACGCGCCGCCGATCCTCAAAGACGGCGACGTGATCCTCGCCCAAACCGCCAACATCCTGGATTATCTTGGGCCGCGCCTGGGCCTCGCGCCGGAAGACGAGGCGGGCCGCGCCTGGGCCAACAGCCTGCAACTGACGGTCTCGGATTTGGTGGTCGAGGCCCACGACGCCCACCACCCCATTGGCAGCGCCCTCTATTACGAAGACCAGGTGGAAGAGGCGAAAAAGCGGGCGCCTTTGTTCCTGGAACACCGGGTGCCCAAATACCTCGGCTATTTCGCCGGCGTGATCGCGCGCAATGAGGGGAGTCCCTACTTCATCGGCGATGCTCTCACCCACCCCGATCTCTCCCTGTTCCAAACCATCGCCGGCCTCCGCTACGCTTTCCCGGTTGCCATGGCGAGGATCGAGCCCGATTACCCGGCGCTTACGGCCCTGCACGATCTGGTCGCGGCACGTCCCAACGTCGCGGCGTATCTGTCGTCCGAGCGGCGCATTCCATTCAACGAAATGGGGATATTCCGGCATTATCCGGAGTTGGACGGGTAGAGGGGATGAAAGCCTCGATCAAGTTAGGGCAAGACAATATTGAAATTGATTACCATCGCTAGCTAATTGTCCAAGTATATCAAAGTCTAATTTGGATCAAGGATATTTCCTAATTCGTCTCGGGCTATCCAACGCCCATTTTCTGCGACAAAGGTAATTTGCCCTATAGCTTCAATTTGCCACCGTGGTCTTCTGCCTTTCCATTCAATGCCTCCGTGATCACCAACGGAGTTGGCAAAGTCCAAAACCGTAATTTGGTATTGAAAATCATGTTGGTCCGAATCAACTCGGATAAATTCAACTTGCTCAAATTCTAGGTATTTGTTGGCAAATTCGGGAAGCAACGCAACATTGTCCGCATTGGCGTGCATCCCAAGGGAGGGGTACAATATTCCTGCAAAATCAGTTGATCGTGAACTCATATCAAGCCGACCGTCTACAAAAACACCGCCTAACAGTTTTTCCGCGATCGCGGCCGAAAATTTGTATTCGTGCTCCCGCCCAGGCTGAACATTGCGCGTAAACCCATCTGAAAAAAGTCATGTACTATTCTATTAGTTGGGTTGGAATTTATATTATTTTGGCGCGCCCACTCCGGTAGTTCGCTGCGGTTATTATTTAAGGGCACCTCTAAAAATAACCTGCTGTGCAACCGTATGCCAATATCAGCTCACCATGAAGCCCTTTGACCAGAATTTCTGTGTTTACCACGCTTCCGCGGGGTCATTTTTCCCTAAATCCCAACTCCAGACAGACTCCTCCA
>JAYGEH010000107.1:0-10564 GCA_046582475.1 Rhodospirillales bacterium
GGTCGGCGCTCAGCTTACCGCATTGATCGAGGCTGAAACGGAAGGCGCCGAAAAGTCAGCCGAATATATCGAAAGCGTCGGCTTCGATCGAAAGGCGGATGGCACCTTGACCCTCCGCATGGTCACGTTCGATATGCGGCGGCGGGACACGGACGGAATAGTCCGCACCCATTCGATCAAAGTTCCGGTCATAACTCTGGTTCCCATACCGTTATTGACCATCGAAGAAGCCAATATCGAATTCGAACTCCAGATCGAATCCGTGACCACGGCGACTTCGGAAGCCGGGGGCGGCGCCAACTCGGCGCGCAGCTCTATCGCCAGCTTGCTGACCGGCAAGTCGAGAAACAAATTGGTCTCCCGGCTCGCCAGGACAACCCGTGATAACTCGACTACCAAATCCGATTTGAAGATGAGCGTTAAAATTTCACAATCGCCCTTCCCCTTGGGAATTGAGCGCTTGTTGAATACCGCGGACCTAAGCGTCGAGGATGACGCCGATGCTTAACCGGCTCAGAACCCACGGCACGCAAGCTCCCGGCATGCCGTGCCCGGAATGCAGCGAGCCCATCCGTGTTGATCCGTATGGCTTGTTGGCTGGCGCTCCGATCATTTGCGCATCATGTGGCCTGGAATTAAGGGTGAATCTCCAAGAATCCGCCGAAACCTTGGAAGTGCTGGCAGGCAAATTAGATTCTATTGCTACCTTCCACTCCGATTTGTCGGAGAATATCGATGCGGTATCTTCACCCTCCCACACAGACCGTGGCGGCCGTTCGCCAGGCCGAAGAACCAGTAAGCGGAAGCGAAAGCCCCAACCGGCGCGCAAACGGAGGGAACGCAAGTGAGCGGAGAGACCTATTCCAAATCGAAGCACCCCACGCTGCGCCGGGGCGCGCGAGGAGATGCCGTCGTTAAAATGCAAAACCGGCTTGTCGAGCATCTCAAAGATTTGGACAAGGATCGGTTTTCGGACGGCGATTTCGGACCCGCAACCGAGCATCAGGTCAAACGCTTCCAGCGTGCACAAAAATTAACCGTGGACGGCATTGTCGGACGCGGCACTTGGACGGCGTTGCTGGAAGAGTCGGCGGAGAAGGTCATGAGCCCCGTTGGCAAAACCGCAAAAACCGAGGACCGGCGGCAAGCCGCCGATCAGGCGGGCTCCAAAAACGGCGGCGGTCCGGTTGCCGAACGGCTGATGCGGACTCTGAAGCGCAAGGGGTTCGATTTCCTCGACGATGGCCGCGCCTACCATCTCAATATTATTGGAGTCCGCGATCCGTCGACAAACATCAACAGTTTCGACGACCAGGTATTTCTCATCTACCGTGACGATAATGGCAAACAACACGCCGTGGAGTATTCCATCACCACCGATCCGGGCGAATACTATACCCGAACGGAACTCCTGAATAAGGCTGGTGCAGCCATCCTGGTTCCCGGGCAATACAAAGACGCTTACCAGTTGGCCAAGCATCGCGGGAAATATGAGGCTCTTTGCCAATTGGGCGGAGAAGTCACGGTCTGGCGTGACGGAAACAAAGACGACCAACTAGACAGGTCGGGCTCCAAATACACGGGCAACTTCGGCATCAATATTCACCGTGGCAACGCGGCCGGCAGGACAGATCGTGTCGGTAAATATTCCGCCGGCTGCCAGGTTTTCCAAAATGCCGACGATTTCGCCGTGCTGATTTCCCTGGTAAAAAAATCCAAGGCCCTGCGCGGCAATGACTTTACCTATACGCTGTTGGAAAAAGCCGACCTCGGCTGAATCTGCAACCGTCCTATTGCCAATAATCCTTGACCCAAGGCGCCGGATAGTCGCCGGGGTTTGGGCGCCCGGAAAAGACCACAACTTTGGTTTCGTCCGGCGGCGCAATGGCGGCACGCAATCGGTAAGGGACGCACCAGAGGTGCGGCCACAACTCGGCGTCCGGGACTTTCAGCGCGATCCAGTCCTGATCGCCGTCGAGGCGCGTCCTATCCCGATCGCCGAAATCGTCGAAGATTTCCGGCCGGGCGCCGGCTTCGAACAGCATCACCGACGAATTGAATCCGGGCACATAGTCGTTGTCCATGATCACGAATTGGCCGGGATGGCTGAGCAGCGGGTCGAGATTGCCGGTAATCACCACATCCAGATCCAGATACAGCAGGCGCCCCGAGACGCCCGGCAAATCACGCCGGAACAGGGCGACCTTGTTCCACCAGCCGGCTAGGCCGTCGCCCGGCAAGGGTTGAACCTCGATGCCCGGCGCCAATCCACCGGCGTTTTCGGTGAAGCAGACGAAGCGCGGCAGGGACGTGCAGTTGCGCGCCACCATGGAATAGAGCCGGTTGACATATTCGGCGCCGTATTTATCGCCATGCTTGACGCAAACCACGCTGGCCGGTGCCGCCTCGGGCCGGGCTGCCTCGGGCGGCGGCATTCCCGCCAGCGCCCGGCAGCGCGCCAGGCCGATTTCCGCCAGCACGCTGTCCGGGCCAAGGCGTTTGGCGTCTTCGAAGACCGCGATGGCGGCGCCGATATCCCCCCGGCGCAAGCATACGCGGCCAAGCTGATGGTGGGTATCCAAGTCTTCCGGCGCCAAGGCCAGCGCCGCCCTGAGGGCCGCCTCGGCTTCCGCCGGGCGGCCGAGGAAATCGAGCACGCGTCCCAGGTAGACCTGCCCGCCATGGGAATCGGGAAGCAATTCGAGATGGGATTGGAAATAGTCGAGCGCCGCAACCGGATCGCCGTTGTCCATATAATGAAAGCCGAGGCTCATATGCAGATCGGCGTCACCCGGGTCCAACTCCAGCGCCCTCGCCAAATGACGCAGGCTTTTCCCGTCGGCCCCCAGGCGCTGATAAAGCTGGCCCACGAGCTTCAAATGGGCCGCGTTATCGGGTATATGGCCGTCGGTGTCTTCGAGGCAGGCCAGGGCGGCGTCGATTTCGCCGCGCCGGTCCAACTCCAGCGCCTGTTCCAGATGTTCTTGCAAGTCCATGGGATCGGAGTTTGAGCCAACCACCTTAAGATGTTGTTTATTGTGCCTAGTGTGCGCCCGCTCAGAACGGCTTATCGCCCTGGATACCGACGCGCCGGAGGAGGCGCGGCTGGTCGAGAGGATATTCGGTGCGCGCATGCTGGGCGCCGCGGTTGTCCCAAATCAAAAGATCGCCCGGCAGCCAGGTGTGGGTGTAATGAAATTCATCGCGCTCCACCATGTCGAACAGATCGGCAAGCAAGGCATCGCTTTCCTCGGCCGGCATATCGGTTAATTCCTCGGTCATCAGCCGGTTCACGTACAGGGCCCGGCGGCCGGTATCGGGATGGGTGCGGATGGCCGGGTGGGTAAAGTGAACGCAATTGGCGCGGCCCAGCTTTGCGGATTTCACTTGCGTGACGAAGTCGAACACATTGACGCCGCCGCGGCCCTCGAGACGGCGGCGAACATCGGGCTCCAAGGCGTCCAGAACCGCGTACATATTGGCGAATTTGGTTTTGCCGCCCTGGCTCGGCAGGGTTTCCGAGTAAAGTACGGTGGCCATCAAGGGATGCTCGTCGAAGGCGGAGTCCGAATGGAACTGTAATTCGCCGCCGGGAAGGGCGCCGATTTGCTGGCCGTTTTCGACGATATTGCTGACCAGCATGACCCTGGGGTCGGCGTCGGGGCGCCGTTTGAGATTATCGTTCTGGCGAATTTCCATGGGCGTGCCGAAATATTCGGCGAACCGCACCTGCTCGGGCTCGCTCAAATCCTGGCCGCGGAATATGAGAACCAGATGGTCGAGCAACGCCTGGCGCAAGGCCGACGCGGTTTCCCCGTCCAAAGGTTCTGCCAGATCAAGCCCGCTCACTTCGGCGGCGATGATCGGCGTCAACGGCGTAATTTTCATAGTCATGGCAGTTACGCACCTATTTTTGCCCCGATATTTGCCTTCAGCGAGAATTGGCGGTTGCTGGTGAACGGCCGGACTTCGGAGGCCCAGCGTCCCGCCTCCGCCGCCTCGGCCCATTCTTCGCTGATCAGTACCGACGGATCCTCGATCTCATAAATGGCAGTATAAACCGGCCCATCGCCGAGGGGAATATCCTGAATTTCACCGCCAACCTTGACCTGGAAGGATTGCGCCTTCAGGCGTGAGACCGAGACCACGCCCGGCACCTTTTCGATCAGCGGAATATGCTCGTTATCATAAACCTCGTTGAACAGGGCTTCTTTTTCCTGTTCCACGTTCATGCTGACGATCAAAGTGTAGTTCGCGGTAACCGGCATGGTCTCCTCCCAAGTTGCTGTTCAAAGCGTTGATGGCACGAATATATCATCCAGGCCCAGTTGCCGGGGCGAAATCCCCTGCTCCACCGACCAGCGGGTTTGGGCGGCAATGGCGGCCAGGTTTTTGGCGGTGCCATAGGGCCAGAAATCTTCCCCCATAAGGGCCTTGGTATCTTCCGCTTCGGCGACCAGCCAGGGCAGCGTCACGGCCAGGGCGTCGAGATCGGTCAGATGCTCCATGGCGCGCTTCTTGGCTTCTTCGAAGGCGTTCATCACATTGGCGGCGATCCACGGATGTTCGGCCAGCAGATCATCCCGGATACCAACCACATGCATGATCGGAAATATACCGGTTTTCTTGTAATAGGCCTGTTCGGCGGTGCGAAAATCTTGAAACAGGCGGCCGATATGGGGATGGCAGTCGGTAAATACCTGGGGATCGCGATAGGTGATGATGGCGTCGATCTCGCCAAGCCCAAGCATGGCGCCCAGGGACTGGCCGGGCGCAATCGGTTGCACATCGACGCCGTCCGGCGGATCGATCGGCAGGTATTGCAGCCCGCCCGGCGTATCGATGCCGCCCAGGCGCCAGTGGATATCTTCGTTGGCGAGCCCGTACTCATCGCTCAGCATGCCGCGCACGCACAGCCCCCGGGTAAAGTGATAGTTGGGAATGCCGATGCTTCGGCCCTTGAGATCTTCCGGCGACCGGATGCCCCGGTCGGTGCGGATATAGATCGAGGAATGGGGGAACACCCGGGACAGGAACACGGGCACCGCGGTATAGGGAAATTGAAAGCGGGTGCGGGTCAGAAGATAGGTGCTGAACGACATCTCGGCGATGTCGAATTCCTGATTTTCAAACAACCGCCGGAAGGTTTCCGGAGGCGCCAGATTGACGTAATCGACGGCGCACCCCTCGATCGGCACGGCGCCGCTCTTGATCGCCTGGATGCGGTCATAATTGCCGCTGGCGATGCGCACGGCCACGTCGCTCACGGCTTTGCTTCCAAATCCTGGCTTTTAAGGGCGCGCACCATCCAGAGCCAGAACAGCAAGCTGAGCACGGCCGCCACGGAGACCGGCAGGGGCAGGCCGGCGACGGTGCCGGTGGTGCCGACGACCAGCGCGCCGATGGCGGGAAATAGCCGGAAAGTGAGGGAATAGATGCCCATCACCCGGGCCCGCATGCGATCCTCGAGGCCCACCTGGACGAGGCTCATATTGCTCACATTCATCACCGACATGGTGAAGCCGAATAAGGCGATCAGGACAACGCCGGCGGCCAGGCTGGTCTGCCAGGAAAAGGCCAGGATGGCGAGCGCCGAGAGCACCGCGGCGGCCATCATATAGCGGGTCAGGCCGTCGGTGTTGTTGCGCCGCGCCAACCAAAGCGAGGCCACCAGCGCCATGGCGCCGGTCGAAGACAGCAGCCACGCCAGGGCCGCCGGCCCTTGGCGCAAAACGTCGCCGACGAAGGCCGGCATCAAGTCGATAATGGGGCGCAAAGCCAGCGCCGTAACGACGGCCAGCATCAAAAGCAAGCGGATCGCCGTGTGGTTCCAGGCATAGACAAATCCCTCCACCGTATCGGCGAGCACGCCCCGGCCCTGGCCGGGCGCCGCCGGGCGATGATCGATGCGCACCAAGACCAACGCCAGGACGTAAACGAAAAATGTGACGGCATTGAAGGCAAACGCCGCCCCGGCGCCCAAGGTTACGAGGAATCCGCCGGCGATGGCCGGGCCCAGAAACCGGGCGCTTTGGGCGCAGGATGACTGCAACGCCATGATCGCCGAAATATCTTGGCGTTCGACCAGCTTCGGCATCATGGCGAAATGGGCGGGCACGGCGAAGGCGTTGAATATCCCCTGCAGGAAGGCAAACAGGATCAGTAATTCGATGGTGACCAGACCGGCGAGGGTGATCACCGTCAGCACCGCCATGACCACGCCCTGCGCCGCCTGCGACAGGCGCTGATAGTTTAACGGATTGCCGCGATCGATGAAGGTGCCGGCAAATGGCGCCAAGATTGCGTTCGGCATGGTTTCGGCGAACACCACCGCGCCCACCATGCCGGCCGAATTGGTCAACTCCCAGGTCAGCCAGCCGACGGCGACGGTAAACACGAAGCTGCCGTTCAGGGATACAAACATGCCGGTCAGGTAGATCGTGCAATTGCGATTGGCAAAGGCGCGCCCGATGCCGCCCAGGGTGTTAGCCATGAGGACTTGCCGATGCCCGCGAGACGGCTGTGACGGCCGCGGGCGGCAGATTCAAAATTGCCTTTGCGGCCATGCACCTGCCCGATATTTGCCCGGTTGGCGGTGTGGTACGCATTGCCTTCATGGTCTGGATTCAGTCTTGTTTGGCGGCACGCCTGCCATGGTTGGTGATCGTTATCATATCGAAACCATTCGCCACATGTTCGGTCTTGATCCAGGCCTTTTGCTCACACTCACTCAGGGTGCGCTGTAATATGGTTCCGGCCAGATTGTCGGAGATCGCGATGTCGCCGGACATGATCAAAAGTTCAAGAAAGAGCCTTTGTTGCGGGAGGATTGTTGCCATTTGCTCGCCAGGGGACTTGAATTGACGGGATCGTATCTGCGACAAACGATTACAATGCCACCATGCAAAATTCAAACACAGTCTATTAAATGGCTTCTTTGACAATCGATGACGCCTTGCAATTGGCGACCGGACATTTTCAGGCGGGCCGCACCGATGCCGCCAAAGCGGCGCTGGATGCCATACTCGGCGAAGCGCCCGACTGCGCCGACGCCCATAATCTGCTTGGCTTGACCGCCCACAAAACCGGCGCCCTGGAGGCGGCTTTGACGTCGATCGGCGAAGCCGTCCGTCTGGTGCCGAAAGACGCCAATTATATTTCCAACTTGGGCGTCGTGCACAAAACCAGGGGCGATTTGGGCCAAGCCGAAACCTGTTTTCGGCGCGCCGCCCAATTGGAGCCGGAAAAGGCGAGTTTTCAATTCAATCTTGGCCAAACCCTGTATCAGGATGGCCGCGATGAGGACGCCGCCGGAGCCTTGGCCCGTGCCGTCGAGCTGCGGCCCGATTACGTCAATGCCTTGAACGAGCTGGGCAATTGCCTGCGCGATTTGGGCCGCAGCGATGGCGATCCGGCGCTGCTCACCCGCGCCCTCGCCTGTTTCGACCGCATCGCCGCCAGCCAGCCGGGATTTCACGGTCTGGCCTGGTCCCGGTTCCGGGTGCTGCGCGAACGGGCGCGGCTGGAGCTTGACGGCGGCGACTTAGATACGGCACTGGCCACCTGCGAAGAGGGCGAAGCCGTACTGGCCGGTGCCGACTGGCTGCCCGCCGGGGCGACGTTGGCGGCATCGGGCGTGCAATCCAGCCTGCAAACATTCCAAATCGCCAACCCGCCAGCCATTTCCTTCGGCGCGGCATCGGTCAAAACCTACAAAGATGCGCGCCTGTTGCCTGGCGACCGCGAATGGTTCCTGGCCGATGGCGGTGACATTCATTTGACCGACATGGCCAATACAACGCCGGAAGTCAGCCCGTATGTGATCGTTGCCGGCGCGCATCAGGCGGTTCTCCGCATGCCCGCCGACGTGGTCCGGTTTTCCGATGCGCCTTTGTTCCTGGTCGGTGGCAGCCGCAATTATTACCATTGGATGCTGGATTATCTGCCGCGCCTGGCGCTCGCCGGCGAGGATGTAAAATTGCTTGTGAATGCCGGGCGCGCGCCGTTCCAAGACGAATGCCTTGCCTTGCTTGGCATTGGCGCGGAGCGGCTCGCCGGCGCCCCGGAAGGGCTGCAAATCCTCTGCGATAGCTTGTATGTGGCGGCGATCCCGGTGCGTGATATGCGCCTCGATAGCGCCGCCCTCGCCTGGCTGCGGGATGTTTTTGCGCCCTTGGCCCTGGCCGGCGCCGTTCCGTCCCCGAAGCGCCGCCTTTATGTATCCAGGAAAGATGCATCCCTCAGGCGTGTCGCCAACGAGACCGAGGTTTTGGACGCCCTGCAGCCGCTGGGTTTCGAGGTGATCGTCGGCGGCGATTTAAGCGTTGCCGAACAAATCCGGCTGTTTTCCGGGGCCGAGATGGTGGTGGCCCCGAACGGCGCCGCCTTCGCCAACCTGGTGTTCGCACCCCCCGGCGCCTTCGTCGTCGAATTGTCGGCGGCGCTAAGGGTGCAATACAGCTTCATTCCCCTGCTTTGCCAGGATTGCGGCCATGATTTCGCGCTTTTGCACTGCGGTTCGGTGCCCAGCCCGGAACAAACCCTCAGCGCCAATAACCAGGACCATGACATGCATGTGCCGGTGGATCGGCTGGTCGATTTGATTCGCGGGCACCCGTAAGTCTCGCCCGGATTTCCCCTGTCCGATAAAATTTCCGCGATGCGCACGATTGCGGTTGACGAATGGTTGTGTTTTCTTTAGAACAAAATAAGAACAATCAATAGACTCAGACAGCCAAAAGGGAATCCGCAACCATGTCCGCTGCTGTTTTCGCCCAACCATCACCGTCAGATTTTGCGGCAGATCCGGGCCTTCTTGCCCACTTGCGCGCCCGTGTCCAGAGCCTCGAGAATCCCGGCGAATGGGCGCACGCAGCCAGCGCCCGGGCCGCCAAGACCGTGTCCGTTGGCGCCGCCGCTATCGATGCCGCCCTGCCCTGGAACGGATTGGCGGCCCAGGGTTTACACGAAATCTTCGGCGATGCGGCGGTTTTCGGCTTCTGCGCCAGCCTGCTGGTCCGCCTTTTGGTTCATACGGATGCCCCCATTCTCTGGTGCCGGCGGGCGCGGGATCCGTACGGTGAGCTTTATGGCCAGGGGCTGGCCGCCAGCGGCCTCGATCCGGAACGGCTGATCCTGGTGCAGGGCCGCGATGATACCGAAATTCTGTGGGCCATGGAGGAAGGCCTCCGCTCCGCCGCCCTCGCCGCCGTCGTCGGCATGCCCCGCAAAATCCCGCCCATCGCCGGGCGCCGCCTGCAACTGGCGGCCGAGACAAGCGGCACCGCCGGCTTCCTGCTGCGTCCCGAGGACGACCGCTCCGCCAGGCGGCAGACGGCGACCAGCGCGGCCTTAAGCCGCTGGCGGGTGCTGTCCGCCCCCAGCCAGCCGCGCCGGGCTAATGCGGGCCGAATGATCGCCATGGGCTTGCCGCAATGGCGGCTGGAACTGCAACGCTGCCGCTTCAGCATGGCCAGCGGGCAAAATTTGAGAGAGGCCGGGAAACCCCGCGCCTGGTTGGTGGAATGGTGCAATGAAACGGGTAATTTCCCTCTGGTTGCCGAACTTCGCGACGGATCGGTTGCAACACCGGCAGGCGCAGAGGCAAACGGCCCAGCAAACGACCCGGCCGCGGACGCCGCATAGCGCACCGGCCGAGAGCCCCTTGGCGACCGTCACCGCGGTCCATGGCGGCCAGCGCATCGCCGCCGCCAATGGCGCGGCGCGGGCGGAGGGTATCAGCCCCGGCATGGCGCTGGCCGACGCGCGCGCGCTGTTGCCCAGCCTCGGCGTCCGCCAGATGGCGCCGGAGGAAGATTTAGAGGCCCTGAAACGCCTGTCCCGGGCGGCCCTGCGGTATACGCCCTGGGTGGCCATCGATCCCCTCGGCGACAAAGACAGCGCCGGCTTTGGCAGCCTGGGCGGTGATGCCGGATTGTGGCTGGATGTGAGCGGCTGCGCCCACCTGTTCGGCGGCGAGGCGGCCCTGCTTGCCGATTTGACCGGGCGGCTCCAAAGCCATGGCATCGGCGCCCGCGCCGCCATGGCAGCGACGCCGGGCGCCGCCTGGGCCCTGGCCCGCTTTGCCGAAGCCCCGAAAACCGGGGGCCACAGCCTGGCGGCGGGCGGCGAGCGGGACGCTTTGGCGGCGCTGCCGGTGGCGGCGCTGCGCATCGGCGCCACGGCGGCGGAAGCCCTGGAGCGGGTCGGTCTCCGGCGCATCGGCGATCTTTTGCAAATGCCGCGCGGGCCCCTCGCCAGGCGCTTCGGGCGGGCCGTCCTTGAACGCCTGGATCAGGCCCTGGGCAAGACCGATGAGCCGGTCTCGCCCGGCCGTAAAAGCCCGCTTTTCCATGCCCGCCGGGTGTTTGCCGAACCCATCGCCCGGACCGAAGATATCGAAGCGGCCACCAACGGCCTGCTCAACCATATCGCGGCCGAACTGGAAACCGCCGGCCAGGGCGCCCGGCGGCTGGATCTCAACCTCTACCGGGTGGACAATTCCGCCCAGCGGGTGCGCATCGGCACCTCGCGCCCGGTGCGCGACAGCGCCCATCTGGCGCGC
>JAYGEH010000366.1:0-2473 GCA_046582475.1 Rhodospirillales bacterium
TCACCCGAATGACCCGCCAGCGAAGGTCGCCGCTGAAACTGTGTGACATATCCGCCTCCTTGTTAATCAACAAGAAGACTGAATCACAACGGCATTAACAAAAAACTACTCAATGACTCCGGGTTCACTAAAAATGCTCTAAAGATGCGCAACCATAATTCAGCATGGAAATTCAATGGTTTATAACATTTGACCGTAGCCGGTCTTGGCGCCGCCATACTGCTGGCGGGCGCCCAGCCGGTGCAGGCCTTCGGCCATGACAAGCTGCGCGATACCCTCAACCGGCTGACCCAGCCGCCGCCCTCCAGTCAACCGGCCCCGCAGCCCACCCAGCAACCGGCACCTGCGCCGGAAGCCAAGCCGGTAGCCAAGCAGGCGCCGCCGCCGCCCCGGAGGCGGGCGCCGAAACGCTCGATCACGCAGATCGCCGGCGATGTCTATCAGTTCAAGAACAACTTCCATAATTCGGTCTTCATGGTAACGCCGAGCGGCGTGATCTTCGTCGATCCGATCAACAAGGACGCGTCCACCTGGCTGAAGGCGGAACTTCGCCGGCGCTTCAACCGGTCGGTGCGGTATGTGATCTACAGTCACGACCGCGCCGACCATATTTCCGGCGGCGAGGTGTTTGCCGATACCGCCATTTTCATCGCCCACGCCGCCGCCAAGCGCGACATCATCGACGAAAATCGCCCGACGCCGGTCCCGGACATCACCTTCACCGACAATATGACCGTCGAGCTGGGCGGCAAAATGGCGGTGTTGAGCTTTGTCGGGCGCAATCATTCGGACAATTCCACCATTGTTGCTTTCCCCGCCGAGCGGGTCCTGCACGTGGTCGATTTCATCCCGGTCCAATCCATCGCCTTCCGCGATCTTCCCGATATCTATCTGGATGACTGGTTCACCTCGCTCAAAAAAGTCGAGGCCATGGATTTCGATATCCTGTCGCCCGGCCATGGCCGCCTTGGCAACAAGGAAGACGTGCGCGCTTTTAGGGGCTACCTGCAAAGCCTGCGCGACCAGGTGACCAGGCTAGCCCGCGCCGGGCGCTCGGCCGATGAGGTGGTGGCCGCCGTCACCATGGACAAATACAAAAGCTGGGGCGGCTATGGCCGTTTCATCAAGCACAATGTGCGCGGCATGTACAATCTGGTGCAACTGAACCGGCGCGGCAATCGCTAGCCCCGCCGCTAATCGATAGCGGTGGCCCCATGATCGAGACCACCATCGCCGGCAGCCTGCCGAAACCGGTCTGGCTTACCGAGCCCGAAACCTTGTGGCCGGAATGGAAGCTGGAGGGCGAGGCGCTGGCCGAGGGCAAACGGGACGCCGCCCTGACCTGGATCAAAACCCAGGAAGATGCCGGCATCGACATCGTCACCGACGGCGAACAGTTCCGCCAGCACTTCGTGCATGGGTTCTTAGCCACCATCGAGGGCATCGATTGGCAATTGATGACCACCATGGGCATCCGAAACAACCGCTACGATGCCCAGGTGCCGACGGTCACCGGCGCGGTGCGGCGCCAAGCATCCGTGCATGGCGACGACACCCGCTTTTGCCGCGCCCGCACCCGGCGCCAGCTTAAAGTCACCCTGCCGGGGCCGATGACCATCTGCGATACCGTCGCCAACGCCCATTATGACAGCCGCCCCGATATGGCCATGGCCTTCGCCGATTTGTTGAATGCCGAAGCCCGGGAACTGCAAGAAGCCGGCGCCGATGTCATTCAATTCGATGAGCCGGCCTTCAACGTGTTCATGGACGCGGTTAACGATTGGGGCATCGAGGCTCTGCACCGGGCCATCGACGGCCTCACCTGCAAGACCGTGGTGCACATCTGTTATGGCTACGGAATCCAGGCCAACATCGATTGGAAAAAACGCCCTCGGGACCGAATGGCGCCAGTACGAGGAGATCTTCCCGGCTCTCAACGCCAGCCGCATCGATCAGGTATCCCTGGAATGCATAAATTCCAAGGTGCCGTTGTCGCTGCTTGGGCTTTTGCCGGACAAGGACGTTCTGGTCGGCGCCATCGATGTGGCCACCAAAAATATCGAAACCCCGGAAGAGGTGGCGGCCGCGCTGCGCGCCGCCTTGGACCATGTGGCGCCCGAAAGGCTGGTGGCCTGCATCACTGGTGGCCTGCATCAATTGCGGTTTCGCGCCCTTGCCGAGGGTTGTCGCGAAGACAAGCTGAAGACGCCCGGCGCCGGCGCGGCCTTGCTCAAGAAAGAACTGGCGGGTTAATTCCGGGGCCGGTCTTCCGGCGCCAATTCCAAGGTGGCCGCGATGATCGGCGCTTTCGGCAGCATGGCCAGGTAAAACAATAGATAAATCGCCGTGGCGATGATCATCACCAATTGAAAATCCCAAATATCGGTGAAGGTGCCGATGGCCCAGGCGCCGATCGCCGGTCCGCCCCGGACGATGATGCTCCAAAGGCTCATGACGCGGCCGCGCATGTCGC
>JAYGEH010000383.1:0-11427 GCA_046582475.1 Rhodospirillales bacterium
CGCGGGCGATATTCCGGGAATCGAGGGCCGAGTTCTGGCCTTCCACCCATGACAGCACCAACGGGCCGGCGACGATCTTTTTCTTCTTGCGCAAAAGCGCCATGCTCCAGGCTTGCTTGCCAACCGCTATGACGCGCGCCACGGGCTCGATACCCTCGGGCATTTTGCGGCGGTAAAGAAACGGGGTGGGCGACGAATCATAACCGGCATAAGGGTTCACGCCGGCGCGGCCGCGGGACGCAAATACCGGCTTCAAGACCTTGCCGTCGGGATGCTTTTTCACAAACCGCTCGAACGATTCGACCCGGGACGGCAGCATCTTTAATCGCTTGCCGGTCATTTCGCCGACGATGCCCTCGCCGAGGAACTGCTGCCACCAGCTACTGGTATTGCGGTCATACATGACCATATCGGAATTGCGCAATTTACCGGAGACGCCGAATTCCAAAACTTTGCCGTCCAGGCGCGCGTCGAAAACAATCGACGAATTGCAAAGCGGGCAATAGGTCACGATCACCGGTACGCCGCCGACCCGGTCGTTGACGATTTCATGGTTCATCAAAATACCCAGCGGATAGGCGCGTGCGTCACCGTTTATGCTGAAGGAGATGACCGGGACCTTGGCCGCGATCCCCTTGACCTCACTGGCCTTTTCGAATTTGGGATCGTCGATGGAAGGAATGCCGTCTTTTGGCGGTCCGCCGCTCATAATATCGTCAAAGTTAACGGAGGATTTGGTAAAATCGGTTTTCGGCCATTCGAATTTCCATATTTGTGGATTGGCCGAAGCGCTATGAAATCCTGAGGAAATCAAGAATGCGGATAACAATCCGGCAGCCAACGCCGGCGCGATAGATGGCTTCATGCGTGCGAACGAAATCATGGGCCAACCCTCTTGCTGCGATCATCTCTAAATAGGCATCCGAGGTAGGGGCGCGCAATTCAAGCCGGATCACTTCTTGGTGAAACAAAATTATGGAATATGATGTTATGCCCACGAAATAAATATCCAGGCGAGCCCATGGAATTGAAAGCGTTTTATGGAGTAGCGTATTGAGCGAGTTGGATAAAATCGAATGCGCCGTTATCGGCGCCGGTGTTGTTGGTCTGGCGGTTGCCCGCCGGCTGGCCGCCGAGGGCCGCGACGTGGTTATTCTGGAAGCCGAAGATGCCATCGGCACCGGCACCTCGTCCCGCAATTCCGAGGTCATTCACGCCGGCATCTATTACCCCAAGGACAGCCTGAAGGCGGAACTGTGCGTGGCCGGCAAAAATATGCTGTACGAATATTGCGCATCGCATGGCGTGCCGCACAAAGCCTGCGGCAAGCTGATCGTCGCCACCGACGAGGCGCAGCACGAAACCCTTCTCGGGCTGAAAGAAAAGGCGGCGGAAAACGGGGTCGAAGACGTCACCTGGATCGAGGGCGCCGAAGCGCGCGCCATGGAACCGGCGCTCAACGCCTCGGCGGCGCTGTTATCGCCTTCGTCGGGCCTGATCGACAGCCACGCCTTGATGCTGGCCTACCAGGGCGATGCCGAGGCAAAAGGCATGATGCTGGCCTTCCACGCGCCGGTCACCGGCGGCGAGATCACCGATGGGGGTATCGTTATTGAGACCGGCGGCCCGAGCCCCATGAACATTCTTTGCGAAACGGTGGTCAATTGCGGCGGGTTGTTTGCGCAAAAAACGGCGGCCTTGATCCGCGGCTTGGGCCCGGAACACATCCCCGAATGTTTTTACGCCAAGGGAAATTATTTTGTCTTAAGCGGCGCGGCGCCGTTTACCCATCTCATCTATCCGGTGCCCGAAGAAGGCGGCCTCGGCGTGCATCTGACGCTGGATCTGTCCGGACAGGCGCGCTTCGGCCCGGACGTGGAATGGGTTGACGAAATCGATTATCAGGTAGACCCAAGCCGCGGCGACAAGTTTTACGGCGCCGTCCGCACCTACTGGCCAGGGCTTGCCGATGGCGCCCTGGTGCCGGGATATTCCGGCATTCGTCCAAAATTGGGGGGGCCGGGCACGGCGGCGGCGGATTTCGTCATTAGCGGGCCCGAGGATCATGGCGCGCAAGGTCTGATTAATCTTTTTGGCATAGAATCTCCGGGATTGACGGCATCGCTGGCCATCGCCGGGGCCGTCGCCGATAAATTGCATTAGCTGTTGAACCGATCGAGATGGGGTCAGGAAAGATGAAACCGGGACTTACCGCAGCGGCAGCCTTGTTGGCCTTTACGGCCCTGTTCACCACATCGCTGGTCACGGTATCGCTGGTAACTGGCGCGCTGGCGCAGCAACGGGGGGGCATTCGTGCCCAGGGAAAAGATGTGAACCTGGACCGGCAAAGGAAGGAGCAGAAGCGGACGACCACTTCATCGCTGGTCGACGCGCGCCAGGAAATGCGCAAACTGGTTCGCCACATCAGTTCGGTCTCGCGCCGCGCCAACAGAAATTTTGTTGTCATCACCATGGGCGGTTTGGAACTGATTGAAAAGATCGATGCGGTCGATACCACCCGCAAATCGCCGGCAACCACCTATATGCGGGCCATCGACGGCATCATTATACGCTCGTTGAATATGCACCCGCCGGAGGGCGGCAAAAGGGAAACGCGCACCGACAAGAAAGTGCGCGACGAGCTGATCCGCATGGCGGATTTGGGAAAACGGCGCGGCCTTAGAATTCTGGTGGCCGATTACGCGAAAACGCCGAACATGATCACCGAATCGATCAATCTCAACAAGGCCAAGGGCTATGTGCCTTTTTTCGTCGACAACCCGGAATTTCGTTTTGACAGCATTCCCAAATTTCCGAAGCGCCCGTTCCAGGAGAATTCAAAAAATATCACCGGGCTGAAATTCGCCCAGAACATCCTGTTTTTGAACGATTCGTCCCAGTATGACAGCCGCGACAAATTTGTGCTGGCGCTCAACGATACCAATTTCGATGCGGTCGTTGTCGATGTCTATCATCGCGGCCGCTCGCCCTTTCAACGCATCCATGTGCGCGGCATGAAATTCAAGAAACTGGGCGCCAGGCGGCTGGCGCTCGCTTATATGAATGTGGGCCAGGCGGACAGTTCCCGCTATTATTGGAAGCCCGGCTGGCGCGAAGGACGGCCGAGCTTTCTCGGATCACCCGTGCTCGGCGAGCCGGACAATCACTATGTTCAATATTGGAACCCGGCCTGGAAAAATATCATAGCCGGCGACACCAAGTCCTATACCTACGGCATCATCGCGCAAGGCTACGACGGGGTGGTGATCGATGGCGTCGATTCCTATCTGTTCTTCGAGGGCGCCACCCGATAGGGCTGGACCGGCCGGCCTTCTCAAGGTCTGGTGTTGGCCGGTTGGTATTAATGGGTCACCACGCTTAGCTGCTGCACGACAAATCCCTGCTCCGGCGGGTAGCGGTGGGAGATCAGGCGCCTGGCCTGATCTTCGCTTGCCGCCATGACATCCTGGATTTGGACATCCGCCCAGTGATCGCCAAATAGTTCATGGGACCGGTTCTCCTTAACCGCCGCCCGGACATCGCGGTTATAGAGGAAAACTTCAAAGGCAATTTTATCGGAACTCGAATGTTAAAGCATCATCGCTTCTCCGCTCAACACGATCTATCGGGAATGCCCAAAGGGTGCGCATTCGTGCAGTTTAAGCAGCGGAAATTAGCAAATGATTGCGGTGAAATTGCGGTTTTCCGATGGCATCCAGGGGCCCATGCGAACGGCACAGCCATCGTCCGGTTCGTACCAACCGGCTGGGCCCGCCGAAACCCGCCGACGGATCAGCTGCGCTTTTCGATGACTTTTTCGAGGCCGTCCAAAAGCTGATTGCCAATAGCGCCGCCATCACCGGTCAGGGCCTGGGCAATGACCAATTGCACGGCATTGATGTGCAGACCGATCACTTCGATGGCGCCCGCATCCACGGCTTTGGTACGCTTGTCGATGAAGGCGCAAAGCTGTCCGCCGATGATGGTCATCAGCGGATAGTCAAAGCTGCCGCCCTGGCCTTTGATGTCATGGGAAATTTGAAATATTTCCTGGGCCGCCTGGTCGGCGTCTCCGCTTCCGGCTTTCATTCCAGTGAATACACTTTCCAGCCTTTTGATATCTTCCTTGGCCCAGTTCACATAATCACCGGCCAAATTCGAAATAACCGTTTCCGCACGCTCCAGAGCCGCCGCATCGACCGCGCCGGGGGCCGCCAATGGTAACCTTTTTGCTTAACGTATTCGGGGGCTTGATGACTTTCGCTTGTTGATCGCTCATGGAATGAGTGCCTGCGCTGGGTAAGAGTTCAAATGCCGGACGGGTCCCGGATATTTGCCAATAAAGCATCCCATGACGGAATTCAATAACGGGAAACCGATTTCCTGGAACACTGGTAGCTTAGGTTCGGAAAAAAGTAAATTTAGAAATTGACACGGGATTTCAGATCAATCCCAAATCCCGCAATTCATCGGCCAATTCCGGCGGCAGATCCTCGGTCTCGGCCAGGGATTTCTCCAGATCGATGGGCACATCTTCGGTGCGAAAATAACGCCAGCCGCGAAACGCTTTGTGGCGCCTGGGCTCGATCAGTATCAATTCCGGACCGAGCTCGATGGCGCAATAGCGCCGGCCCTTCGCATTGGTGGCGCTTTCGATGCCGAGGATATTTTGCCGGACCCGGATATAACGCTTGACCACCCAATAGATCGAACCGCCATCGAGCAGCTCAGCGCCGCGCTTCGGAACATTGCGGGTATGGGTGAACAACCGCTTTTTCTTCCGGCCCTTGGCGTTTTCCTTCATTCGTTCCGCCTGGATGGTACGCAAATGGCCGACGCTTTCGACGCGCACCGCCATGCGCAGGAGATGGACGGTCATAGTATTTGAAACCCGCTCATAATTCGTCGGGATACCAATTGGGCGGGCGCTTGTCGAAAAAGGCTGCAAATCCTTCGATGGCTTCGTCGCTGCCGCGCCCGCGGCCGCCGATCGCCGCCATGCTTTCGGCGGTTGCTTCGTCGATCAGAGTGCCGGCGACCTCGGTGATCAGGGCCTTGGTTTCGCGCACCGCATCCGGCGCGCTCAGCAGCAAGGCGTCGATGATCGGCTTCGCGGCCTCGTTTAATCCGCCCACCGGGCAAACCTCGTGGACCAATCCGATCCGGTGCGCCTCGGCGGCGTCGAAGGTTTCTCCCGAAAGCGCGTAGCGGCGCATTTGGCGGGGGCCGATGGCCGCCACCAGTTCGGGCAGGATCGCCGCCGCGTTAATGCCGAGCCGAACTTCGGTAATGGAAAACCGGGCGTCATCGGAGGCAACCACGATATCGCAGGCCGCCGCGTATCCGGTGCCGCCGCCGAAGCAGGCGTTGTGGACCAGCGCCAATGTCGGCTTGCTCAAGGCGTACAGCGCGCGCATGGCATGGGCGCTCAGGCGGGCCGCGGCCCGTTGCTCGTCCGCAGTGCCACCGGCCAGTTCGCGGAACCAATTGACGTCGGCGCCGGCAGAAAAATGCTTGCCGGCGCCGCGCAAAATTACCATGCGGACTTCGTCATCCGCATCCAGCCGCTCCGCCGTTTGGCGCAGCATAACCAGCAATTCGGCATTGTAGCCGTTGAAAACCTCGGGCCGGTTGAGGGTGACGGTGGCCACCCCGTCGGCGCCGATATCGGCCAGGATCACATCTTCGGACACGATTTCCCCCTGAATATTCGTTGCCTTATTGGCGGCGAATTATAGTGCGGCTCGCTACCACGGCAAGGCATCACCTTGGTAACTCATAAAGCTGCCAGATTGCTCCGGCCGCAACTGGGCGATGACGCCGCGCATCCCGGCAGGTGGCGATAACCCGCTAGCCCTCGGCGGCGTATTGGCGGGCGAATTCCAAACCGATGCCCCGGTTTGCGCCGGTTATCAATACCGTCGGCATGCCGCCTCCTCACCCCTGGCCCTCACCCAGCAATTACGCCGTGGATCATGGCAAACACAAAATAGACGGCGCTGACGGCGATGATGGCGCGCGCCGCATAACCCCAAACCGGTCTTTTTACATTGAAGGCGCAGCGCCAGACACCGACCCCGGAAAAGACCGCATAAATAGCCAGCAGGGCGACGCCAAGCAATTCATCGAGGAAGCCGGTGCGGACCAAGGAACCGGCAAGGGTGCTCAAGGCCCAACCGCCGACAATCGCTACCAGCCAATAGACCTTCCACAACCGTTCCTCACCGCGCCATATGCGGAGCACCAGATTGGATGATCGCGGCCGGATTTGCGCATCGTCGGACATCACTCTGCATACACAGATTTTTTGCGTTGGTCATGCAGGATGACGCCGATGGCGGGCGCGGCTATGATGAAATTTTATCCGCGAAAGAACATTTTCTTTCAACGCTCTGCCAGACACACGAAACCGGGGGGCGCCGGGCTGGACCGGAACGCCGCTGGCCCGGGTTGTGTTGGCCCAGTCCCTTGGCGCCGCCGTCGCCTTCGGCGCGGCCTTCGCCTGGAGCGCCGGGACCGGCGGCCAGGTGCCGCTGTTCGCGGTTTTGGTGGCCACCGGCGTCATCGCCGCCTGGGCCGGCAACAAAATGCGTTTGGCCGGCTGGTGGATTCCGGTGCAAATGAACCTGGCGCCGGCGGCGGCCCTGGTGTCTTTGGCGGCGATACCGCCCTGGCTGTTTCTGGCCGCCTTTATTCTTTTGGGTCTGGTCTACTGGAACAGCGCCCGCGGCCGGGTGCCTTTGTACCTGACCAACCGGGTCACCTTCGATGCCATCGCCGGTTTGATACCGGATGCGCCCGGCCAGCGGTTTCTGGATGTGGGGCACGGCATCGGCGGAATCCTGTTATATCTCGCCGCCAGACGCCCCGATACGCAGCTGACCGGCATCGAATCGGCGCCGCTGCCGTTTCTTCTGTCCTGGCTACGGGCGCGCCTCCATAAATGCCCCAACCTGGCGCTCCGCTACGGCAATTTCTGGAAGCTGGATTTTTCCGATTACGACGTCGTTTATGCGTTCCTGTCGCCCGAACCGATGCCGGCGCTTTATGAAAAAGTGCGCCGCGAAATGAAGCCCGGCACCCGCTTCGTTTCGAATTCCTTCAGCGTGGCGGAGGCACCCCCCGATGACACCGTCATCGTCGGCGACCGGCGGCGAACCAAGCTGCATATCTGGAATATTCCTTAGGTCATGGACTCATAAATGGCGACGACTGTGAGTTTAGTTATTTTGTTTCCTGGCAAGGAGATAGGAGAGAGTGATGCCAAAGCATCATGACCGACGACGGGACGCAGTCCGGTGGGCAAAAGAACCACGCCCCAAGAGGGATCGGCAAATAGCCCGTTTCGGTGCCCCCGGCGCCCTCACCGGGGCGAAGGCCCCGCTATCGCGCACCTTCCTGCCGAAACAGGCTATTTGCCGATCACAGCTCGCCGCCATTTATGAGTTCATGATCTAAAGCAGCAGCGCGGCCAGGGCCAGGAACACGTAGAAGCCGAGCACATCGGTGATCGAGGTCAGGATGGCGCTGGACGCCACCGCCGGATCGAAACCGAGCCGTTGCAGATAGACCGGCAAGGCGCTGCCGGCCAAACCGGCGACGATGAAGTTGATGACAATCGCCAGGGCAATAACCCCACCGAGGGCGGCGCTGCCAAACCACAGCCACGCCACGCCGCCGATAATCAACGCAAACAGCACGCCATTCAGAAAGCCGACCACCAACTCCTTGCCGATGGTGCGCAGGGCGTTGGCCGGCGTCAATTCGCGCATGGCGATGGCGCGGACGGCAACCGTCAAGGTTTGCACGCTGGCGGTGCCGCCCATGGTGGCGACGATGGGCATCAGAACCGCCAGCGCCACCATTTGCTCGATCGATCCCGAGAACTGATTGATGACCGCGGCGGCGAGGATGGCGGCGATCAGGTGCACCAGCAGCCAGACGAAGCGGGACCGGGTCGTATCCAGAACGGCGGCGAACAAATCGTCCTCCTCGCCGACGCCACCGAGGCGCATGATATCTTCTTCGTGCTCCTCGTGGATCACATCGACGATATCATCGACGGTGATAACGCCGACCAGACTCGAGGTGTCATCGACCACCGGCGCCGAAATTAAGTCGCGCTGGCTGAACAGAAATGCCACCTCTTCCTGGTCCATATCGACCGGAATCAGTTTCAAATCGGCAATCATCAAGGCACTAAGCGCCACATGCCGGCGGGTCGCCAATATGCGGCTGAGCGGAATTGCGCCGATCGGCCGTTGGTTCGAATCGACCAGGAATATATCGTAAAAATCCCGGGGCAAATCTTCGGCTTCGCGCAAAAAATCGATAGCCTGGCCGACGCTCCAATGGGACGCCATGACCACCACGCTGCGCTGCATCAGCCGCCCGGCGCTGTCTTCGGGGTAGGAAAGCCCCTCCTCGACCATCGTCCGGTCGTCGTCGGACAAGGCATCGAGCACCTCTTCGCGCTCGGCGGAGTCCAATTCCTCGACGATCTCGATGACATCGTCGGCTTCCAGATCGGAAACCACGTTGGCGACGTGGCTGAGGCCCAGCTGTTCGATCACCCGTTCGCGGATGCTTTCATCCAGCTCGGTCAGCACGTTAGCCGGAAACTCGGCGCCGAGGGCTTCGACCAGATTTTCGCGCCGGTCGTGATTGAGCGTCTCCAACAAATCGGCGAGGTCCGACCAATGCAGCGCCACCGACAGCGCCTTGGCTTTTTCGGTATCGGCCTCATCGAGGGCCGCCACGACGCGCGCGATAATCTCGGGATCGAGGCCCGCCAAATTATCCGGTTCCAATTTTTCCGGTTGTGGCTGGGCCCCGTTCAAAGCGGCAGCTCCTGCTCCGCCGTGCC
Source organism: Rhodospirillales bacterium (assembly GCA_046582475.1). Lineage (GTDB taxonomy): Bacteria > Pseudomonadota > Alphaproteobacteria > Rhodospirillales > UBA2165. The sequence goes on from JAYGEH010000383.1 coordinate 8,867, forward strand.
CTGAGCCTCGACCACCGCCAGCGCCGTCATATCGACAATGCCGCGCGCGTTGATGGTTTCGTGGAGCACGTGGCAGGGCAAATCCATGCCCAGCAGAATCGGCCCCACATCGACCCCGTCGGCCAGCATGCGCACCATGTTGAAGGAAATATTGGCGGCGTCCAAAGACGGCATGATCAAAAGATTGGCCGATCCCTTCAGAACGCCGTCGCCGATCAACGGCTCGCGAAGGGCCTCGGACAGCGCCGCATCCGCATGCATTTCGCCGTCGACCAGCAGATCGGGGTCCATCTCCCTTATCATTGCCACGGCGTCGCGCATCTTGCGCGCCGTCGATGCCTGGGACGATCCGAAATTGGAATGGGACAACAGGGCGGCCCGGGGCTGGATGCCGAAACGGCGGATGGTTTCGGCGGCCAGCACGGTATAGCGGGCAATCTGCTCGGCGGTCGGGCCCGCGTTCACGAAAGGATCGCAGATAAACAATGTTCCCTTCGGCATGATCAGCATGCTCATGGCCGCCGCCCGGTCGACGCCGGCTTTCAACCCGATAATATTGAACAGGGGATCCAGATGTTCCACATAGCGGCCGTGGGCGCCGCAGATCATGGCATCGGCTTCCCGGCGGCGCACCATCAGCGCGGCGATTACCGTGTTGTTGGTGCGGACAACGGTGCGCGCTTCGTTTTTGGATACGCCCCGGTGCTTCATGATGTCGTGATAGAGCGTCCAGTAATCCCGGTAGCGGTCATCGTTTTCGGGATCGCACAGCTCGAATTCCTCATCGATGATCAAACGCAGACCCAGGCGTTCGATGCGCGTTTCGATCACCTGGCGTCGGCCGATAAGAATGGGACGGACAATGCCCTCGTCCACCGAGCTTTGTACCGCGCGCAGCACCCGGTAGGATTCGCCCTCGGCGAACACGACCCGCCTCGGATCCTTTTGGGCGCGTTCGAACACCGGTTTCATGACGGTTCCCGAACGGAACACAAAATCGATCAGTTTGAGCCGGTAGGCTTCGAAATCCTCGATCGGACGGGTGGCGACGCCGGACGCCATGGCGGCCTTCGCCACCGCCGGAGCCAGCAGCACAAGCAGCCGCGGATCGAAAGGCTTGGGGATCAAATAATCGGGCCCGAAGCTTAATTCCTCCAACCCGTAGGCTTCGATCACGGTTTCGTCCGATTCGGCTTCGGTGAGAGAAGCAAGCGCGTACACGCAGGCCATTTTCATTTCGTCGTTGATGGCCGTGGCGCCAACGTCGAGGGCGCCACGAAATATATAGGGAAAACAAAGGACGTTATTGACCTGGTTCGGATAATCGGTGCGCCCGGTGGCCAGGATGGCGTCGGGCTTCGCTTCTTTGGCGATTTCCGGGCGAATTTCCGGCTCCGGATTGGCGAGCGCGAAGATGATCGGCTTGGCCGCCATCTTTGCCACCATGTCCGGCTTCAAAACCCCCGGCGCGGAAACCCCGAGGAAGATATCGGCGGCGCCGATAATATCGCCGAGGGTACGGGCATCGGTCTTCTGCATGTAGCGCTGGTTATAGGGATTGACCTCTTCGGTGCGGCCCTCATAGAGGACGCCGGCGATATCGCTGACGAAGATGTTCTTTTTGTCGATGCCCAGCTTGACCAGAAGATCCAGGCAGGCCAGCGCCGCCGACCCGGCGCCCGAGCAAACCAGCTTCACCTTGCCGATATCTTTGCCGACCACTTTCAGCGCATTCATGATGCCGGCGCCGACAATGATGGCGGTGCCATGCTGATCGTCATGCATGACTGGTATGGCCATGCGTTCTTTCAGCTTTGCCTCAACCTCGAAGCATTCCGGCGCCTTGATATCTTCCAGATTAATGCCGCCGAAGGTGGGCTCCAGGGCGGCGATGATATCGACCAGCTTATCGGGGTCGGTCTCGTTGATTTCAATATCGAACACGTTGATGCCGGCGAATTTCTTGAACAGGCCGGCCTTGCCCTCCATCACCGGTTTGGACGCCAGGGCGCCGATATTGCCGAGGCCGAGCACCGCGGTGCCATTGGTAATGACCGCCACCAGATTGCCGCGCGAAGTTAAATTCATCGCTTCCGCGGGGTCTTCGGCAATCAGGTTGCTGGCGGCGGCGACGCCCGGCGAATAGGCCAGCGCCAGATCATGCTGGTTGGCAAGCGGCTTGGTGGCGACGACGGCGATCTTACCCGGCGTCGGATAGCGGTGATATTCCAGGGCTTCTTCATCAAGCTTGTCTGCCATCCCCGGTCTCCCTTTGGCATCCCCAGCCGGTATTGATTTTATGACCAGTATTCGGGCTGGCGGAACGTCCGTCCCAATTTCGATTCGCGGTATCGATTCGCGATTTTGTTCGATCAAGGGGCATTGGTGCGGTCGAGAAGACTCGAACTTCCACGGGATCACTCCCACAGCGACCTCAACGCTGCGCGTCTACCAGTTCCGCCACGACCGCACGATGTAGAGTCCTAAGCTTAGCCTTGCATTTAGCGGGATAGCAAATCTCCCTTCCCCGCGCAACACGTGTTAGGTTTAACAAATGCCCA
>JAYGEH010000460.1:0-5671 GCA_046582475.1 Rhodospirillales bacterium
TTGAAAGAAACCTTTCCGCCGATCTCGTTGCCGAAAAAGGAATTCATGGAGCATGCCGCCGATATCTGGGCCGAGCTTGGCTTGCCCGAACTGAAACCGGAGGCGCCCTGGCACGGCTACGATCTCGGCGAATGGACCGACGAGATGGAGGCCATGGCGGTGCGCGCCACCCGGGGCGATTATTGGGAAACCGGGCGCGCCTACGCCCAGCGGCGGCGCCGCGATATTGCCATGAATACCGAAATACGGGCGCTCAGGCGCGAGGAAGAAGAGGGCGGCGATTAGGCGGGGGCGGGGGCGCCGGGATTATTGTTGGAACCCCGGAAACCTACTACCATCCGCCGCAATCGGCGAAATTACGGAGCCGAATTTGAACACTATGGAGACCCACCATGCCGTCTAAGGAATACGAACATTTCAAGGATTTTTCCGCCTCGAACGTGCCCATGGAAGAGCGGCGCAAGATCTGGATGGAGCTTTCCAACATGACCGAGGCGGAATTCGATCTGATGTTCGCCGATCAAAATTTTCGCCAATCCCGGGGTCCGGCCGTCGGCCAGCCGGCCCCGGATTTCGAGGCCGAGCTCTTGCATCCGGACCGCGGGCGGGCGGGCCAGACGGTCAAGTTGACCGATTTGCGCGGCAAGCCGGTGGCACTGGTGTTCGGCTCCTACACCTGACCGCCGTTTCGTGCTCAGGCCGTGCGCCAGAACGAAATCTTCGAAGCCCACCAGACCGAAGTGCAGTTCTATATGGTCTATATCTCCGAAGCGCATCCCTCCGACGGATGGGTGACGCCGCAAAATCTTTATGACGAAATCGACTACGATCAGCCAGTCGACGAAGACCAGCGGGCCGCCGTCGCCCATGCCTGCCAGCTCGGCATGGAGGTCAAAATGCCGATGCTGATCGACGCCATCGATAACCGCATCGACGAAAAATACATCGCCGAGCCGACCCGCTATTACGTCATCGCCAGCGACGGCACGCTGGTCTTCAACGGCGCGCAAGGGCCGAGGGGGCTCGACCCGGACGCCTGGGAAACGGCCATAAAGGAGCAAATCGCGGCTAGCAATTGATAGGATTGGAAAGCCCGTATATTAAGTTCCATTCGAAGCAAGGCGGCCGCCAGGCCGGGTCTGCAATTGGCGATTGCCGGTCACGGCCATTGACATATGGCGCTGATCGTCTAATTATCGCCGAAACGTGTTGCATTTGTTTAGCGCTACCAGGATTCGGTAACCCGTTTAGCTTGGCTTCCCTTGACAATGTGGGCGTTCGAACGACCGCGCCGTCACATGGTGTGAGGTGCAATATTTGGTTTCTTGTTAGAGGTAATAGTAATGGCTACTGGCACTGTTAAATGGTTCAACCCGGCTAAGGGCTATGGTTTCATCGAGCCCGAAGACGGATCGAAAGACGCATTCGTGCACATCTCCGCGGTCGAGCGCGCCGGACTGAGCTCGCTGAGCGAAGGCCAGAAGGTCTCCTTCGACCTTCAGCCGGGACAGAACGGCAAATCATCCGCCGAGAACCTGTCCGTTATCGAATAATCACGCTGGTCACCGCCCCTGACATCGTTTGGGGGCGGATGCCGCGCGCCTTAATGGGCCGCGCGGCTTGCCAAATTGGCGTGAAGCGACGAACGAAATTGACCGGCCGCACCCAGGTCATGGACGTTCTTTTGGAATTGAGTGTTACGACGAACGATTGATCAATCGTCGCGGTGCGCCGTGCCATCGCCGAAATTGACTGTCCCTTAGAGGGATGGTTCCGCCTGTGCCCCAGGGCGCGAAATTCCCATCGGCGACAACAATTGAACCCGAGGAATATGGTAATGTTAAAGCGCGTGAAATCGAAGGCCGAGGAGCAATTTGCGGCGATTCAAAAAAAGGACAAGCAGGCCCTGTTGGACAAGGAAGTTGCGCAACAGAAACGCGACGACAAAATCCGGCGCCTGAAGGCGCTGCGCCTGGCGAAAGAGGCCGCCGACCGCAAAGCCGCCGCCGCCGGCTAAGAATAGGATGGCGGCGCCAACCATGGCCCGCCAAGATATGCCCCGCGCCCGAAGCGGGTTTAAGGAATGAATCTGATATGGCCCGCAAGCCCAATTACAATTTCGAACGCCGCGAACGCGAGCGCATCAAAGCCGCCAAAAAAGCCGCGCGGCTTGAGGCCAAGCGGGAACGCTCGGAGAAACGAAAAGCGGAAGCCGCCGGCCTCGTTCCGCCCGGTGACGAGACCATCGCACTGGATGGCAACGAGACCGGTGATTTCATCGCCGAGACGCCAGCCGAGCCCGGCGCCGAAGAAGAGACCGCACCTTAAAAAAATGCGATGATCGAGGCCGGCGGCGAGCAGCTTACCTTGCTCCAGCGGGCGCAACCTGATAGGTAACCGGCGGCCAAGGTTCCGAATATCCGGGGCGGCGACGGCGGCAATCCTAATGCAACTTTGAGACGGCCAGCGCCATGAAAATCAACGGAAATGCGATCCGCCCGGGCATGGTGATCGAACACCAGGGAAACCTGTGGCGGGCGGTCAAAATCCAGCATACCCAGCCCGGCAAGGGCGGCGCGTATCTCCAAGTGGAGCTGAAAGATATCCGCAGCGGCACCAAGCTCAATGAACGCTTCCGCTCATCCGAAACCGTGGAGCGGGCGCGCCTGGAACAGCACCAACATCAATATCTGTTTTCCGACGGCGACATGCACACCTTCATGCACAACCAATCCTACGACCAGATTTCCCTGGCGACCGAGGCCATCGGCGCCGAGCAGGCGGCCTATCTGCAGGACGGCATGACGGTCATGATCGAAAGCTTCGAGGAAGAACCCCTCGGCATGCAACTGCCCGACCATGTGACCCTGGAAGTCGTCGAGGCCGATGCCGTCGTCAAGGGCCAGACAGCGGCGTCCAGCTACAAGCCGGCGGTATTGGAAAACGGCATGCGCACCATGGTGCCGCCGCATATCGAGGTGGGCACCCGCGTGGTGATCGCCACCACCGATTGCTCCTACGTGGAACGGGCCAAGGACTGAGCGTCCAACCCGATCCATGATCCGATCCGAAAATAGTAGCGATGGCCCTGCGCTCTCCCAACCTTAACGTCATGATCCGGGCGGCGCGCGAGGCGTCGATCAAGCTCAAGCGCGACTACGGCGAAGTGGATCAGCTGCAGGTTTCCAAAAAAGGCCCGGCCGACTACGTCACCGCCGCCGATATCCGCACCGAAAAAATCTTGCGCGGCGAGCTGTCAAAGGCGCGCCCCGACTACGGATTTCTGATGGAGGAAGCCGGCGCCATCGAAGGCACCGATCCCGACCGGCGCTGGATTATCGATCCCATCGACGGCACCACCAACTTCGTCCACGGCATCGCCCACTTCGCCATGTCCATCGCCCTCCAGGAACATGGCCGCATCACCGCCGGCGTCGTTTTCAACCCGATCACCGAGGAAATGTTCACCGCCGAGTTGGGCCAGGGCGCCCGTTTGAACGACCGCCGCATCCGGGTCTCATCCCGAGGCGCCATGGACAACGCCGTCTTCGCCACCGGCATTCCCTTTTTGGGCCGCGGCACGGCAAGCGACCACCAGGGTTACTTAGCGGAAATGGGCGCCGTCATGGCGGTCAGCGCCGGCATCAGGCGTTTCGGCTCGGCCGCCTTGGACCTGGCGTTCGTTGCCGCCGGGCGCTATGACGGATTTTGGGAAACCGGGCTGATGCCCTGGGACATCGCCGCCGGCGTCATTCTGGTGCGCGAAGCGGGCGGCCTGGTCACCGATATTGCGGGCCGCGATTTGCGCCTGGAAGCCGGCTCGATCCTGACCGCCAACCGCAACCTGCACCAGCCGCTGGGCGATACCTTGCGCAACGCCTGCAAATAAGCGTTTTAAGAAATTGGGAGGACGACATGGACCAGGACCTTGTTGACCGCTTGGCGATCCGCGATCTGGTGGAAAATTGGGCGCTCTGGCGGGACGCCGGCTTTTGGGAAAAGTTCCGCACCTGCTGGCACGATGACGGCATCATGATGGCCACCTGGTTCCAGGGCACCGGCGACGAATTTATCGAAGTCAACAAGAAAGGCTTCGCCAGCGACGTTTCCATTCTGCATTTCCTCGGCGGCACGGCGATCGAGCTCAATGGGACGCGCGCCGTGGTGCAAACCAAGATGACCATCTCGCAGCGGGCGCCGGTCCACGATGTCTGGGTGGATGTGGTCTGCACCGGCCGGTTTTTCGACCTGATCGAAAAGCGCGGCGGCAAATGGGCGGTGGTGCAGCGCCAACCCATCTATGAAAAGGATCGCATGGACCCGGTGGAGGCGGGCGCCACGGTGAATTTGGACCCGGAGATTCTTGACCGCTATCCCTTCGGCTACCGGCATCTGGCCTATCTGCAATCGGCTCTGGGCTTCGATGTAAAGCGCGACATGCCCGGCCTCAAGGGCGCCCGGGTCGAAGAGCTTTACGCCTGCGGCGAAACCTGGCTCAAGGGCGGCCCCATAAACTGGTCCTGAGCCGGTCCCTATCGTCGGGGGCCGCTTGACCGGAACCGCTCTACGCCGCAATAATTAAAACAGGTATTTGAACGCGAATATTGGGTCCGGTCACCATCTGACCGGGCCCGGATCCCGGTCCAGCGCGATGCGGCCATAGACGGTTCCGTTGGCGTCCCAGTTGAGGCAGATCTGCTGGGCGCCGGCGTTCACATCCCGGTAATAGCGTTGCAGATCATCGTCCAGGTCCAGGGCTTCGGCGCCCGACGCGTAGAACAACCGATCCACCGCGCGCTTGGCCAGCAGCGGCGCGAAAGCCATGTCACGAAGGTTGCGGGCACGCATGGGGATCGGCACTTCGTCCGCGGTCTCTAATACCTCGTGGGTTTCTAGGAGATCGCCGAGGATCAGGCGCCGCGCCGCATCCAGTTCCACCGCCGCTTCGGCGATGCGGAGCTGGATCGACTGGAACTCGGCCACATGCGCGCCGAACTTGGCGTCGCGCCCGGCAACCATATCGATGAACAGTTGCAGCGCGCCCTCGCCGGCGCCGACCACGGCGGCGGCCAGACAAAAAGGGCCGGTCGACCATTGCGGCTGGCGGTAGAGCGGCGTCTGATCGAACCAGGGGCCGCGCTCGGCATCGAAGCGGATGCGGTGATCCGGCAGGACCACATCGGTGAGCTTGAGATCATGGCTGCCGGTGCCGGCTAGGCCCATGGCGTTCCATGTATCGATAATCTCGCAGCCTTTCTGAGGAAACAGGATGCGGCCCGGACGCCCGTTGATGCGCCCGCCGGTCATGTGCCATTCGACAAATTCGCAGCCCGACGAAAAGCGCAACTGGCCATTGACCAGCCAGCCATCGTCTTGTTCGGAATAGACCAGTTCCGGCGAATTGCCCGAACCGATATAGGTGTCCGGGGTCTCGGCCCAGACGTCGTCCTGGGCCTGCCTCGGATAATACGCACCAAGGGTCACGTTGTGCTCACCGATGACGGCGTAGATCCAGCCCGTCGACGGGCACCCCTTGGCGATCTCCATGACCGCTTCGCAAAAGACGTAATAGGGCATCGCCGTGCCGCCATAGGCCTTCGGCTGGGTCATGCGCAAGAGCCCGGCCTGTTTCATCTCATTGAAGCTGTCGGGCGATATTTTGCGCGCCGCC
>JAYGEH010000501.1:0-2930 GCA_046582475.1 Rhodospirillales bacterium
GGCCTGCGGTGGGTCAAATCGGCTCCCCGGGGGCGTTGCAGTACTTGCCCGATGCGAAGGCATCGCGCTGCGCACCGCGCCTACCCGGAAAACCGATTTGTTCCCATCAAATTGATTCATATTTATCCGGAACCGCTCTAGGGCGCGGGTGCGTTCATGCAGCCTGGGCGCGGGCATATTCATCGACCGGCCTGCCGCCCTCGGCGGTGGGGCCGGTGCCCGCCGTTGACGAACGGCGCACGTCGCGGGCCTCGCTTTCTTCGTCCCACGGCCGGCCGCGATGCAGGATGCGCCGGTTGTCCCAGATGATCAATTCGCCGACCGTCCATTGGTGGGTATAAACGAATATATCCTGGGTTGTGTGGGCCACCAATTCATCGATCAGCGCCTCGCCGGCGGCGTCATCCAGGCCAGCGATGCCGGTCGCTTGCGAGCCCACATAAAGGGCGCGCTTGCCGGTTTCCTCGTGGATGCGGGCCACCGGATGCTCGATCGGCGGCCAGCGTTTTCGGTCTTCCCCGGAAAGGGTATGGCCGGCCTTGGCGCGGGATTTCTGCAAATCGTTGATGGCGACCATGTCTATAAGCTCGGCCTGGCGGCTCGGCGGCAAGGCTTCCCAGGCGGCGCGGGTGTCGGCAAACTGAGTGGCGCCACCCGCATCGGGCATGGTGACGGCGCGCAGGAACGACAGCGCCGAAGGCACTTTGAAAAACTGGCTGTCCGAATGCCATTGCTGGTTGGCGCGCAAAAAGCTGGCCTGAGCGCTGGTGGGATCGCGAAAATTGCCCTCCACATCCAAATTGCCGAGGGCGGCGACGCGATCCACATCGCTCCTGAGGTTCAGCTCCACTATTCCGAAATGCGCGGTGAAGGCTTCTTGCTGGGCATCGCCGAGATGCTGATCCGGGAACAGCAAGACGCCATGCTCGCGCTCTGCCGCGCGGATGGCTTCAACCGTTGCCCGGTCCAGAGGCTCGCCGATATGGACGCCGCGAACCTCGGCAAAAAAGGTCCGCCCCAGCCGTTCGACTTCCATGGTCATTGCCGTCTCCCTTAGCGGGTTAGAGCATATTGCATGGCCCTGCCCTAGTGGCCTGTGTCATCTAATTTGTACCCCTACGATCTCTTTTCTCGTTTCTTCGGTAGGAGGAAGGGTGCAGGCGATGCGGGCCCATCGGCCAGCCCTTTCGACACCCCGGGGCGGACACCTCCGGTGTCCCCCCTATCATAAATGCGGGGGCCGCATTCGCGGCCGCCGGGGGACGGGAAAAGTGACCCAGAGGGCGGCGTTGCAAGGGTCCCGGACATCGTCGCACACCCCTTGTGGTGGATCGGCACCACGGCCGGGCGCGCTCCTCGCCGGAAACCTTGCAACGCCGCCCTCTGGGGTACAAATTAGATGACACAGGCCACTGGGTCAATTTCACCCCTTCGCCGCCGCCGCCGCATGGTCGGCGGCGATCAAGCCGAAGGCGAAGGCTTTGATCAAGCCGCCCACGTAGCCGACATTGGGTCCGCCCTCGAGCCCGCCGGTGCAAGAGCCCGCCGCGTAGAGCCCGCCGATGGCGCTGCCGTCCGGCTTCAAGACCCGGCAATTTTCGTCGATATCGATGCCGCCCATGGTGTTGGTGACACCGGCGCAGACGCGGATGGCGCAATAGGGACCGGTGCCCAGCGGATAGGCTTCATGGCGGCCCTCGCCGCGCACCGGGATAAGATCGGCCAATCGGTCCTTGGCAAAGGCCTTGTTGTAGTCCGCCAAGGTTGCCTGCAAGGCATCTGCGGGCACCTCGATGCTGGCGGCCAGGCTGCCCAAGTCGGGCGCTTCGATGAGGGTGCCGCCATGGTCGAGCAGCAACGGGTTCGGCGGGGCGATGCCGCTGGCGCCCACCTGGTCCCAGATTTCGCGGCTCATGATCACCGTCGCCGACAACGGATCGTCCAGCTTGGCGACGGCGTTGCTCAAAAATACGCCGCCCCGGCTTTCGTCGACAAAGCGTTTGCCATGGCCATCCACCATGACCCCGGCGACGGCGACGATGTCCATAATGGGGTATGGCCAGAGGGTGTCATTGGTCATCGCTTCGGCGGCCAGCAAATGGCCGTAGAAAGCGCCAAGCTCGGTCAGGGCGGCGCCGGCCTCGGCCGCCATGTGGATGCCGTCGCCGGTGCCCGACGGCGCTGCCCTTAGGCGCACCCGGCCGGGCGCGCCGGTGACGCTGCCTTGGAGCATGCCGGCGTTGGCCTGGAATCCGCCATCGGCGATGACCAGGTTGGCGGCCGAAATCTCGCGTGCCGCGCCGCCCTCGATCACCGATACACCGGTGCAGGCTTCATCGGTCATAATCAGCCCGGTAACCTCGGCGCCGCGGCGCACGTTGCCGCCGGATTTGGCGAGATGGGCTTCCAGGACGCGCAAGGTGTAATCGCCGCCGCGCCCCTGCCAATCGAGGCCGGCGCGCATGCGCCTGGGCGGTGCCAGGACCAGGTGCTGGCGCATATTCACATAACCGACGCCGCGCGCCACGAACTTGACCCCGGCGGCACGCAGCCATTCCACCGTTTTGCCGGCATTTTCGGCGATGACGCCGCACCAGTTCCGGCTTGGCATGGCCGGCGGTCTCGATTTCGATGGCGGCAATCAGTTCATCGGCGCCAAGGCGGACATTGTTGGGGGCGACATGAAAGACCCCCGACGTGATACGCGAATTGCAGAAATAGAGGTCTTCACTGTCACGCTCCGGCACCAGCGTCTTGAGCCCCAAATCGGCGGCGCGGGCAGCCGCCGTCAGCCCGGCGAAACCGCCGCCGACGGCGATCAGGCCGAATTCCGGTTCGCTCATAAGCCACTGCCGCAGCATGCCGGTGGCGGCGGGCGTCAGCCCAGCATGGCGTCCTTGTAGGCGGTGACCTCGTCCGCCGTATCCACA
>JAYGEH010000346.1:0-12178 GCA_046582475.1 Rhodospirillales bacterium
CGGCATAACGCCCGAGGTTCAGAATATGGTCACCGAATTGTTCGCTCCGGCCGGCGAGGCATCGGCCCATATTCCCGGCGACGTGCTGCTCGGCTACCATGCCTGCTACGGCACCAACACTGGCTGGCCGGTGCGCGAACCGTCGGACCTCACCGGCTGCGTATTGTTGTGCAATGCCGGTGTCGCGGCGTCGGGACGCAAGGTGGATTTCCTGCACATGCCGACGGTCGCCGGCACGTCCGAGGCCTATGTGGCGCCGCTGGCGAATTTGGAGAGCGGCGGCGCCCGCGTCTATATGGGGCTGATCCACGCCCTCCACGAAGATGGCGGCATGGAGCAGCAGATGCAGCTGATCAAGACCCATATTCCCGATTTCGGTGTCGCCGCGCCCTGCGGATTCGGCCGCGGCCCGGCGAAAATGACGGCGCAGACCGGACTGGCCACACCCAACGATTATATGGAAGGGCTGATCGCCGACCAGATCAAAGCCGTCGAAATGCTGCGCGAGGTGCGCGGGACCTAACCGCTACTCAATCGTAATTGGCGACCGGATACCAGTCGGTGCCCCGTCCCTCCGGCGTCAAATCGAATAAATTCCACAAGGGCCAAAGCTGATCCACATGCCGGTTGTGGAGGCCGTCTTCGGGCGGGCTGAGAAACAGTTCCGACCCCCAGCTATGGGTGACCCCGCCGGCGTCCTTCACGAACACATACATCATCGGCCACTGGTTGCCGTCTTCGTCCTCGGCGAAATAGTCCACATTGTAGGAATTGCCGCCCGACGACAGTAAGCGCAGATTGCTCCAGCCGCGTGATTTCGCCCAGGCGTTCAATTCACCGGTGCCGGCCTTGGCGGCGACGGCGAAATTCATGCGGTCGGTAATATGCGGCGCCTGGCCGTTGAGCCCGTCCAGCAAGGATACGCACATCGGGCAGGGCGCGTCGTCGCCCGGCGCATACATGAAGGAATAGATGGCGAGGCTGCTTTTGCCCTTGGCGAACAGCTCCGACAGCTTGACCGCCCGGTCCGTGGCGCAATCGATGAAAGCGTAATCCTCTATCGGCGCGCCGCCGGCGGGCAAGGCGCGGCGCAAGACCGCCACTTCCTCGGTCTTCAGGCGCAATTCCTTTTCGGCGGCCAGCAGCGTATCGCGGGCATCCCGGTAGGCATCGCCCTCGCCGGGAAATCTCTTGCCGTGATGGGTGCCCATGGTTTCCTCCTTTAAACTGCCATCGGCAGGGTTGCGAGGCCGCGGAACTTGGCGCGGCCGTGATAACGCTTGGCGCCGGTTTGGTGCATATTGGCAAAGCGCTCGACGAAGCGGCCGATGGCGATCCGCCCCTCGATGCGGCCCAAGGTATTGCCCAGGCAAATATGCTGGCCGGCGCCAAAGGCAATCTGCGGATTGGGATGGCGCCCGATATCGACATTTTCCGGATCGTCGAAAACCTCCGGATCGCGGTTGGCGCCGGCGATGCAGAGATGGATAAAGGCGCCGGCGGGGATGACGGCCGATGAGAATTCCACATCCTTGGTGGCCTTGCGTTGACCGATCTGCAACGGGCTTTGCAGGCGCAGGAATTCCTCCACCGCCGGCTCGATCAGGGTGGGATCATCCCTAAGGCGTCGCAATTCGCCCGGATTTTCGAGCAAGATGGCGAGCCCGTGGCCGGTCATGCTGGCGGTCGTCTCGTGGCCCGCGTTCAAGAGAAAGATGCAGTTTTGCACCAATTCCTCGTCGCTGAGTTTTTCGCCATCTTGCTCGCCGAAAATAAGCGCCGCCAGCACTTCGCCGCGGGTCCCGGTGTCGGGATTTTCTCTGCGGTGGTCGATCAAATCCTTGAGCAATGCGCCGAAATCCTCGACCGCGCGGTTGCCGGCAGCCATCTTGTCCGGCGCCACAATCGGATCGAGGGCGCCGAGGATCAGATTTGAATAGGGGTGCAAAAGATGCCGGTGGGCCTCGGGCACGCCGAGCATGTCGGCGATGATCTCGGTGGGCAGGCGCAAGGCGTAATCATTGATCGCATCGAAGCTGCCCATGTCGGCCACGTCGTCCAGCATGCGATCGACAATTTCCTCGATCACCGAGGTCAACGCCGTAATCTGGCGCGGCGAAAAGGCGCCGGCCATCAATTTCCGCACCCGTTTGTGGTAGGGATCGTCGTTGAACACCAGGGACGTGGTGTGGTGGGTATAAAGCGGCCCATCGCGGAATTTGGGTTTGAAATCGACGGTTTTGTCGGAGCTCAAGTCGGCGTGGCGGTAGCCGGTCATGACGTCGTCGAAACGGGTCAGGAAATAGGTGCCGTCGGGATTGACGTGGATCGGCGCATATTCCCGCAAGGCCCGGTACATGGGGAACGGGTCTTCCAGGAAATCTTCGCCGATGGCATTGAGATCGAAGGCGCTGGCTTCGTCCGCGCCGAGGGGTGCCAAGATATCCATATCTTTATCCTTTCGCCGGTTCAATCACGGCGCGGCATTCGCCAAAGCCGATGCGCCGGTACCCGCCACCGGAACAATAGGCGGTCATGACCACTTCGTCACCGTCTTCTAAAAATGTGCGGGTTTCGCCGGACGGCAGCGCGAAGGTCTCGCGGCCCGCCTGGGAAACCTCCTGCAGGCTGCCATAGGTGCCGGGCTTGGTCCCGGACGCGGTGCCGCTGCCCATCAGATCGCCGGGCCTGGTGTCGCAGCCGCCCGACGTATGGTGGGCCAGCATCTGGAAAATGGTCCAATACATATCCTTGAAATTGGCCTCGCCAATGACGTGGGGGGCGGCGCCGGCGGCGCGCATGCCGGCGCTGGCGATGGCGACGCTCATCTTGATATCCAGCCCGCCCCATTTTTCGTTTGCCTCGGAGCTAAGATAGGGGAGCGGCGCCGGGTCAAGCTCCGGGCGCTGATGCGCCCGCGCCCGGTACGGGGCAAGGGCCTCCATTGTCACCACCCAGGGCGAACACGTGGAGGCGAAATTCTTGCCCAGGAACGGCCCCAACGGCTGGTATTCCCAGCCCTGAATGTCGCGCGCCGACCAGTCGTTCAAGATGCACAGGCCGAAGATATGGCGCCCGGTTTGGTCCAGCCCAATGGGCGCGCCGAGATCGTTGCCGGGCCCGGTATAGAAAGCCAGTTCCATCTCATAATCGAGGCGTTCACAGGCGCCGAAGGCGGGCGCCTCGGCATCGGCGGATTTGGTCTGGCCGAGGGGGCGGATCACCGGCGTGCCCGAGACGCGGATCGAGGATGCGCGCCCGTGATAGGCAATGGGCATATATTTATAGTTGGGCAGAAGCGGGTTATCGGGCCGGTTCAGCCTGCCGGCGTTGGTGGCGTGATTGATCGAGGCGAAGAAATCCGTGAAATCGCCGATTTCGGCGGGCAGCTGCATGCGGGCGCCCGCCATCGGCACCAGGGCGCCTCGGACTTGTGCCTCCGGCCCTCCGTCGCGCAGCAATTCCGAGGCCCGCGCCCTGAGCGCCGACCAGTGTTCCTGGCCGAGCGCCATCAACGGGTTGAGCGACGGCCCCGCCGCCGCGGCCGCCGCTTCGCGGGCAATCCCTTCGAACAAGCCATTGCCCACGGCCATGCTGAGATCTAGAATTTGATCGCCGATGGCAATGCCGCCCACCGGCCCGTTACCGCCCGCCGAAAATACCCCGAGCGGCAGGCTCTGGATGGGGAAATCCGAGGCCGGGTCATTGGCGGCGGCGACAAAGCTTTTTAAGCCGGGATCGTGGCTGCCGTTCAGCTCGACCATGTCCGGCTCCGCCTCTTAGGCGCCCTTGAAGTGCTTCTTCAAACCCTGCCAGGTTTCGAAATATTGCTTCTGCAACAGGGGCGTTTCCAGTGCGAAACGGGTGGGCCGGTAGGCGAAATGGGTCTCGAACATGAAGGCCATGGTGTCGGCCAGATAGGTGGGCTCCAGCTTGGCGGTGCTGGCTTTGTCGTACACCTCGGCGTCGTTGCCGTGCGGCGCCATGCGGTTGTGCAGGGAAGAGCCGCCGGGAACGAAGCCTTCTTCCCGGCCGTCATAGGCGCCGGTGATGAGGCCCATATATTCGCTCATTACGTTGCGGTGGAACCAGGGCGGCCGGTAGGTATCCTCGCCGACCAGCCAGCGCGGCGGGAAGATGACAAAATCCAGATTGGCGGTGCCTGTTGTGTTCGAGGCCGAGGACAGCACCGTGAAGATCGACGGATCGCAATGATCGAAGCTGACCGTGTTGATGACCATGAATTTGGCGAGATCGTATTTGTAGGGCGCCAGATTGCCGTGCCAGGCGACCACGTCGAGGGGCGAATGGCCGATCGCCGCCTGCCAGAGATTGCCCTCGAATTTGCAGGTCAGGGTGAAATCCCCGTCGCGGTCCTCATAGGCCGCTACCGGCGTCTGGAAATCGCGGGGGTTGGCAAGGCCGTTGGAGCCGATCGGGCCCAGATTGGGCAGGCCGAGGGCGGCGCCAAAATTCTCCGCCACATAGCCCCGCGCCTCGCCGTCCGGCAGCTCGATGCGGAACTTGACGCCGCGCGGCGCCACCGCGATCTCGCCGGGCGCAAGCTCCAGATTGCCCATCTCGGTGAGCAGCAACAGTCGCCCCGCTTGCGGCACGATCAAGAATTCGCCATCGGCGTTGTAGAAGAAGCGCGTCGTCATCGAGGCATTGGCGGCATAAACGTGGACCGCGAGACCGCCGCCGGTCATGGCATCGCCGCCGCCGCAAAGGGTGATCAAGCCATCGATAAAATCGGTGGGCGCGCCCGGCATGATCGGAGGATTCCAGCGCATTTGGTTGGGGCTGGCGGGCGCATCGTCGAAGGGCGCGCCGCGCAGCAATTTCGCGTCTACCTGGGCAAACGGCTGGTGCACCACGGAGGGTCGCATGCGGTAGCACCAGGTGCGCCGGTTATCGGCCCGGGGCGCCGTGAATGCGGTACCAGACAAGAGCTCCGCATAAAGGCCGAGGGGTGCTTTTTGCGGCGAGTTGCGGCCCTCGGGGCAAGCCCCGGCGATGGCCTCGGTCTGTAACTCGTTGCCGAAGCCGGTCTGGTAGTCGAGGTTTAGCCCGACGCTGGATTGGACGCCCGTATCCATGATCATACTCCATCTCAGTGATGCGATAAAATACTAGGCTTCCGCACCTCCGATTTCAACGCACCGCCTTACCACCGTTGCCAGACCGGAGCGTTGCGCTACAATCGCCGGGAACACCTACTCTAGCCGGGGAAAAATGACATGGCCGAGAAAACCATCCTGACCTGCGCACTGACCGGATCGGTGACGCCGCCGAAAAAGCATGCGGGCCTGCCGATCACGCCCGAGGAAATCGCCAATTCCGGGATCGAGGCCGCCCATGCGGGCGCCGCCGTCGTTCATATCCATGTGCGCGATCCCGAATCCGGCGCGCCGAGCATGAAGCCGGAGCTCTATAAAGAAGTGGTGGAACGCATCCGCGAAGACGGCACCGACGTGGTCATCAACTTGACCTGCGGCCACGGCGCCCGCTTCACGCCTGCTGAGCCCGACGCCAACGACGCCACCGGCAATTCGGTGGTGCAGACCCCCGATGTCCGCATGCAGCATGTGGAGGAGAACAAGCCCGAGATCTGCACCCTGGATTACGGGTCCATGAATTTCGGCGATTTTGTCATCATCAACACGCCCGAGCATCTCAAACGCATGGCCGAAACCGCCAAGCGGGTGGGCTCGAAACCGGAGATCGAGGTGTTCGATACCGGCCATCTGCGCCTCGCCAACAAGATGGTCGCCGACGGCGTCATTGACGAGCCGCCCCTCTATCAGATTTGCTTAGGCATTCCCTGGGGCCTGGAACAGACCCCCGATCATATGATGTTCATGCGCGATCACTTGCCGCCGGGCGCCCACTGGGCGTCGTTCGGCATCGGCGCCGGCGAATTTCCCATGCTGGCCCAGGCGGCGCTGCTCGGCGGCCATGTGCGGGTCGGCATGGAAGACAATCTCTATCTGGAAAAAGGCGTGCCGGCGCCGAGCAACGCGGCCCTGGTGGAAAAAGGCGTCGGCGTCTTGCGCAGCCTCGGCAAGGAGCCGGCGACGGCCCAAGAGGCGCGCGAAATTCTGGGCCTGACCAAGCTGGTTTGATATGAGACGCGGGGGATGAGCGAAGAACCTGTACAAAGGCGGCTTGCCGCCATTATGGCCGCCGACGTGGCCGGCTATACGCGCCTGATGGAGGAAGATTCCGAAGGCACGGTGGCGGCCTGGCGCGCGGCCCGCGACGGCGTCATCGAGCCGGCCATCGATGCCGGTAATGGGCGCGTCGTCAAGCCGACCGGTGACGGCTTCCTGGCCGAATTTCCGACCGTGCAGGATGCGGTCAACTGCGCCATCCAATTGCAGGACGGCTTGGCCTCCAGCCGCCTGGAATTCCGCATCGGCGTCAATCTCGGCGACATCATCGACGATGGCCGCGACATCCACGGCGAGGGCGTCAACGTCGCCGCCCGCATTGAAGCCCTGGCCGAGCCCGGCGGCATCTGTATATCCGGCATGGTCTACGAATCGGTGCGCAACCGCATCGGCGCCGACTACCGGGGCATGGGCGAACAGACGGTCAAAAACGTTTCCGCCCCGGTGCGCGTCTATGCACTCGGTCCGGCTGCTACGCCGGCGGCACAGCAGCCTCAAGCCACCGGCCGGCCATCCATCGCCGTCCTGCCCTTCGACAATGTATCAGGCGATGCCGAGCAGGAATATTTCTCCGACGGCATCGCCGAGGACATCATCACCGATCTGTCCAAAATCTCGACCCTGATGGTGGTCGCACGGAATTCGTCGTTCACCTACAAAGGCCGCGCGGTCGATGTGCGCACCGTGGCCAAAGAGCTGGGCGTCGCCTACGTGCTGGAAGGCAGCGTGCGCAAGGCCGGCGGGCGGGTGCGCATCACGGCGCAATTGGTGGATGGGTCCGACGGCGCGCATCTCTGGGCGGATCGCTACGACCGCGAATTGGAGGACATCTTCGCCGTCCAAGACGAAGTTGCAAAGCATATCATCGAAGCGTTGCAAGTGACCCTCAGCCCGGCCGATGAGGCACGCCTTGGCGGGCCCGGAACCGGCAATGTGGAAGCCTATGATTACCTGCTCAGGGGGCGCGAGCTACTCTACCGGTTCACCGAGGAGGCGACGCTGGAAGCCATGGAGATGTTCGAAAAGTCCATGGAATTGGACTCCGTTTTCGCGGCGCCGCGTTCGGAATTGGCTTTGGCGCACTATAACCAGTTCGTGAGCGGATGGCGGGGCGCTGGGCTGGAAACCTTGCAGCGTGGCTGCCGGTATTCGGAAGAGGCGGTCGCCCTGGATGGCGGGGACTCCCATGCAAACTGTATGCTGGCCATTGGCCGGCTTTGGCTCCGGGACATCGACGGCGCCGTCGATGCCATCGACCGGGCGATGGCGCTCGATCCGAATAGCGCTGCCGTCTTGAGCGCGCGCGGCCATATCCTCGGTTACGCCGGCCGCTATGAGGAGGCCATCGAAAATTTAAAAACCGCCATGCGCCTCGATCCCCACTACGTTACCATCTGGCTGCATTTCCAGGCCCACGCCCATGCCTTGAAGGGAGAATACGAAGAGGCCATTCCGTTGCTACAGCAACGCATCCGGCGCAACCCGGAAACCGATATCTCCCGGGTTCTGCTGGCGTCCTGCTACGGCCATCTGGGGCGCATCGATGACGCCCGCGAAATCTGGCGCCAGGTGGCGGAAGTCAATCCCGAATATTCCCTGGAGCAAAAAGCAAACGTGCTGCCTTACAAAGATCCCGCCGATTGGCAGCGCATTGTTGCAGGGCTGGCGAAAGCCGGCTTGGTTGACAAAGATGGGCAAGGTCCCGCCGACAACACAGCCAGCCGGCCCTCCATCGCCGTGTTGCCCTTTGACAATCTATCGGGCGATGCCGAGCAAGAGTATTTTTCCGACGGCATATCCGAAGATATCATCACCGCCCTGGCGCGCTTCCCGACGCTGCGCGTCGCCGCCCGCAATTCGTCCTTTTCCTACAAGGGCCAATCGCCCGATGTTCGCGAGGTCGCAGCGAACCTGGACGTCCGTTATGTGCTCGAGGGCAGCGTGCGCAAGGCCGGCGGGCGGGTGCGTATTACCGCCCAGTTGATCGACGGCACCAACGGCGATCATATCTGGGCCGAACGTTACGACCGGGAGCTTGAGGATATTTTCGACGTTCAGGACGAGATTACGCAAACCGTAACCGCCGCCATCGAGCCGGAGTTAGCCGCCGCCGAACAAAAGCGCGCTCAGCGCAAGAGCCCGGCAAGCCTGGACGCCTGGGATTTCTATCAGCGGGCCATGGTTTATTATTACCGCCGCGACAAGGAAAGCTGCGAAGAAGCAATCCGGCTTTTGCATCAAAGCCTGGCGCTGGACCCGGGTTTCAGCCGCGCCTGGGCGGCCTTGACGGACGTGCTATTCAACCACATGTTCCTGGGAAATTCAGACGATGAAGATGGTGACCGCGCGCGCATGATCGAGGCCGGTAACAACGCCGTGCGTTTCGACAATGACGATCACGCCGCGCATGAGGCACTCGGGCGCGCCAATATTTGGCAGCGGGACCATGTGGGCGCTCGCAACGAATTTGCAAAAGCCATTGAATTGAACCCGGCGTCGGCGCGCGGGCATTACGGTTACGGAATGGTCATTCTGCACGCGGGAGACGCCGCGAAGGCAGTCAGCGAATTCGAAACGGCAATCAATTTGTCGCCGCGCGATCCTTACCGGTCTGCCTTCTATTCGCGCATGGCCTATGGCCAGCTTGCCCTGAAGAATCACGAGGCCGCCGTCGATTGGGCCAAGCAGGCGATATCGGAACCAATTCGGGAATGGACCAGCAACTTATTTCTGGTGTCGGCGCTCGGGCATATGGAGCGATTGGAAGACGCCAAGCCAGCGCTTGAAGATTTATACCGCGCTCAACCCAATGTTTCGCTTGCCTACATTCAGAAATTATTCCCTTCGGTGCCCGAATATCTGGACTACCTGCTGGATGGACTTCGCAAGGCTGGGCTGCGCGAAGAATAGAGCGCTGCCTTACGGCAGCAGCAGGAACAATATGCCGGCGATGATCAGCGCCGTGCCCAGCAATTCGGTCCGGCGGATGCGTTCGCGGAAGACGAGGATCGCGGTCAGAAACGTGAAGATCAATTCCACCTGGCCGACGGCGCGCACATAGGCCACGTTTTGCATGGTCATGGCCGTGAACCAGCCGACCGAGCCGAGCATCGAGGCGATGCCCACCAGCGCCCCCTTGCCCCGGTTCTGCCAGACTTTGGTCAGCTCGCCGGCTTCGAATATTTTAAGATAAACCGTCATCATCACGGTCTGGATGGTCAGCGCGACAACCAATGTCGCGGCGGCGGCCAGGAGCACGTTATCGCCGCCGAGGGCCAGCGCCGCGCCCCGGTAGGAGACCGCCGATAGCCCCAGCAATGCCCCGTTGGCGAGGCCCATGAGCGCGCCCTTGTCGGTCCAGGAGGTGAGTAAATCCCGAATCCCTACCGTCATTTTGGCGAGGCTCAGGAAACAGACGCCGATAAAGCTGATGGCGATGGCCAGGAACGCAGTCCCGCTGACCGCTTCGCCCAACAGCACAATGGTAAACACCGCCGCCTGAAAGGTTTCGGTCTTGGAATAGGCGGTGCCGACGGCGAAGCTGCGCAACTGGAAGGACCGAAGCAAGAACCACATGGCGAGGATTTGCGCGATGCCGCCCATGCTTGCGAACCCCCAAAATACCGCCCCCCATTCCAGGGGCTGGCTGTCCCGGGCGCGCAAGGCGAACCAGTAAATGGCGGCCAGCGGCAGCCCGAAGGCGAAGCGCGTATAGGCGGCGCCGGACGTGGACAAAACGGAATTGATGGATTTTTGCAGGGAATTGCGAAGGTTCTGCAAAAACGCCGCCGCGATGGTGGTGAGGACCCAAATCTCCATAAGCGCCGGCTCAGCTTATGATGAAGCGGTGCAGGGCGATCCCCAACAGGACGACGCCATAGGCGCCTAAGCCGAAGATCACGGCATAGAGGATAACCTTCAGATGAATTTTGATGCGGGCCATGCCGCCCTGCTCAGCCCAGCTTCTTCTTTAAAAGTTCGTTGACAGCGGCGGGGTTGGCCTTGCCGCCGGTGGCCTGCATCACCTGGCCGACGAACCATCCGCCGACCTTGGGATTGCCATCCCGGACCTGCTGCGCCTGTTCCGGGTTATCGGCAATCACCCGATCGATAACCACCTCGATCGCACCGGTGTCGGTGATCTGTTTCAGGCCTTTGTCGGCGACGATGGTTTCGGGATCGCCGCCGCTGTCCAACATGATCTCGAACACATCCTTGGCGATGCGCCCCGAGATGGTGCCGTCATGGATCAAACCGACCAGCTTGCCGAGATCGGCCGCGGCTACCGGGCTATCGCCGATGTCTCGTCTTTCTCTGTTGAGCACCGCGAACAGCTCATGGAGGGTCCAGTTGGCGGCCAGCTTGGCATCGCCGCCGGCCGCCAGCACAGCTTCGAAATAGTCGGCGGTCTCCTTGTCGGCCACCAGGAGAGCCGCGTCCTCGTGCCCAAGCCCGTGGGCATCCATGAAACGCGCCTGTTTGGCGTCCGGCAATTCCGGCAGGGTGGCGGCAATGGCGTCCACATACTCTTGGGTGATGACCAGGGGCAACAAGTCCGGGTCCGGGAAATAGCGGTAATCGTGGGCTTCTTCCTTCGAGCGCATGGAGCGGGTCTCGCCGGTGCTGGCATCGAACAGCCGCGTCTCCTGGGTAACCTTGCCGCCGTCTTCGTACAACGCGACCTGGCGCTCGGCCTCGAACACGACGGTCTGCATGGCGAAGCGCATGGAATTGACGTTCTTGGTCTCGGTGCGGGTACGCAAATCCCCGCCTACATGGCGGACGCTGACATTGACATCGCAGCGCATGGAGCCCTGTTCCATATTGCCGTCGCAGGTGCCCAGATAGCGGAGGATGGCGCGCAGTTTGCGCAAATATGCGCCGACCTCGTCGGGGCTCCTGAGGTCCGGCTTGGAGACGATTTCCATGAGCGCCACCCCGGACCGGTTGAGATCGATAAAGGTGCGCTTCGGGTCCTGGTCGTGCAGGGATTTGCCCGCATCCTGCTCCATATGCAGCCGCTCGATGCCGATCTCGCGGGGTCCGTCCGGCATATCGAGGACCACCACGCCTTCGCCCACCACCGGGTGCTGGTATTGGGAAATCTGATAACCCTGGGGCAGATCGGGATAGAAATAATTCTTCCGCTCGAACACCGAATGGAGGTTGATTTCGGCGCCGAGGCCGAGCCCGGTTTTGACCGCTTGCGCCACGCAATGTTCGTTGATCACCGGCAGCATGCCGGGCATCGCCGCATCCACCAGCGAGACCTGGCTGTTGGGCTCGGCGCCGAACGCCGTGGCGGCGCCGGAAAACAGTTTCGCTTCCGAGGTGATCTGGGCATGCACCTCCAGCCCGATCACCACCTCCCAGTCGCCGCTCTCGCCTTCGATCAGATAGGTCATTTATTCCACCCCGCCCGTTGGCACCGCATCGAAGCCGGCGGCGCGCTCCAAAACGTCGGCGGCTCGGAACAAGGTGGCTTCGTCCCAGGGCTTGGCGATCAGATGCAGGCCCAGCGGCAGGCCGTCGCCGGACAGCCCGCCCGGAACCGAAATGGCGGGCAGGCCGGCGAGGCTGGCCGGCACGGTGAAGATGTCGTTGATATACATCTGTATGGGATCGTCCATTTTCTCGCCGATGGCAAAGGCCGGGTACGGCGCCGTTGGCGTCAACAATACATCCACATCCTCGAACGCCGCCTGAAATTCTTGCAAAATTAATGTCCGCACCTTCTGCGCTTTGACGTAATAGGCGTCGTAATAGCCGGCGCTCAGCACATAGGTGCCGATCATCACACGGCGGCGCACCTCAGGGCCGAAGCCTTCGCCCCGCGTCGCCTCGTACATACCGGTCAAATCCGCAGCCTCGACGCGAAGGCCGTAGCGCACCCCGTCATAGCGGGCGAGGTTGGAAGACGCCTCCGCCGGGGCGACGATATAATAGGTGGGCAGCGCATATTTGGTGTGTTTGAGCGATACCTCCACCGTCTCGGCGCCGGCGTC
>JAYGEH010000530.1:0-35019 GCA_046582475.1 Rhodospirillales bacterium
AAAGAAAACAATCTTCAGGATATTGAGATGTTTCACCTACATATACGGTATAATTTTGCCATATTAGGTTTAATTATGTTGAATGTACAACCAACAATTTAGAGTATTTTTGGGACGTAGATACGGAATTTCAAATATCTATAACAGCCCAAATCTACATCAGCCTTTAAAAATTACTTTAGCAATGACCGGCGGAGAAATTTCTTGGACTCCGCCAATTAGACCGAACATTTAAAGGTGGGTACTGTTCAAATTTTCCATAAGTTTAAAACAACACAAATTGACTTATCGAGCGGTATTTTATGAGATTATTCATAGTCGAGACGATAATGTGGAGTTCTCCCCTGAAAGTGGTCCGGTTTTATAAAGAGGTTTGGCGCATTCTTGACCTCACGGAAGGAGGATAGAATGAGCCGCAAACGTTATACCCCTGAACAGATTATCGGGATGCTTCGTGAAGCCGAAGTATCTTTGTCACAAGGTCAGACGGTCGGTCTGGTCTGCCGGACACCGTAAAACGGCGTCTCCAGGAACTGGCGGACATTTTCCCGGCCGCCCGAGAGGCAGAAAAAAAGAGGCGGACCGGGTCCGCCTCTTCAGGTTCTATCTTTGGTGACCAGCCGCCGTTTACGGAAGCCAGCGGCTCGAAATTATCTTGTGCACGGCTCCGGTGCGTGGGTATCGAGCAATATCCACTTCGCGTTTTTCATGGTCAGAATGTAACCGGGCAACTGGGCGTCGCCGGTTTTGTCGAAGCACACTTTGCCGGAAATCAGATCGAATGTGGTCCCCAGGAGAGCATCGCGAATGGCCGTCCGCTCCTGCTTAACCTTAGCCGGATCGCCGGTAACTTTCGCCACTTCCATCGCCTTTTTAAAGACATAGACGATATCGTAGGCAGACGCGTCCACATGATGCGGCCATGGCCTTGACTTGATGATGCCTTGCTTTCTCGCCACTTCGACGAATTTCCTGGTGAAGTCGCGGGTTCTATCGTTCAGGTCGTAATAAAAGGACGTGGTAAACACCGCATCGTCGCCGGCTTTACCCATTTTATCGACGATATCCGGGTCGGCCCAGATCTGCGCGCCGATGATTGGCGTCATGATTCCCTGGCGGCGCATTTCCTTCAACACGCGGATGGCGACCGGGGTTATTCCGGCGAGTCCCACAAAATCGATTTTTTTACCTTTCAACTGAGACACCTGCGGCGCCAGATCAAATGCCTTGGTGGCGAACCCGATGGGGCCGGTGATTTTGACGCCCAACTTGGTCAGGATCGGTTTCATGATGAACAGGCCAACAGCCTTGGAGACCACGTCATCGGTGCCATAAAGGATCGCCACAGACTTTTTCATCGCACCCCGTTTTATCAAGGTTTTGATCAAGCGCGTGAACTGAAGACCTTCGTTTTCCGTCAAGCGGTATGCATAGGAATATTTATCCGCCAATTTTGGCGCCGAAGAGGCATTTGGTATCTGCACGATGCCGAGCCGTTCGCCGGCCGGAAACGCAACCCTTGCTTCGCTCGACGAAAACGGCCCGATAACGCCGAGGGCATTGTCGTCACGGGCGAATTTGCGCACCGCGGTCACCGCCTGCTTGGGATCGCTGGCGGTATCGAACTTGATTACGCGCAGTTTCATGCCGTTGATGCCGCCGGCCGCATTGATTTCCTTGACCGCAATATCGACGCCGATTTCGGTGGTTTTATTGATAGTCGAATAAATGCCGCTGAAACTGATGCTCAGTCCCAGCACAATTTCGTTTGCCGCCTTCGCCGCATTTGCCATCGTCGTCAGGCCAAGGGCCAGTCCGATCGACGCCACGGTAAAAAGGCGGCCGAGGCCGCTTGTCTTGAACTTCATGGTCGTTCTCCCTGTTGTTACAATGCTGCGTTAATTATTTTCCGGACTAAATCATTGAAAGTCCGGGCAAGTCAACCTTGACCAAGATATACCTCTTCCAGTCTCGGATTATTCCTTAATTCCGCCGATGCGCCGGACAGGGCCACGCTACCCAATTCCAGTACGTAGCCCCGGTGGGCTGTCTGCAGGGCCATGCGGGTGTTTTGCTCGACCAGCAGAATGGTCAGGCCGTTTTGGTTTAAATCGTCAATCATTTCGAACAGCATTTTGACCAGGATCGGGCTCAGACCCAAAGACGGTTCATCCAGCATCATCAATTTGGGCCGGGCGACGAGGGCGCGGCCGATGGACAGCATCTGTTGTTCGCCCCCCGACAGCACCGATGCCGGCATATGGCGCCGTTCTTTCAAATTCGGAAACCGCTCGTAAACAGCGTCCATATCGATGGCGATGTCATCGCTGCGGCAATAGGCACCCATTTGCAAATTTTCGTGCACGCTCAGGCTGACGAATATCTGGCGGCCTTCGGGCACCATGACCAATCCTGCACTAACCCTTTTGGGCGCGCTCCAACCACTTATATCGACGCCGTCAAAGACAACGCGCCCGCCGGCGCGTTCGGTCCCTTGAATGGCCTTCAAAAGCGAGCTTTTCCCCGCCCCATTGGCGCCAAGAACGGTGACGATTTCCCGCTCTTCCAACTCCAGATCGATGGTCTTGACCGCATGGTTTCGCCCGTAGCGGACATCCAGGCCCTGGACCTCAAGCAGCATGGCCAGAACCTTCCTCGGCCTCTTCCGCATCGGTGCCGAGATAGGCTTTGAGAACTTCGGCGTCCTTTTGCACTTCATCGGGGGACCCTTCGAAGATTTTTTTACCAAAGTTCAGAACCACCACATAATCGCACAACGCCCGGACGAAATGCATGTCGTGCTCGACGAGCAGTATGGTAACGCCGCTGGCATGGACGCGGTCGAGCAATTCATGCAGCTTGCCGGTCTCGGCCCGGTTCAATCCCGCCGCCGGTTCGTCGAGCAGCAATAATTTCGGCCGCGCCACCATGGCCCGCACCACTTCGATCCTTTTTTGGATGCCGTAGGGCAGGTTGGCCACGACCTCGCCCGGATAGGTGCCGACGCCGGCATCGGCGAGGGCGTCTTCCGCTTCCCGGCGCCAGCGATTTTTGGGAAACAGCCCCAGCGGATAGAGAAGCTCGCCGATCGACCGCGCCGTCGCCTGTTGTCCCAGCATGACGTTTTCGACGGTGCTGAGATGCGGCATCAGGCGAATGTTCTGAAAGCTGCGCGACATGCCGTGGGTGACGCGGTCGTGGGGCGCGACATGGGTGATATCGGTGCCATCCAGATCGATGCGGCCGCCATCGAGCTGATAAACCCCCGATAAAAGATTAAACACCGTCGTCTTGCCGGCGCCGTTGGGGCCGATCAACGCCGTCCGGCTGCCGCGCCGGACGGCAAAGGAAACGTCGTCGATGACCATCAAGCCGCCGAAGCTTTTCTGCATGGCTTCAATGGTCAGGACATCGCCGCTCATCCCTCGCTCTCCACCTGCTTGCCCTTGGCTTCTTGGCGGCGGAAGAACAGACCGTCCGCCATCCGTTCCTGCAGCGTTCGCGTCATAATGCCTTCGGGGCGCACCACCATGAGAAGCACGATAAAGACGCCGAACAACAGGAACCGTCCCTCGCCCAGCCAATGCCAGCCCAGCGATTCTGCAACATGGCGCAGCGATTCCGGAACCACGACAAAAAAGACGGCGCCGATCAGCGGACCCCAGGCGGTCTGCGTTCCCCCCATCAGCACATAAAGCAAAATAAAGATACTCAGCAGCACGTTGAATGTCTGGGCTTCGATATAATTGAAATGATGCCCGTACAAAGAGCCGCCCAAGCTCATGATCATGGCGCCGACGGTAAAGGCGATGACCTTGGAGGTGCGCACTTTGACGCCGAACAGGGTGGCGACGCTTTCATCGTCATGGATCGAGCGCAAGGAGAGGCCGAACCGGGTCGACATGAAATAAAAGCTGAACAGGATAACCAGAACGGCGACCGGCGCGATAACCAGCAGGTTGGCGTGATCGTCCACCCCCATGCCCGCCGCGGCGCCCAGAAATTCAATATTGATGACAATTCCGGCGACCACCTCGGCAAAAGCCAGCGTCGCCAGGACCATATAGACGCCTCGCGTCCGCAATATCGGGAACGATATGAAAAAACTGATGATTCCGGTGAAGGCCATGGCCAGAACGACACTGACGGCGACCGGCAGACCCGGTCCGTCCGCCGAATTGAACCAGGCGCTGGCATAGGCGCCGAGGGTGATGAAACCGGCGGCGCCCAGGTTCAACTGACCCGATGCGGCGGGAATATATATGCCATAGGCGTAAATCGTCGAAAGGCAGAGAATGACGAGCTGCGCTTCGACATATCCGCTCATTAGAATTTGCCCTTGCCGATGGCCGTGTGCCCGAACAGGCCGGTCGGTTTGAACACCAGGATCGCCAGCAGCATTCCCCAGATCGGTATTTTGGCGAAGTCGGCGTCGAACCAGATAGACATGACCTCGAGGATGCCAATAAACAGGCCGCCGACGATCGCGCCCCAGACGTTGCCAAGACCGCCCAATACCATTCCGGCGATGGCTACCGTCGCTACGGTATCACCGATATATGCGTCGACAATCGTATAGTTGATGGTGAAAAGGATGCCGGCAATGGCGCAGAGAAGCCCGGTGATCACATAGACCACGGAAACGATATGCTCCACTTTCACGCCCATCAGGATCGCGGTATCCGGCCTCTCGGCGATGGAGCGAAGCGCGCGTCCCAGTTTGGATGTGCGCAACATCAAAGTGAGCAGAGTGACGACCCCCAGCGATATGAACAGACTGAGAATCTGGGGAACACTGAACAGGATTTCACCCACATGGAAGGACGCATCCCCGAACGGCGATTTGATGGCCAGCGGATCGGAGCCCCAGGTGCCGATAACCAAATGCTCGAATATAATCAAAAATCCCAACGAAGAGACCAACGGCAGTGCGTGTTCGGTGGCGTCGCCGTACTTGGCTTTCATATAGCGGTAGGTGAACCGTTCGATGATCAGCGATACGACCGCCGTCACCGCAAGGGCGACGATGATGCCGGCCACCCAAAGCAAATCGGGCCCGAATACGGCAAGCATCAGATCGTTGCCGATGGGCAGGCTTCCGGTCATCGTCGCCCACATCAGGACGGCGGCGAACATGAACAGCGCCGGGATGGTGAAGTTGAGGAAGTTCAGCATGCCGATGATCAGCGTAAAGGCGACCGCGACCATGACATAGACGCCGCCCAGCATCAGCCCGTTTACAAGTTGCTGAAGAAAAAGCATGCGCCGCTCAGGTCCCGCCGGCGGGAATGTGGGTTTCGTGAATCTCCAAATACCACGCGGCGATCTCTTCGCGGGTCGCCCACCACACATCATCGTGGCCCTTGGCGTGTTCGAGGAATTCGCGGGTGGCGCGGATGCGGTAGGGATGGCCCGACACATGCGGGTGCAGCCCGACGCTCATCAATTTGCCGGTGGCCGCGCTCTCCAGATACAACTGGTCGAATTGTTCCTTCAAGACATCGAGGGCCTGGCTGGTCGACATGCCGCGCCGATGGAAGAAGGTGAAATCGTTGATCTCCACCGAATAGGGTACCGATACGATGGGCCCGTTATCGGTCTGGATCAGGTAAGGCTGTTCGTCGTTCATGTAATCACACAGGAATATAAGCCCGTTGTCGGCCAGAATGTCCGGCGTGTTCGGCGTGCTCCTCAGCGACGATGACAGCCAGCCTTTTGAATCCCTGCCGGTCACGTCCTTGAAGACCTTTAAAGCCGCCTTGATCAGCGCTTCCTCTTGGTCCTTGTCGAATTGATAGTTGGTCAGCAAATCCCCCTGTTCATAATTATGGGCCACCAGTTCCCAGCCCCGCTCCAACACCGCATCGACCATTTCGCGGCGTTCGAGTCCGACCTTGGCGTTGACCGTGCAACTGGCCGGCACGCCGACACCGTCGAAGGCTTCCATGAGCCGCCAGATACCGACCCGCTGGCCGTATTCGCGCCAGGAGAAATTGGGCACGTCGAGGATATTACCGGGCACCGGATCGGGGATGGCGGGCGGCCCACCTGCGTAATAGGGCTCGGTGGTGTCTTTCAGCATGTCCCAATATTCGAGATTGAGCGTGACGATGACGGCGAGGCGTTTGCCATCCGGCCAGCGCAGCGGCTGCCGCTTCGGATGGGGCACATAATCGTAATGCATTGTCGCTTCCCTGATACCTCTTATTGTGCCGGCATTGTAATCGGCGGCATACCATAGTCAACGCCGTCACCGTGACAGGCGGATTTGGATTGAATACAAGTCTGTTCTGGAATTGATCGTAGCAAACACCGGGGTGACGCAATGAGCGGGATTGAGGGTGAACGGTTCGACTATGTTGTCGTCGGCGGCGGCGCCGCCGGTTGCGTCGTCGCCAGCCGCTTGAGCGAGCGATCCCGAAACCGCGTCCTTGTTGTGGAGGCGGGCGAGGATTTTGTTCCGGGTACCGAGCCGGCGGAGTTGCGCGATGTCTTTGCCGGAACCGCGCACTCAAATCCGCGCTTTACCTGGCGCGGCCAAAGGGTGGCCTGGCCGCCGCGTCCCGGCAACGCACCCGACAACCGGAAACGGGTCCGCTACGCACAAGGAAAAGTGATCGGTGGCGGCTCGTCGGTCAACGGCATGATATCGATCCGCGGCCTGCCCTCCGATTATGACGGCTGGCAAGAAAACGGCGCCGTGGGATGGGCATGGGACGATGTGCTGCCCTATTTCCTGAAAATTGAAAACGATGCCGATTTTGACGGCCCCCTGCATGGCTCCGAAGGGCCGATGGCGATCCGGCGTGTTTTCGATGAGCGCTGGCCGCTATTTACCCGGGGTTTCATGGCCGCCGCGGAAGAAGAAGGGTGGCGCAATATCGGCGACAACAACGCGGTATTCTCCGACGGCTATTTTCCGGTTGCCGTGGCCAACCAGGACGGCAAGCGGATTTCGACGGCAACCGCTTATCTGAACGCCGAAGTCCGTTCGCGTCCGAATATTGAAATTCTCGGCGAAGCCAGAGCCGAACGCCTGCTATTTGGCGGAACCCGAGTAACCGGTGTCCGCGTCCAACGCCAGGATGCGGTTCTCGACATCCAGGCCAATGAAGTCATCGTCGCCAGCGGCGCGCTGCAATCGCCGGCCCTGTTGCTGCGGTCCGACATCGGCCCGGCGGCGGAACTCAAAGAGCTTGGTATCGAGGTTGTTGCCGACAGACCCGGTGTCGGCAAGCACCTGATGGAACATCCCGGGGTCAATTTCGGCTGTTATATGAAACCGGGTTCAAGATTGCCGCCGGATTTGCGCCTGCCCATGTATGCCGGCCTCAGATGGTCCTCAGGCATGGAAGGCTGTCCCAGCGGTGATATGTACCTGATCCCCATGAACAAGTCTTTCTGGCATGCGGTGGGCGAGCGCATGGGTCTGATCATGCTTTGGGTCAACAAATCCTATTCCACCGGTGAGGTGCGGCTCAACCCGGCCGATCATCTTGCCGTGCCCGACGTGGATTTCAATTTGTGCTCGGACCACCGGGATCTGGAACGGCTGGTCATGGGGACGCGGTTGATGATTAAACTGCAAAAAAGGGCGGCGTTGCGGGATACGGTCCACGAAATTTTTCCGGTTAGTTACTCGGACCGCGCACGCCGGGCGGCAGTCTACAGTCAATACAATCGCCTGCAGACCTGGGTCGGCGGCCAATTGATGGATGCGTCGGGTATCTTGCGCCGGATGATCATCCGCAATTTTGTCGCCGACGGACCGACGGTGGATGAACTGGCCGCCGACGAAACGACGCTGGTGGAATGGATCCGGAAATCCGTGCTTGGTCATTTCCATGCCTCCTGTTCCTTGCGCATGGGCGCACCCGATGATCCGGGCGCCGTCACCGATCCTTCGGCGCGGGTTTATGGCGTCTCCGGGCTGCGCGTCTGCGATGCATCGATTATGCCGGCGGTTCCCTGCGCCAACACAAATTTTCCTACCATTATGCTCGGTGAAAAAATCGCCGCCGCCATCCTTGGCGAAGGATGAAGCATGGCATTTAGAGCGGTGGACAGGAGGCGCGCCGCATCCTAAATTTGTTGCACCCAAATATTATCAGGATTGTCGATCGCGATGCCGGAAAGGGAATGCATATTAATCTCGGGCGCCGGTCCGGTTGGAATGATCACCGGCCTATACCTTGCCCGCCAAGGCATACCGGTAAAGCTGTTCGATACGCTGCCGGAAATTCCGGACGACCACCGCGCCGCAACGCTGCAACCCTCGACCTTGGCTATGCTGGACGAGATCGGGATGACGTCCCGTCTTTTGAAACGGGGCATCAAATCTCCGATATTCCAGTTCCGCGACAGGCTGACCAGTGAAATTGTCGCCGAATTCGATCTCGGGCTGCTGTCCGGCGATACGCCGCACCCGTTCGTGCTACAAATCGAGCAGCATAAAACCGTCGGCACGGCCTATGAAATTGCCCGCAAAATAGGCGGTTTCGAAATTCACAGGGGCCAAGAAGTCGTGGCCGTCAGCCAGGATGAGGACGGTGTCGACATAACCGTCAGACTGGCTGACGGCAGCGAGCAGCGGCACCGTGGACGCTATTTAATCGGCTGCGACGGCGGGCGCAGCATCGCGCGCAAATCCCAGGACATCAATTTTCCTGGATTTACCTGGCGGGAGCGGTTCATCATCGTTGCCACCCATTTCGATTTTGCCGCCGCCGGCGGTTACCGGTACCGGAATTATGTCGCCCATCCCACCCAATGGTGCGCGCTCATGAAGGTGCCCGGCGAGCAGGACGAGGGCGTCTGGCGTTGCCTGTTCCCGGCGATGACAGACGAGGATGATGAAACCGTGACCTCCGATGAATGGATTCAAGAGCGCTTCGCTGAATGCTACGATTTTCAGGAGAGTTACAACATTGTTCACCGCAATTTGTATGTGGTCCATCAGCGTGTCGCCGAGCGCTTTCGCAAGGGGCGCGTGATCCTGGCGGGCGATGCGGCGCACGTGAACAATCCGATCGGCGGCATGGGCATGAACAGCGGCATCCACGACGGCATAAACCTGGCGGAAAAACTCGGCCGAATTTGGCGCGGCGAGGCTGGCGAGGAACTCTTGGATTTATACGACCGGCAACGCCGGCCCACAGCCGAAAAATATGTCCAAGCGCAAACCATCCAAAACAAAGAAATCTTGCAGGAAAATGATCCTGAATCCCGGGCCAAGCGCCTGGATTCTCTCCGCGCAATTGCAGCGGACCGCGCTGAACATATTAATTATTTGCGGCGCGTTTCCTTGATTGCCATGGTCGAAGAAGCCAACAGCATAACGTGAAATTATGATCGATTATTTTCAGCCCACCAATCCGTTCGCCGCCCAAACCCAAAGACTTGCCGCCGAGGCACAATTGGGCGGCGGCGATCTGTTTGATATCGATCGGCTTTGCCGGAATCTGGAGCCCGGCGATTCCGAGGCTTGGCAGGCCGCCTGGCTGCAATTGGCCGAAGCGACCGAGGGCCGGGCCGACGCCGCGTTCGCCCAAGGTAACGATCATACCGCTGCCCATCACGCATTTTGCGCCAATCAATATTACCGGCAATCGGAAATATTCATGGCCCCAGGAGACAAACGCAAGCGCCAACGGTTCGTCAAGGCGCGCAATTGTTTTCGCGCGGCAGCGGCGGTGCAAACGCCGGCCATAGAGGTCGTGCAAATTGCCTCTGGCGGCGAAACCTATGACGGCTATTTCTGTTTGCCGGGTGCGCCGGCGGCGGCGGCGATGCCGGTGGTTATCATGATCGGCGGCGCCGATGCCTATGCGGAGGAAAATTATTTCAGCGGCCGGCGCATATTGGACCGGGGCTGGGCGATGCTGCTGGTCGATACGCCGGGGCGGGGGTCATCGTTTTACATCAAAGACATTCTCACCCGGCCGGACTACGAGGTACCGATAGCGGCCTGCATCGATTATCTGCAGGACCGGGGCGACGTGGACCCGGACCGCTTGGCGCTCCTCGGAATCAGCATGGGGGGTTTTTACGTGGCCCGGGCGGCTGCGTTCGAAAAGCGTCTGCGGGCGCTCATTTGCTGGTGCGGATGTTACAGCATCCTCGAAGATCTCTTTGATTTTTTTGCACCGCTGCGCCCGACCCTGCAAAGTCTGGTCGGCGCCGCGACGGAAGCGGCGGCGCGCGCGCATTTAAGCGCCTATAGCATGGAAGGTCTGGCCGCCAACATCACCTGCCCCACATTAATTTCCCATGGCGCTCAGGATTTGTTGATGAATGTGGAAGGGGCCAAGCGGTTATTCGAGGAAATCGGAAGTGACGACAAGACCTTAAAAATCTGGGATGGGACGGAGGGCGGCACCGGCCATTGCAGCTATGACAACTGGCCCACTTCAATCCCCTATATGCTCGACTGGCTGAAAACGCGAATTTAGCCGAAATTTTTTGCGATAGGGAGAGCATTGATATATCGCTTGTTTGCTGTTTCACTTCGGACATAAAGCGCCGGCAAATAGCGTCGGCCAATACGTCTGTCAGGGAGGTAAAATCATGTACAGGCCAGTTCGCGGCAAACCGGATTTGGCGCCGGTTACCGGGCCCAAGGAGGGCCAAAATTACCCATTGGACAAAAGCCTCAGAGAGTATCTGGAGACCAACAAGGATGTCCTCACGGTCATCACAAAACCGGTAAGCATCAAGAATATCGGGGCCATAGCGGCGCAGAGCGAAAATCCAATATTGTTCGAAAATATCACGGAAAAACCGGGTTTCCGCGTCGTCGATATCCTGGTTAAACATCGGAATTTGCAGGCCCGTGCCCTCGGCGTGAGCGAGGACGACTATTTGAAAACCCTGGCTTATCGGCTGCGCCAACCGCCGCGCGGGGTGGTGAACGTGAAATCCGGTCCGGTCAAGGAAGTCATCATCACCGGCAAGGATTTGGATGTTCGGGAACTGCCGATTTGCTACCACTCCGATGGCGATCCCAACCCGATGATGACCTGCATGAATTGGGTGAAAGACCCCGATACGGGGCGCTACAATGTCACCAATGCGATGACGACGCTGACCGGTCCGGACACCGGATTCAGCCTTTTCGTGTCGCGCGACTCGTCGGCTATATTCAAAAAATATCAGGCCATGGGTATCGACGAAGTGCCCATCGCCTATGTCGCTGGGTTGCCGCCGGCCTACGAGATCATGGGCAATTATGCCGGTATCCACATGGATTCCTGGGGCGAAACGGACATGTTCGGAACGATCATGGATCAGGATGTCGAGATGGTGCCCTGCGAAACCATCGATCTTACCGTCCCGGCGGAAGCGGAAATCGTTGTCGAGGGGCTCTTGCAGCTTGGCCAGACCGACGTCATGGACTGCGGGCCCAATCCGCAAATGTACGGAATTCCCGCGAAGGTTCCGCAACCCATTGTTAAATTCACGGCCATCACCATGCGCAAGGACCGGCCCATATACCGCGCCGTGCAAACCGTGCCGGAGACCGACCATCAGGTGCTGCCCCGCCTTTGCCACGAGGCCATCCTCTATACCCGCTTGAAGGAAATGAGTGTCGAAGTGATCGATGTCCGTTTTCCCACTTGGGGCGGGGCGTTGTCGTGCATCATTCAAATCGCCGGCGTGCCCCGCGAAGGCGTGGTCAGCGATGCCTTGCTGACCATGATGTCCACGCCCTACAACAATTCAAAATTGGCCGTTGCCGTATCCGAGGACACCGACCTGGATGATCCGGGTTCAGTTTATCATGCGATTGCGTCCCGCGCCGATCCCGCCCTCGACGTTATCATCGTGCCGCGCACCAGGGGGCATCCGGGCGATCCGTCGGGCGCGCATATTTCGAGTGATCCGTTCAACCGCATCGCCGGCAAGATGGGTATCGACGCGACCATCAAGGGCCGGCTCGATCCGGCCGAATTCGAGCGGGTCTGGCCGAAGGACTGGAACAAAGTCGATATCGCAGACTATTTGGACTAGAATCCAAATTCGCGGCGGCCATTTCCACATTGACACCGTCGCCGTAATCGGCGGCCTTGGCGATCGGAGCAATGGCGCACCCGGCCCGATCCGAGTTGGGCCGCGCATGGCCATTGATCCGTGGCCGGCGAACAATCGAAGATCGGTGGATCGACTACATCACAAGGCGGTCCCTGGGTCATCGGCCAATAATTTTTCAATGAACGATCTTGCCAACCGCGCGCACGCCACCGGCTTCTCGATTTGCAGCAAATGGTTGGTATTTTCGACGGCAACGTATGGGAGGCCGAACTCGGCATGAACCGCGCGGCCAACTTTACTGGGGGCCAGGGCATCGGGCTGGTCTGGATCGGCGCAAATGAGCCGCACCGGCACGGGTATTTTATCCATCCGTTCGGTAAGATGACACTCCGAATTGTCTTTGTAGATTTGTGACTCGGCGGCGCCCGGGCAGTTAAGAACCCATTTTCCCGTCTCGGAATCTTCGTGCAGCGTTGCTTTGGCCATAAGCTCTCTGGCTCCCGGCACCCATCTTTGCAGGGTTCTGGCTTTAGCGAATTGGTCGGCGAGTTCTTTTGGGCTGGCAAAATTATCGGGCCGCCGCTTCGCCCAATCCACCAGCATCAATTCGAACTTTCGGCCTACCTCACTTTCCGGCCGTCCCGGCCCGGGAACCATTGCCGGATCAAAAAGAATGAGCGCCTGCCAACGTTTTCCGTACTCAAGCGCATGACGGATCGACGTTACCCCGGAAACGGAATGGAAAACGCCTATCGCCGGCTTGTCTCCAAATTCGCGTTTTATGCCGTGAAAGACTTCCTCCATGTCCGAGACAAAATTGTCCAACCGGTGGGCCTCGAGCGTATGGCGGGGATTTTGGCCATGGCTTCGTTGATCATAAATGACCAAATCATATTGATCTGTCAGAAAGCGCCAAAATGGAAAATAGGCATCGATGGCAAAGCCATTGCCGTGACAAAGAACCAATCTGGGACCAAGGCAGTTGCCATGCTGGCGAAGCCGGATAACGGCGCCATCAGCCATCGCCAAATCCACGCGATTTCCGGGTTCGGGTACGGTAAATGTCATTTTTTTTGCAGCCAATTTTGGGTTGGCTTCCAATCTGAAACCAGCCTAACCTCTGTTGCCAATTTTCCTAATTCTGACAGTCTTCATAACGCGAACCAAGACTGACGTTCGGGGAAAGGCCTGATGATGGATTTGGGCAGTAGCTATCGGTTGTCGTTGGAACGCAGCCCAGAGGTGACCGCTTTGGTCGATGGCCGGCTGCGTCTGACCTATCGGGAATGGTTCGACAAAATCAGCCGCGCCGCCGGCGGGCTAGACCGGTCGGGTCTGAAAAAGGGCGACCGGCTGGCCGTCCTAATGCAGAACCGTTGGGAAATGGCAACCCTGCACTGGGCCTGTCAATTTCTGGGACTGATCATCACACCGTTGAACTGGCGGATGAAAGCCGGCGAATTGGACTATTGCTTGGCGGATGCGCAAGCGGCGGCGCTGGTGTTTCAGGACGTCGCCGCAGAGGCCGTCGCCAAATCAAAGGAAGCCGGATCGATCCTGCGGATCGGTCTGGAGCCCGGCGAAAACGCCACGGCGACGTTCGACGGCCTGTTGCAAGACGACTGCTTTGACGGCGAACCACGCGCCGAAAGCGGCGATATTTCGGTGATGCTCTATACCTCCGGAACCACCGGAAAACCCAAGGGCGTTCCGCGATCGCACCGCGCCGAACGGGCCGCCGCACTCGCCCATGTGGCGCAACATCGCGGTATCGCTGGCGAAGTGATGCTCGGGGCGATGCCTTTCTACCATACCATGGGGGTGCGTTCGTTGCTCGCCATGCAGCTTTTAGACGGCCGTCTCATCTGCCAGAGAAAATTCGATCCCTTTGAAACCCTCGAAATGATCGAAAAGGAAAAGATCACCTCGGTATTTCTGGTTCCGACCCTATTTCACGATTTATTGGCGGCGCCCGCGTTCGACGAATTCGACACCTCTTCGGCCGTTCATCTCGGCTTTGCGGGAGCCCCGATGCCGGACGGCTTGATGCTCAAAATCTGGGAAAAGATGAAGCCCGATCACTTGGTCAACCATTACGGTTCATCGGAAATATACACATTCACCATCGAGCCCAATGCCGCCGGCAAGCCCGGTTCGGCCGGCAAGGCCGGTCTCAAACAACGTATCCGCGTCGTCAAGCTGGGCACCGAAAACCCTGAAAATACGACCGAGCCCGGTGAAGAGGGACAGATTATTGCCGACACCGCCAATGATGAGGCCTTCACCGGATATTGGCGGCGTCCGGACGCCGACGCCAAGTCCTTTCACGAAGGTTGGTACTTTACCGGCGACACCGGATACAAAGACGGTGACGGCGATCTTTTTGTCACCGGCCGAGTCGACGACATGATGATCAGCGGCGGAGAAAACATCACGCCGGTTGAAATCGAGAGCGTGATATCCCTGCATCCGTCCGTGGGCGAGGTGGCGGTGGCGGGAATTCCCGATGAGCGGTGGGGACAAAAAGTCACGGCGTTCATCGTTCGCGCCGGCGACGTTACCGCGGCAGAACTTGACACCCATTGTAAAAAATCCGACCTGGCGGATTTCAAGCGCCCGCGCGCCTATGTTTTTTTAAAACAAATCCCGAAATCCCCGGTCGGCAAAATTCTCAGACGCATGCTGGTGTCTGGCGAATTCGAACGTGCCTAGCCCGGCGTATGATTTAGCCCAGGAACAGTGCCATGCGGCTTGAGAATATTGTGGCGGCCCACGCGCAAAGCAAACCCGGCAAGACAGCCATTATTTGTGCTTCCCGGCGCATTACCTACCGCGATCTCCATGCATCAATTCGGCAGATGGCGTCGGCCCTCGCGAACCGCGGCGTGGCCCAAGGCGATGTTGTCGTGTTCTATCTGCCGAGCAGTATCGAATTCGTTCAAATGTTGTATGCCGTCTACACTTTGGGCGCGGTTGCGGTTCCGGTGACGACCAGATTGTCGGCATCGGAACTTGCCTATATTTGTGAGGATAGCGAACCAAAAGTCCTCGTTTTCGACGCTGCCGAGACGCGTAAAATCCGGGGGCTGTTGGACGGCCTTTCCAAATTGTCGCTGATCTCGGTTGGCGGCGCGGTTGCGGGCGCCGAAAATTTTTCCGAACTCCTGAATACGCCGCCGGCTTCATTGCCCGAAATATCCGTCGCCAACGACGATTGCATGATCATGTATACAGCCGGGACGACCGGAGAACCAAAAGGGGCGATCGTTACGCATGCCAATATTATCATTCAGCATTGCTATATAAATGCCGTCGATTGGGGCATAAGCGGCGACGACCGGTATCTGGTGGTAACGCCGTTAACCCATCGCACCGGATTCGCCCGGCTCTCCAATTCCCTGACCCTGGGCGGAACCATTGTGGTCCTGGGAAAATTCGATGCCGGTGCGGTGATCGACGCTATTGAGACGGAAAAAATCACCGTCTTGGGAATGGTGCCGACCCTATGCCGGATGCTGCTGCCGCATATCGAGGATAATCCATCGCGCTGTGCATCGCTGCGGCGCATAACCGTCACTGGCGAAGCCTTTCCGGTCAGCCTTAAGAAAAGACTGATCGAAGCCTTGCCGAACCTTAAACTTGCTTCCTTTTTTGCGCAGACCGAAGCCGGCGGCGTGACCTCTTTGTCCCATGAAGAACAGTTCACCCATCCCGAAAGTGTCGGCCGGCCTTCGGCAGGCATCGAAATCAAAATTGTCGATGATGACGACAAGGAAGTTGCAACCGGCACGGTCGGAGAATTGACGGTCCGGGTCGGCGAGCCGGGCCGTTACGTTGTGATGAGAGGGTATTACAATCGCCCCGAACAAACCGCGGAAACCTTCAAGGGCGGCTGGTTCCACACCGGCGATCTCGGCTATGTGGATGAAGACGGCTACCTTTACATCGCCGACCGGAAAAAGGATATGATCATAAGTGGCGCCTTCAACATATATTCCAAGGAAGTAGAGCAGGTGATAATCGGCATGGAAACCGTCGCCGAAGCAGCCGTGGTCGGCGTTGCTGATGAAATTTACGGCGAAGCCGTCGCGGCATTCGTGGTCCTCGAAACCAAAGGCGCGCCCGACGCGGAACAAATAATCGCGCATTGTAAAGATAGGATTGCCAGCTACAAAAAGCCCAAATATGTTTTTTTTGTCGATGATCTGCCGAGGAATTCCCTGGGCAAAGTGCTCAAGGGCGATTTGCGCCAATCAGCGGCCAGGTTAATCGGCGTCCCGGCGGCCAACAAGGCTGGGGACGTTAACGGCCCAAGCGAAGCCGAGACGGGGAACCGATCAACCGAAATCTTCTAAAATCAGTGGAGCAATATCATGGCCCAAGACTACGCGAAACAGCGCGCCGAAACCCTTGAAGAACTCGACGGGCTGCGTGTCGAAATTGACAAGGAAAAGCGGATTGGCTGGTTGGTTCTCGACCGCGAGCCGCTCAACATCGTTTCCTATCGGGCGCGCCCGCAAATCACCGCCGTCATCGAGGCGTTCGATCGTGACGACGATATCGGCGTTGTTGTCATTCGCGGAGCGGGCGGAATATTTACGTCGGGTGGCGACGTGCGCGGTTTCTTCGAGGTACCCCGAAACGGCATGTCGGATCTGTCATGGAACATTTCGGCCCCGGCGCGCTGCTCAAAACCGGTGATCTGCGCGATGGAAAAATACGCCTTCGGCGTCGGCTTCGAATTGTCCCTCGCCTGCGATTTCCGCTTGGCCACCACCGGTACCCTGGTCGGCCTGCCGGAAGTCAGCATCGGCCAGATACCAGGCAGCGGCGGCGCCCCCCGATTGACAAGTTTGGTCGGCCTCACCCGCGCCAAGAAGATGATTTATCTAGGTGAGCGGGTGCCGGCGGAAACCGCGCTGGATTGGGGGATATTAACGGATGTGGCCGAGGACCAGGCGGCCCTCGACGCCATGATCGATCAATACGCCGCCCGCCTTAACGCGCTGTCGCCTCTGGCTTTGGCGACTATCAAACGGGTGATGAATACCGCCTTCGATTCGACATTGGATTTCGCCATGAACCTCGAAGGGCAAGCCTATGAAAAACTCAGAGACAGTTACGATTATACCGAAGGCGCCACCGCATTTTTCGAAAAGCGGAAGGCCGTTTACAAAGGGGAATAGGGCCGGAAATGATCCCATAGCGGCGCTGCCCCTGCGGCTCGGCGCCCTGGTGGCCTGACCGAACATTTCTCTGGCCATTTAGTTTCGGATTGCTTAGATCAATACCGCCGCCATGTACGGCGGTCCTTCGAAAGCAGGTCTTCTGTCGCACGCAGATCGATCCATGAATTATTCATACCCGATACCCTGGACCTCTCCCGGGGATCGGCAATTGCCTAAATGATGGGGAACAAATAGATGGGTTACCGCAACTTCCGAGATTTCGTCGCCGTCGCCGAGCAGCAGGGGCTGCTGAGACGTGTTCAGCAGTCGGTCGATCCAAGCTGGGAGCCGGCCTGTTTGATAAAATGGGCCTTCCAGGCGCTGAGCGATGAAGAGCGCTTTGGCCTGTTGTTTGATAACGTGGAGGGCTCGGAATTTTCCCTATGCACCGGCGCGCTGGGCGCGACCCGCCGGACCTATGCCTTGGCCCTTGACGTCGAACCGGATCAGGTTAATCCCTGCTGGGAAAACGCCCTGGTTAATCCGATTGAACCGGTGACCATCGATAAGGCACCCTGCCAGGAGGTTGTTCTGACCGGCGACGAAGCGCGGCTCAGCCTGTTGCCGGTCCCTACCTGGACACCGGGCAAGGATATCGGTCCCTATATCACGACCACCGTGATGACCCGCACCATCGATACCGATAACCAAAATACCGGCGTTTACCGCACCCGGGTGCGCGACGACCATCATGTGGTCGTCAATATGAATCCCCGCCGCGGCGGCCATGATCAATGCGCAACCTGGTGGGCCCAGGGCAAGGCGGCGCCGGTGGCCTGGGTTATCGGCGCCGAGCCGGCCTTTCAATTGGCCGCCGTCGCCACCATGCCGACCGGCATGCAGGAAATGGCGGTTGCCGGCGGCTTGATGGGCACGCCCCTTGAAATGGTCAAATGCACGACCAGCGATATTTTGGTCCCGGCCAACGCCGAGATCATCATCGAGGGTTTGGTGGATCCCTCCGAAAGGGATACGGAAGGCCCGTTCGGCGAGAACCTTGGTTTTATGGCTGGAGTTTCGAAGAAGCCGGTCGCCCGCATAACCGCCATTACGCATCGCAAGGACCCCATATATTATGGCATGTCCAGCCAGATGCCGCCTTCCGAGAGCACCTTCCTGCAAAGCAACTCCACGGCCGGATTAATCTCAAAGATTCTTCGCCATGACCTTGGTGAAACACAGATCACCGACCTCCATGTCGATCAGACTTTCGGCGGTCAAATGGCGCATGGAATTATCGCCATGACGCCGCTTTACCCAGGCCACGCGATGAAAGTCGGCCGCATGGCCGCAGAGGTCAGCGCCTTCAAAAGGGTGACCGTGGTCGATGACGATGTCGATATCCGCGATCCCCGGCACATCGATTGGGTGATGAACGCCCGCTACAATCCGTCCCGCGATACCGTCATAATCGACAATGTCTTTATGCGCGCCGCCATGGACCCGTCGGTGGAGTTGGTCGATGGCGTGAAAATAGGCAGCAAGATCGTTGTCGATGCCACCCGCACCCTCCCCGAGGATGAATTTTCACTGCCGCCCAAGGAAACGATGATGAAGGCCCTGGAAACATGGAAATCGGCGGGTCTGCCGGAATTCGAAATCCCCAAGCGCGCCCAATTGCGCATCGACAAATCGTGAGTTGCGTTACGGCAGAAAATCCTTGAGCTGCACGGAATCGTAATTTTTCGGGTAGGCAGCCATGAATTCCTGGCGCTCGGCATCGCTTAGATGCACCGGAATGGTGGCGTCGATCATCCATTTGGTGCCGATGCGCGTGAATTGGCCCATGCCGGGAACCAGGGGTGATATGCTGTCGAGGCCGAAGACGCGGGTATTGGGGATCATGATCACATCTTCCGAGGCGTGAACCCGGGTAACCATCGACCAGGCGATCTGGCGCAAATCGCCGGCGTCGATATCCTCGTCCACGGCGATCGCCAATTTGGGGTGCAAATAGCGTCCCGACAACGCCGCCGTCAATGCCGTTTTAGCCTGCCCCGGCTGGCGCGGACGCAGTTTCAGCACCAACATCATGTCGCCAGAAGCGGTCACGGCGCGCACGTCGATCAGGTCGATGCCGCCCTCGACGGCGCTCAAATGGATCCTGGTCGCCACTTCGATGCCGAGCCCCATGGTCGATTGGGCGTCGGTCACCGGCGCGCCGCAATGGAGGGCGTAGTAAATCGGGTCCCGGCGGCGGGTGATAGCCTTGACGTTGAAGATCTCCGCATCGCCGCCGCCGGCATAGGTGCCGGTCACTTCGCCATAGGGACCTTCCGGCTCGAGTATATCGGGCGGTACTTCGCCCTCCAAAACCAATTCGGCT
Organism: Rhodospirillales bacterium; assembly: GCA_046582475.1. Classification (GTDB taxonomy): domain Bacteria; phylum Pseudomonadota; class Alphaproteobacteria; order Rhodospirillales; family UBA2165. The sequence continues at coordinate 19,585 of JAYGEH010000530.1, forward strand.
TCCGCCGGCACCTCCAGATCGACCGTTTCGCAAGCCACCGTGCGCACCGCCTCGCCCAATAGCCCGCCGGCCAGGCTCAACTCGTCGTGGCCGAATTGGGTGGTGTAGGAAGCGGCTAAGAAAATCGCCGGATGGCAGCCGAAGAAAATGGCAACCGGCATCGGTTCGCCCAGGGCACGGTATTTATCGTAGATACGCCGCGTCTGGCGGGGCAGCATGACGAAACCGGTCTTGTTCTTGGCGGTAACCTGTTGGCGGTGGACGGAAACGTTGCGGAGGCCGGTCTCCGGATCCTTGATCACCACAATGCCGGATGCGAAGTAACGCCCGCCGTCCAATTCCGAGGTGAATGTGGATGGAATGTCGTACAGATCCACGTCGGAACCCGTGATGATCACCTCTTTGACCGGGGCCGAGCCGGAATCGACGGTGACCGTCTCGATGCTGCGGCCGAGGCGGGCGCCGACTTCGCTCAACAGCGCGTTTTCTTCGATGCCGAGCCCGATGGACCATTTGCGGCGGTCGGCGATAATCTGGCTACAGGCTTGCCAGCCCTGGTGGCCGGCGATGTTGGTGAACAGGCTGGCTTTGCCCATTTCATTATAGGCGCGCCATTGAACCGCCGCCATGTTGGTCAGCGGGTCTACTTCCTTGTCGAAGCGGATCAGCTCCCCCTGTTGTTCCAAATTGGCGAGCATGGTCCGGAAAGATTGATCGGGCATGGTTGTTTCTCTCGAATGGATATGCGGGCACCATAGGTCCCAGATTGGTTTAAGTCACGATCCCGTTTGATCAATTTTGTATTGAATTGTAGCGAAGACCACTGTCTGTTTTATGGCCGGCCCATATATCGGCCATAATGAAATAATGCGAGGGCGTGATGAGCTTAGATGATCTCAAACCGCAAAGCCCAAGAACGGCGTCGAATACACGCGTGCCGGGCCCGGCGCGGCAGTACGGAGAACGGGCCCTGGCGGGGGCGCGCGAGGCCCAGGCCATGTGCCGCACGGTCCTCGATGTGGCGTTTGGCGCCGATTACTACCAGAAGCTGGATCTCTATCTCCCCGATACTATGCCCGACGCGACGGTGCCGGTGCTGCTGTTTTGCCATGGCGGAGCGTGGCAGCACGGCTACAAGGAATGGAGCGGCCTGATGGCGCCGGCTTTCGTCGATTTGCCCGCGATCTTCGTCGCCGCGTCTTACCGGAAGGTGCCCGAGGCCAAGTTTCCGGCGCCGCTGGAAGATGCCTTCCTGGCGCTGCAATGGGTGCGCCAAAACATTGGTGCCCATGGCGGCGATATCGGCCGCATCTTCGCCGGTGGCTGGTCGGTGGGTGGCACGCTGGCCTCGCTGGTCACCTTGCGCAAAGAGCTCTATGGCGAGTATGAGCTGCCCGAGGATGTGGTGAAGGCATGCTTTTCGGCGTCCGCCGGCTACCGCTACCGGGCCAATCTCAAGGCGCCGGGCGATAGCGGCATCACCTATGGCGAACTCATGTACGAGGATCCGAAAGACGAAGTGCTCGCCGAACCAATCAGCTATGTGGCCGGAAACAAGACGCCGTTCTACGTCTCTCACGGCACTGACGATTTTGAGCACGTCATTAGATCCAGCGGCGATATGGTGGCGGCCCTGAAGGCAGCGGGTTGCAGGGTCGCCTATGACGTGTTTGAAGGCATGGACCACTACCAGGTCAACCTGGCGCACGGCGACACGTCCGGCAAATGGGTGCAGACCGTTCGCGGTTGGATGACAGAACTTCCGGCCGCCTAGTTATTGACAATACCAGGCCCGCGCAGCAGTACTTTTTGCAAATACACAATCCCAGGAATTGATTAAAGGAGAGCAAGTCATGCCGCTAGAGGCGCCCATATCGCGCTGGCAGGAACCGGTTCAGGACCCCTGGATCGATTACAACGGCCATCTGAATGTCGCTTATTACGCCTTGATATTTGACAACGCCATGGACGTATTTTATCGGCTCTGCGGTCTCGGTGAACTTTATAAAAAGCCACTGGCCTCTCCACATTTGCGGTCGAATGCCACATCGGATATCAGCGTGAAGGCAGCGTCGGCGACGAGGTCCGGGTAACCAGCCAGCTTCTCGGATATGATGAAAAGCGGCTGCATTATTTCCATACCATGTACCATGTCGGCGAAGGCTACCAGATGGCGACCCAGGAACAATTGGCGGTTCACGTCGATCTTGCCATCCGCAAGGTGGTGCCGTTCACCGAAGGTCCGATGGACAAGCTCGCGGCCATGTGGGACGCCCATAAAGACCTGCCGGTGCCAGCCCAGGTCGGCAGCGTTATGAAAATTAAAGAGCCCATTAGCTAACAGGCGGATCGCTTATTCGCGCAGCCGGAAACGCTGAATCTTGCCGGTGGCGGTTTTTGGCAGGTCCTCGACGAAATTGAACCAGCGCGGATATTTGTAATGATCGAGGGCTGCCTTGCAGTGCTCGCGCAAATCCTCTTCCATGGCTTCGCCGGCGTCGCCCGCATTGTTGAGCACCACGAAGGCCTCGGGCTTGATCAGGCCGTCCGCGTCGGCGCGGCCGACGATGGCGGCTTCGAGCACCTTGCCATGCTCGATCAGGCGCGCCTCGATCTCGAACGGTGAACACCAAAGCCCGCCGACTTTGAGCATGTCGTCGCCGCGGCCGCCATTGACGAAATAGCCTTCGTCGTCCTGATAATACATGTCGCCGGTGTTGAGCCAGCCGCCGTCGAGCATGGTTTTGGCGGTCTTTTCCGGATTATTCCAATACTCGATCGCGGTCGAGCCGCCGCGCACATGCAGGGTGCCGATGTCTCCCTGCTCGACGGGTTTGCCGTCTTCATCGACGATGCGAACCTCATAGCGTCCGACCACGCGGCCCGAGGTTCCCGGCTTGTAGTCGGCCGGCGTATTGCCGACGAAAATATGCAGCGCCTCGGTCGAACCCAACCCATCGACGATCAGGGTGCCGGTTTTTTCCTTCCAGCGATTGAGCACATCGCCGGGCAAGGCTTCGCCGGCGGACACGCATTGGCGTAGCGAGGAGGTATCCGGCATTTTCTTGTCCATGGCGTGCAGTTGCTGCGCGTAAAGTGTCGGTACGCCGAAATAAACGCTCGGGCGGTATTTCTCGAAAACTTCGAAGGTCAATTCGGGTGTGACCCTTTGGTCGCTCAATATAATCGTCGCGCCGACCCACAAAGGAAAGGTCAAGGCATTGCCGAACCCGTAGGAGTGGAACATTTTGCTGGCCGAGAAACAGCTATCGTCCTCGCCGAGGCCGATGGTGTCGACGCCGCTGCACTGGCTGGTATAGACCATGGAGCGGTGCGGATGGATGACGCCCTTGGGATTGCCGGTTGATCCAGAGGAATAGAGCCAGAAACAAACCGTATCGGCGGTTGCCGGCGCCGGCGCCAGTTGCGGGGATTCGGTCGCCATCTGGGCACTCAGTTCCTCGGTGGTCAAAATCTTGGAAGGCTTATGCGCCACCGCCGTTAAAGACTCTGTGACGAGGTCTCTGAATTCGGGGCTGTGGATCAACGCCGCGCATCCGGAATCCTCGATCAGGTATTGGTAGTCCGCAACCCGCACCATGGTGTTGACCGGCACCGGTACCACGCCGGCTTTGATGGCACCGAAAAATGCGTAGATGAATTCCGGACAGTCCTTGACCACCATCAGCACCCGTTCGCCAGGTTGAATGCCGAGCGAAATTATCGCGTTTCCGTACCGGTTGACCCGTTCGGCGAGCTCGCCATAGGTGACCTCTTCATCAGCCGCACGGATCGCTACTTTGCCGGCGCGGCCCTCATCGAGATGGCGGTCAATGAACGGGACGGCAACATTGAAGACCGGCGAGAAATTGATCGATGCCGGAGTTTGGCTTTCATCCAATATGACGGTATTGTCCTTCATGATTCTACCCTGTTCTGCCCCAATAAATTTCGTTGATAGCCGTCAAACAACGGCCTGCCAACAATAATAACGTCATTCCCTTCGCACAATGGTGGAACGGTTACCATTACCGGCACAAGGGCTGAGGGTGGCAAATCGCAATCGATGGGCCATCAAATACTTTTGCGGTTGTTCTCGAACTTGCGCTTTGGCAGGATCGGCATCCGAAGCAAAACCAATGAGAGCGGATCATTGAAATGACGGAAAAAGCATACGCGGCAGTCCTGACCGAAGTACGGCATTTTGATTACCGGCAGGTCGAGCTGCCCGAGATCGGCCCCGATGAGGGGTTGCTCCGCATGGAAGCGGCAGGTCTCTGCGGCACCGATTACGAGCAGTTCGACGGCCATTTCGCCGGCACCATATACGGAACGCTGCCGATGACCCCGGGGCATGAAATCCTCGGTTGGATTGACCGCGTCGGCGCCGGAGCGGCGGCGAAATGGGGCGTCAAGGAGGGCGACAGGGTCATCGTCGAGACCTCGATCCCCTGCGGTGAATGCCCGCCTTGCGAAGATGGCCGTCCCATTTTCTGCGACCTGAATATGGGCTATGGCATCCGCTTGGGGTTCGATAAACCGCCGCATCTTTGGGGCGGATACGCGTCCCACCTTTATCTTCACCCGAATTCTCGTATGCACAAGGTGCCCACGGACATACCGACCGATGCCATGAGCTTGTTCAACCCCTTGTCCAATGCCGTCCGCTGGGCTTCGGCGCGGCCCGATCTGAGGCAAGGCCAAACCATCGTTATCGAAGGTCCGGGGCAGCGCGGCTTGCTAAGCGTGGTGGTGGCGCGCGAAATCGGTGCCGAGAAGATTATCGTCACCGGCACCCGTGCCGACGCCCATCGACTGGCGCTCGCCCGTGCGTTGGGCGCCACCGCCACCATCACGGTGGAAGACGAAGATCCGGTGGAGCGGGTGCTCGATCTTACCGGCGGACGCAAGGCGGATGTGGTGCTTGACGTATCGGCTGGCGCCACCGAGCCGATCTTGCAAGCCGTAGAGATGGTGAAAAAGGGCGGCACCATCGTCGTCGCGGGCCTGAAAACCCATAACGCGCTGAACAATTTCTACACCGACAAGCTGGTGTTCAACGAAATTTCGATGCTCGGTGTTCTGTCGTCCGATTGGGTCGATACCGCTAAGGCCGTGGATATTCTCAGAAACAACTGGCAAGAACTTAAAGTTCTGTGCACCCATCACTATCCCATTGGCGAAGCCGAAACGGCGGTTCGCGTGCTTGGCCGTGAGATCGAGGATGGCCCGGAGCCGGTGCACATTCATCTTGATACCACCATATCACCGTGATCCCGCGCCGGCGGCGGGTACCTTGATCCCATCGACGGGTTTACAGACACCCGATGCCGATGGGCGAGACCGTGGCTTAAAGGAATTTGGGTTGAGATAATGGCGTTGGCGAGCTCAGTTGAGCGCGCCGCGCCCGGCCGGACAGGTTTGAAATCGGGGGCATTTGCAGGCGCCAGACTTCAGGAGTTGGAGGATTAATGAGCCAAGAGAAGATACCCTTTGTCGGCCGCGCCATGGAGCGGGTCGAGGACGCGGTCCTGTTGTCGGCAACCGCCAGATTCGCCGACGATATGCCGACTGCCCAGGGAACGCTGCACGCCGCCATTCTCCGTTCGCCCCACGCTTCTGCTGAAATCCTGTCGATCGACACCAGCGCCGCGGAGCGCCAGGCAGGCGTCGCCGCCGTTTTGACCGGGGCCGACGTCAAGGCGGTAACGTCGCCGTTCCTGATCGTCGTCAAGCAGCCCATGGATCAATGGAGTTTGGCCACCGATCGGGTCCGTTTTGTCGGCGAGGCGGTTGCCATGGTCATTGCCGAAGATCGCTATTTGGCCGAGGACGCGGTTGATTTGATCCAAGTTGAATACAAGAACCTGAAACCGGTGATCGTTCCCCTTGATGCGGCCAAAGACGATGCGCCGCTGGTCCATATCGCGGTTGGCACCAACGTCGTCTCGTCCCGCGACTTTACCTATGGCGATCCCGATAGGGCGTTCGCCGAGGCCGATTACACTGTCGCGCTTTCGATTTCCTATCCGCGCAATTCCCACACCCCGCTGGAAGGCTATGTGGTGGTCGCCGAGTACGATTTGAACGGCGGCGTCTATGACGTTATGTCGAACTTCCAGGGCCCGTTCACGGTGCATCCGGTGATGGCCCGCGCGCTCGGCGTTCCCGGATCAAAACTGCGCATGCGCACGGCGCCATTTTCGGGCGGCGGCTTCGGTGTCAAACAGGCAATTTTCCCCTATGTGGTTTTGTGTTGCGTCGCGGCCCGGAAAGTCGGCCGTCCGGTCAAATGGGTGGAGGATCGGCTGGAGCATCTGACCGCCGCCATCGCCGCCCCGAACCGGGAGATCAAAGTCGAGGCGGCGGCCATGAAGGACGGCAGGGTGACGGCGCTCCGTTATGACCAGCTTGACGATTATGGCGCCTATTTGCGCCCGCCCATGCCGGGCCCGCTGTACCGCCAGCACGGCGTTATGACCGGGCCCTACGACATTCCCCACATGGCCATCACCAACCGCCTGGTCATGACCAACAAGACGCCCTCGGGCATGGTCCGGGGCTTTGGCGGCCCGCAATCCTTTTTCGCCCTGGAAAGCATCATGCGCCGGGTTGCCGAAGTGACCGGCCTCGACCACTTGGAAGTGATCGAGAAGAACTTGGTGCCCAAGGATGCCTTTCCCTATCGCGCCACCGGTGGCGCCTTGCTCGATTCCGGGGATTACCAGGCGGCGGTGGAACTGGGCGTCAGCAAAGGCAAGCTCGACGAACTTCGCCAGCGGCGCGACGCGGCGCGCAAGGAGGGGCGCCTATACGGCATTGGCTTGGCGGTGGTCTCGGATCCGGCGCATTCCAACATGGGGTACCTGTCGACCATTCAAACCGTCGAGGAACGCCACAAATCGGGCCTCAAGGGCGGCAACATTTCCTATGCAACGGTCAATATGGAACCGCTGGGCGCCATCAGCGTCACTTGCGATTCGCTACCCCAGGGCCAGGGCCACGCCACCGTATTGTCCCAGATCGTCGCCGATCAGCTGGGCGTCAGCCCCGACGATATCCGCGTCAATACCGAGCTCGACACCCATAAGGACCCCTGGTCCATCGCCACCGGCAACTATTCCTGCCGGTTCTCCTCGGCCTCTGCCGTCGCCTGTCAGCGCGCCGCCCAGCAGATTCGCGAGAAACTGGCGCGCATCGCCGCGCCGCGCCTGAACGTCAAGCCCGAAGACATCGATTTTGCCGATGGCCTGGTGTTCGCGCGCGACAATCCGGATAACTCGCTCAAGCTGCACCGGGTTGCCGGCGTCGCCCATTGGCAACCGGGCGAGCTGCCCGAAGGCATGGAGCCGGGCATGCGCGCCGTCGGCACCTGGGCGCCGCCCGAGCTTGAGCCGCCCAACGATCAGGACCAGATCAACACCTCGCAGACATACGGCTTCGTCTTCGATTTCTGCGGCATCGAGATCGACCGCGATACCGGTCAGGTGCATATCGATAAATACGTCACCGTGCATGACTCCGGAACCATCCTCAATCCGCTGCTCAAAGACGGCCAGACCTACGGCGCCTTCGCCTGGGGCGTGGGCTGTGCGCTGATGGAGGAGTTCGTTTACGGCGACAACGGCGAGTTCCTGTCCGGCACCTTCGCCGATTACCTGCCGCCCACGGTCTGTGAAATCCCGACGCCCGAGCTCTACCACATATCGACGCCGACGCCGTTCACGCCGCTGGGCGCCAAGGGCGGCGCCGAGGGCAATGTGATGACCACGCCGGTGTGCCTTGCCAACGCCGTCTGCGACGCCCTGAATATCGAAAACATCGACCTGCCGATGACGCCGACCAAGATCAGCGCCATTATGCACGGCGAAGAACCGCCGCGCCCGGCCGCCGCCGAGGAAAAAACGGCCCCGGCGGCGGGACCGGCGCTGACCGGAACCGGCAGCCACACCGTACCGGCGGCGCCCGAGGCGGTTTGGAAGGCGCTGATCGATCCGGTCAAGCTGGCCGCCGTCATTCCCGGCTGCAAGCAGTTGGATCTGGTTGGCGACAACGCTTACGCGGCGGAAGTAACCCTCGGCGTCGGTCCGGTGAGCGGCACCTTCAAGGCGCGGGTCAGGCTTTCCGATATGAAGGCGCCCAATTCGGTCACCTTGTCGGGCGATCTCAACGGGCCGCTCGGCTCGTCCCGAGGGTCGGGCCATGTGACCCTGACGGCGGCCGGCGCGGTAACCGAAGTCCGCTACGACTATTCGGTCGAGATCGGCGGCAAGGTCGCGGCCATCGGCGGGCGCATGCTGGATGGCGCGGCGAGTTTGGTCATCGGTCAGTTTTTTAAACGGCTGACCGCCAATTTCGAGGACCCCAGTGCCGGCGCCGGAGCGGCGGCTACGGGCCAATCTCCTTCCCTTTGGCGATGGTTGCTGCGCGTGTTCGGGGCCGGCAAATGAAGCCGAGACCATTCGACTATGTGCGCGCCGACAGTATCGACGAAGTGCTGGCCTGCCTGGCCGAGCACGGAAACAACGCGCGCATCCTGGCCGGCGGCCAGTCGCAGGTGCCGATGCTCAACTTCCGCCTGATCGAAACCGAGGTGCTGATCGACATCAACCGGATCCCGGCGCTGGATTATATCCGCATCGAAGGCGGCGCCCTGGAAATCGGCGCCGCCACCCGCCAGGCGGACCTCAAGGATTGGCCGGAGCTTGGCGCGAAGGTGCCGTTGCTGGCCGCCGCCATGCCCTTTCTCGGACACTTCCAGACCCGCAACCGGGGCACCGTGTGCGGATCCATCGCCCACTCCGATCCAAGCTCCGAATTGCCCCTGTCGCTGGCGCTGCTCGGCGGCGAGGTGGTGCTGCAATCCCGGCGCGGCAAGCGCACCGTCAAGGCCGCCGAATTCCAGGTGGATCTGTTGACCACCGACAAGCGGTCCGACGAGATGATCACCGCCGTCCGCTTCCCGCTGGCGCGCCAGGGCACCGGCTACGCCTTCGACGAAATGGCCCGCCGCCAGGGCGATTTCGCCATCGTCAGCCTGGCCGCCGCGGTCTCGGAAACGTCGGTCCGCCTAGGCATCGGCGGCGTCGCGGCGACGCCGGCGGTCCGCGAATGGCCGATCGCCGATTTGGGGCTGGACGATGCCGGCGGCGATGACGCCAGGCTCGATGACGCCCTCAACGCCTTCGCCTGGGACCTGGGCGGCAGCGACGACATTCACGCCAGCGCCCAATACCGGCGCCAACTGGTCCGCCGCCTCGGCCGGCGCACCATCATGGAAGCCAGAAAATGCCGCAACTGAACCGCGACCAGCAACACCGGATCGCCGTCACCTTGAACGGCCGCGAAGTCAGCGGATTCACCGAGCCGCGCATGCTGCTGACCGATTTTCTGCGCCAGGTCCTGAGCACCAATTCGGTGCATGTGGGCTGCGAGCACGGCGTCTGCGGCGCCTGCACGGTGCGCGTCGACGGCCGCGCGGTGCGCGCCTGCCTGATATTCGCGGTGCAGGCCGAGGGCTGCCAAATCGATACCGCCGCCGGATTGACCGGTGCCGACGGCGCGCTCAACCCATTGCAGGCGGCGTTCAAAAGGAACCACGCCCTGCAATGCGGCTATTGCACGCCCGGTATCTTGATGTCGGTGACCGATTTCCTGGAGCGCAACCCGAACCCTTCCGAGGCCGAGGTGGAGGATATGCTGAGCGGCCACATCTGCCGCTGCACCGGCTATGTGGGCATCATGAAAGCGGTGATGGAGGTTGCGGCGGCGGGCGCCGCGGCCTAAGTCCGGCGGATCACCCGATCCGGGGGCAACCGGATCCAGGCCTGGAAAAACCCACCACTCGGACCTTGCCGCCAAACCAAATCGATTGCCCGTTACCATGCGACTAACCGGTGCCCGGAAAAACCCAAGCAAGGGAGTGCGTAATCATGGACGAAAAAACGGTTCTGGTGACCGGCGCCGCCAGCGGTATCGGCCTGGCCTGCGCGCGCCTGTTGTTGCAAGGCGGCGCCAACGTCGCCGCCTTCGACATCCAGGGCGGGCGCCTGGAGAGCGAACTGCCTGGTGATGAGGCGCGCCTGCTGCGCATCCAAGGCGACGTTTCCAGCGCCGCAGACTGCGCCGCGGCGGTTGCCGGCACGGTGGACCGCTTCGGCGCCCTGGATGCGCTGATCCATTGGGGCGCGGCGCATTCGTCGGCGCGCTGGGACGAGTTGGGCGCCGACGAATGCAACCATGTGATGGCGGTCAACGTCACCGGCAGCTTCCTCATCGCGCAGGCCGCGGCGCGCCACATGGCGGCGCGCGGCCGGGGCGCCATTGTGCTTTGCACCTCGACCTCGGTTTTGCACGGCGTCACCGGCGGCGACGGACAGGGCGGCCCGGCTTACGTGGCCTCCAAGGGCGCCGTGATTGCGCTCACCCGCTCGCTGGCCCGGGCGCTGGGGCCGGACGGGGTGCGCGTCAACGCGGTCAGCCCGGGCCTCACCGAGACCGCGATGATCGCCGGCTATTCGGACGAGCAGCGCACCAACATGCTGCGCCGCTTCCCGCTCGGCCGCTTTGCCGATCCGGACGAGATCGCCAACGCCGGCATTTATCTCATCTCGGAGAAGGCCAGTTTCATGACCGGCGAGATCATGCACGTCAACGGCGGCTCTAATTTCGGATAGAAGGCCCAGCCCTACGGGCTGCGCCTGTGTGGTGTGGCATGCGACACGCGGAATCGCGTGAACATCCTTGTCATTTATGGTTATTTACGGACATCCAGGGGCAATCTTGAGTCCCCTAATTTCCCGAGGTGCCAAGTACGACGCGCGCGGGCCGGCCATTCCATCCCCCGCGCGCTGGGCACGTTATGCGACATGCGACACGCTAAAATACATTAACATTGTTGTCATTTATTCACATTTATTGATATTCCGGGACATTTCCCGCGCTTCGCGCTAGTTAATTTTTTTCCTTTCATTCCTATTACGGGTATATAAATATTTTTCTAGTGCAACATTTATTGAAAAACGACCAAAGGGTTTTGTTGGGTTTTGTGGGGGTTTATGGGGGTAGCCCACGGGCGCCGCCCGCGTGCTGCGACACATTCCCAGAATATCCACCATGTACAATCATAACCATTCATAACCATTCATCGTCATATATACTCATTACGTGTTGTTAATTTTATTTCTCGTGCGATATGTTTTTTACCCCCCTTACGCTTATGACGGATTCTGACGGTTCCTTACGGTTTTCGAACCATCGGCGCAGCCCACATGGGGATCTTTCTGAAATTGTAGAAGGGATGGTTCTCAAAGCCGGAAAAGATGCCATCAGGAAGAAATTACTAACCTCTGGCCAAGTTAAACCTGGTAAAACGGCAAATACTTTGGATGAATTGTCAAAACTTGAAGAGTTAAAACAAGCTGTCGCTGCCATAGGAGGCGTACGTAGTTACGTCAAGGATTATCGGAACCAAAACCACCATTTTCCAAAAAAAAATTTGGCATACAAGAGATTTAAAGATTGTCGTCATGGCTTTATCCAAGGTCTAAAAACTATCCAAAGTTTTCGAACAGCGATGAAATCTGCTGGGCTTTCGGGCATCATTTGATTAGCCGAGCATACTTCGCCTAAGCTGTCGCCACGGCTGCGCAGGCCGGGCTCAGCCATCCACATGCGCCCTACGCCGTTGTCTCCACAAACAACAATTGAAGCCTCCCCACTGCGGCGCTATGCATATAACCCCAAGAGCACCGGAAACCCGCCGCCACCTGTACCCGCCACCATCGGAGACCAACCACCATGCCCCACCCCGCGTCCGAAAAAAAATACGCCATGCGCGACGAGCGCGACGTGATGGTGCCCATGCGCGACGGCGTCTCCGTCGCCGTCGATGTGTTCCGGCCCGATGACGGCGGCAAATTCCCGGCGCTCTTGGGCATGTCGCCCTACGGCAAGGGCATCCAGTCGCTCCCCATTCCCATCCAGCCGGACCGCTCGGCCATCCACCATACCCCCACCGAGGCCGGCAACCCGGAATATTTCACGTCGCGGGGCTACGTCCATATCATCGCCGACGTGCGCGGCACCGGCATCTCGGAAGGCGAATATCTGGGCTGGATGTCGCGCCAGGAAGCCGAGGACGGCTACGATCTGGTGGAATGGGCCGCCGCGCAGCCCTGGTGCGACGGCAAGGTGGGTATGATCGGCATCTCCTACTTCGGCACCATCCAGCTGCCCGTGGCCGCCCAGCAGCCGCCGCACCTGGTGGCCATCATGCCGTGGAACGCGCCCGCCGATTTCTACCGGGAATCGACCCATCACGGCGGCATCCTGCAGAGTTTTTTCCATTACCTCTACGTGCAGCGCATCTGCGCCGACCGCTCCACCTCGGTGACCGTGAAGGAGTCCAGCCGCGACGAATTGAAGACCATCATGGAGGCGCTTAAAGCCGATCCCGATTTGCGCATCAATCCGGAGTTTTTCACCTTCGCCGACAGCCCCGGCAAGGCGCCGTGCTTTTTCGATATCCTCGCCAATCCCCTGGACGGCCCCTATTACTGGGAGCGCTCGCCCAACCAGATGTATGACCGCATCAAGATACCGGTGTGGGCGCGGTCGGGCTGGTGGGCCTATGCCCATATGCATCTGGTCGGCGCCTTCCATAACTATCTCGGCATCGATGCGCCGAAGAAGCTGGAGATCGACGCGCCGGTGGTGGAGATGCGCCCGCTCTCGGACGAATATTGCGCCCAGGTGCTGCGCTGGTACGACCATTGGCTGAAGGGCATCGATACCGGCATCATGGACGAGCCGCCGATCCGCTTTTTCGTCAACGGCTCGGGCGAATGGCGCACCGAACAGGAATGGCCGCTGGCGCGCACCCGGTGGACCAAAATGTATTTGCGGCGCTGGCAGGGATTGTCGGAAGAGCCCGAGGAGACCGCGGGCAAGCCGGACGCCTTCGTGCAGCAGCCCGCCGACGAGACCGTGGATATCAGCCAGATAGAATATGTGTCGGAGGTATTGAAGGAAGATACCGAGATCACCGGGCCGGCGGCGATCACCCTTTATGCAGCCATCGATCAGGACGACGCCCACTGGATTGTATCGTTACGGGATTTGCACGCCGACGGACGCCAGGTGGAATTGAGCAAGGGGTTCCTGAAAGCCTCGCACCGGGCCGTGGATGAAGCCAAGTCCAAACCCTATGAGCCCTGGCATCCGCACTTGGAGCCCGAGCCGGTGGTGCCCGGCGAGATTGTCGAATACGCCATCGCCCTGGCGCCGCTCGCCAACGTTTTCAAGGCCGGGCACCGGATCAAGCTGGTGATCTGCTCCATGGACCACGCCCGCGCCCGCAATTACGAGCTGGCCCCGGAATCATTGGGCCGCACCCACGCGCCCTGGCACCTGGGCAGCGCCAAGACCACCCTGCACAAAATCTATCACGACGAAGCGCATGCTTCGCACCTGTTGCTGCCGGTGATCCCTTCTTCGGCGGATTGAGGCGGTCAGCCCAAGACGTCGCGCATGCGTTCTTTCGGATTGGCGCGGCCATAGGCGGGCGCGCGGTGAGGCGGGCGATCCAGTCCAAAAGCCCGTCCAGGCCATCGTAGACATCGGTTAATTCCAGCACCTCGATGCGGTCGACGACCGGGGCGGCGGCGATATCGGCCAACGAGTAGGACTCGCCGGCCAGCCAGGGCTGGTCCCGCAATTGCCGGTCCATGCTCTCGAAGGCGGCGCGCAAGGCCCGCTTGGCTTTCTTGACCGCATCCATATCGGCGGGCGCTCGGAACATCTTCTGCAAGGTGGGAACCGCGTATTGTTTCGGATGGTGGGCCAGGAAATCATCCATTTGCTGGTCGGAATAGGCGTGAAAGATTTCCTTCATGATCAGATTGAGCGAGGCCGGACGCACGGATTTGAACAATTGTTCTTCCTCGACGCCGACCCAATAGCGCATGCGCGCCTTTGCCAGCTCCCCCGCCGGGCGCAAGGGGTTGTCCGGAAAACAGCCGTCCAGATATTCGTTGATGATCGAGGATTCGGTTATCGTGTTTCCGTCGTGGATCAGGGTCGGCACCAGGCCGCCGGCGTTGACCGCCAGATAATCGGGCGTCAGGTTCTCGAAGCGCATCAGGTTGACATGGTTGCCGGTCCAATCCAGCCCCTTTTCCTCCAGGCACAGGCGCACCTTGAAGGAACAGAAGGAATCCCAGTAGTGATAAAGGGTGATCATGGCGGTTTATTATTCCGGTTGGGGTTTTGTGCTAGGGTCAATCGTAGCCGAACATGGGATGAGGTTTAAAGGTGTCAGAAAACAGCAACGAACGGAAGGCCTTGGAAAGGCTGGTGACCGGCTTTACCGAGGCCTTCAACAACGAAGATATCGAGTTGGTGATGTCCTACTTCGCCGAAGACGCGATTTACGACGAATTCAACGATATCCGGCATGTGGGCAAGGCCGCCATCCGCGCCGCCTTTGTCCCCCAGTTCCGGGGCGATTTCGGGCGCATGCGCTTTCACACCGAAGACATGTTCGTCGAGGCCGGGCCAGGGACGGGCACCGGCAAGGCGTTGATCCGCTGGCTGCTGACCATCGAAGAGGCGGGGCGCGCCGGCGGCTGGCGCGGCCTCGATTTGTTGCATTTCGAAGGCGGCCGCTTGACCGAGAAGCATACCTACGCCAAGGCCTCCTCGCCGATCGTCAACAAAAAACAAGATTCCGAACGGGTCCGCCTGGCCATCGATACGGGCCAACTGCTCGATCTTTGAGCGTTATCAAAGCGCCGGACTTTGCCGTTTGGCGTACCATTCCTTGCCGGTGAGGAGCAACGCCAAGGCAACGCCGGCAATATCGATATAGCCGGCACCATCGAACGCCCGGGCAGGCAGCAGCAATGCCAGCCCAGCGATAACGAAACCAACGCAAAGTGTGAGGCCCATGGGTCGGACAAAATAGCGCATGATGCCGGCGGTCGCCAACCACACGCCAAAGAACGCCGTGACCACCGCGATCAGAATGTCGAGCAGCTCTCCCTGCATGATCAGATTGGGCGACAGCACGAACATCATGGGCACCACCAGGGCCGTCCAGCCTATGCGCACCGAGGTGACGGCGGTCTCCATCGGCTGCGCCCCGGCGAGATTGGCGGCAACGAACGCGGCGACCGCCACCGGCGGCGTGATCAGCGACACCAGTCCGAAATAGAGCACGAACATGTGGGCGGCGAGCGGGTTCACCCCAAGCTTGATCAGCGGCGGCGCGGCAAGCGTCGCCACCAGGAAATAAATCGCCGTGGTCGGCATGCCCATGCCGAGGACGATGCAGATGACCGCGGTCAACACCATCAGTCCGAGCAGATTGCCTTCGCCGAACTCGACCAGCACGAACGTGAGGCCGAAGCCGAGACCGGTCACCTCGATGATGCC